>CAKZPK010000024.1 GCA_937139035.1 uncultured Crocinitomix sp. | reverse complement strand
AAAACGTTGATTTAAACTTTTCAAGCATCTAGTATGGCAGCAACTGAAAACATTTGTGCTCAACTCCGTGGAATGGGGTTTGAGCACAAATACACCCACCAAGACACAGAGATCCACTATGAAGTATTTAAGTATGGATATACCGAAGTAACAGTTTGTCACACAGATGGTAAATGCACCTTTGATGTGAATACTGAGCAAAATTCACCCCCACTACTTCCTGCTAAAGAACTTTTCCTGCTTACACGAATTTTAAACGGAAATAAGAACAAACTAAGAGAGGTGCCAAACTTCGAAGTAGTTGACGATTTATAACAAATAAAAACGAGAACAATGCAAAAACAAGAATTAAAAGAAAAGGTCATTGAAACGCTCAACGACAGTAACAAGGCTTATTGGGATAAGTATCCTGATGGCAGATCCTATGACGATCTACCAAAAGACGAACAAGAAGCCATTACGAAAGGCAACGAAAAGTTGGCTGACGATTTAATCGAGTTAATCACTAAAAACGGGAGCAATGAATAGCTGGTACACAGTAAAAGTCAAGTTTACAAAAGAGTTTAATGACGGCACTCTAAAAAGAGTAACTGAACCGTATTTGATCAGCGCTTTGAGTTTCACCGAATCAGAAGCTCGTGTTTACAAAGAAATTGGAGAGTTTGTCAGAGGAGAGTTCCTTGTAACCGGAATATCAAAAACAGACTTCGCGGACATCTTTCATTATGATGATGCAGATGATTGGTTCAAATGCCAGGTGAGTTATGTTACTGAAGATGCCGACTCAGGAAAAGAAAAAAGGGTCAATAATAACTTCTTGGTTTCAGCACATAATGTCAAAGAGGCCTATGAGCGAATTGAGGAGAGTTTGAAAGGATTGATGGTCAGTTATGAAATTCCAAAAATCAACAAAACTTCAATCGTTGAAATTTTCCCTTATGTGCCTGGTGAAGTTGAAGAAACTGAAAATTCAGCTGGAGACTCACCCAACATCAATGTAACATTTAATCAAGACAAAGAAAACTAAAGGGGACTGTTCGTATTAGACAGCTGATGTCAACAGCTGCGATTGGATATGGCCTTGCATTTATCCCCCGTGAATTTCATGATAAATGCAAAAGGTTTAAAGGCGTGAACAGTGGTAAGGGATATGCGCCAAATACCAAAGCGACTGACAGCCGGAAAGACGGCATTTTGGAGGAGTGGCGCAATGGGAAAACGCTGCACCGTGAAAGTGATCACATTCAGAAGATAATCTTCATGTAAGTTGACAGGGCCTGTGCACAGGACCACATTGAAGTTCTGATTACGGTGTGCTCTATTCATGATAAGAGATTGCGAGTTCGAGCCTCGCCTCCTCCACTAACATTAAAAACGAGAAATAATGGGTTACAAAAACAAAACAAGTGTATTGGTTCAATTAAGAGAGGCCAATGCAGACAGATGTCCAACGTTTGGGCATGAAGTTAAAGACTGGTCACTTCCACAATGGGGAAATGCGGTTGCTGGTGAAGTTGGTGAATTGTGCAATGTCATAAAAAAAATTGATCGAGGAGACTTTAGTTTAAAAGAGGCAAACAAGCAATTTCTAATTGCTGATGAGGCAGCTGACATTGTGATCTATTTAGATCTACTTTGCCAACGTGCAGGAGTGTCTCTTCAAACAGCCTTAGTTCAAAAGTTCAATGAGACTTCAGAAAAAATAGGAAGTGACATCACAATTTTTCACTATTAAAATTTGAATCATGATAGCAAAAGAATTTCCTCAACAAAACATAGTGATCGCAGAGAATCAAGATGAATACAACAGCCTTCCGGCTTTAGTATCAGAAGATGGAGCTGTGACTTGTTGTTTTCAATTAGACGAAGCAGAGATAAAGCAAGTAAAAGAAACCGGTGAGATTTGGCTTACGGTACTCACATTCGGTAGGCCATTGCAACCAATTAATACTTCTGTTTTAGATCCATTCGTTGAAGCGAAGCCTGATCAAATTAGCGGATAGAATTTTTCATTCTAAAAGTCCAACTAACCTCACTGAACATAAACAGTGAGGTTTTGGTGGTAAACAAAAACGAGAAATAATGAGTAAAATGTTTATCAAACAATCAGATGATCGTCACACCTATATTATTGAAGGTGAGTTGAAGGAAAACAATGTATTTGCTGTTAGTAGATTCATCTGTGAGATTCAGCAGCAACAGACGCCTGAAGAAACACAGGCTGTTGCAGATCTAGTACTATTAAAATTAACCGGATCATGGCACTTTTATAAAGAACATAAACCACCGGTTGATCAAGAAGTACTTGCAACATCACCTAAATGGATGGGGCCATCTAATCCTTCAGGAAAGCGAATTGGTTTTCTAACCCCAGAAGGAGGTTTCATCTCTTGTAAAGTATCTAAATCGGGCGCGCCTTTTATGGTGGATGCAGATCATGAACCTGTAATGTGGAAGTTCCTATGAAATATACACTAAACATTACAATGCACTATGTAACCAAAAATGCGTTACAAAAGACACTGCAAAATCAGATTGATCAACTTGATCAGAAGGCGTACAATTCACTCCAAAATTTGAAGACTGACATTAATAATGCAATTGTTTATGCTAACAAGCAAAATCCAAGATGCAAGCCAGTTGAGGAAATAAGTTTTATGACTACTACCAAATCAAGCGGAGCAACTCAAACAATTGTTTCAGGCGTTCCATCATTGGCAATGGACATCCTCCATATTTCAAACAACTTAACTCCTCAGTCATGATAAAAGTAGCAGTTAAAATCAATAGAGAATTGGTTCGATCAGCCTATGATCAGAATCTAGTCTGTACTCCGGAACTTGAAATCGGAAAGTTCACAGTAATTGAAGCTCAACCTGAAGGAATGGTAATTCCAAATGTAGTTCGAGTATTTGATGATATAGAGTCCGCAGCACAAAATGCAGTTGCCAAAAACAGACAAATGGGAATTTCTCCCCAACAGGCAGAGAAGTTTCTAAAATCTGTTAGTGGTGGAATATTAACCAGTAAAAAACAATTTGAATGATACTAGGATTTAAAAAGCAGTTCGAACCTAAAATATTGAGTGGTCAAAAGAAACACACAATAAGATTAGATCCGCACAATCGCTGGAAAAGGGGTAATTCTATTCAGATGGCCACAGGAGTTCGAACAAAAAACTACAACTGTTTCAAAGAAACCGAATGTACATCAGTTCAAAGAGTGTATATGTCATACGCCTATAACAATATCATTGAAATATCAGTGAATGGTCGACAATTACACAAATTCTCAGACAAAATGGAACTAGCACTTAATGACGGTTTCGATACCTGGGATGAGTTCTTTGATTGGTTTCATCCGCTCATTGAAAAGACTGAGGATAATTGGCTAGAGGCTAATCTGATTCATTGGACCGATTTACGATACTAAAACAACCACAATGCCCACTAGATTTAAAATAACACCTGAGCGTGACAAGTTCATCCGAGATAACCGGTTGCTAATGTCTGGAGTTGATCTTGCAAAGGAATTGGGTTGCAGTAAAAGCTTTATTCAACACTATTTGCGAAACAATGGTTTGACAGTTCCAAAAGAGGTTCAAAACTCATTTCGTGTAAAAAAGATGATCGGTAGAACCACTTTCACAGAAAAGGAAGATCAATACATCAAAGACAATTACCTCACCATGCCAATCAAAACTATTGCATCAGAATTAGGACGAAGTGGAACTGGTATTAATGGAAGAATGAAAGCAATGGGATTAGAAGTCCCAGCTGACATCATTGAGGAGCGAAAACAGATGGGAAGAATTAAGCCTGGACAAACGCCTCCTAACAAAGGCAAAAAGCAAACGGAGTACATGAGTGCCGAGGCAATCGAAAGAACCAAAGCAACGCGATTTAAAAAGGGAAATGAACCACATAATACCTTAAAGGATGGTGAAATAACAGTCCGGAAAGATAAAAGAGGCATTGAGTACAAATTCATCCGAATTAAAAAAGCTGAATGGATACCGTTGCACCGCTACTTATGGGAGGAAGCTAATGGTCCAATTCCCGAAGGTGGTAACATCATTTTTAAAGACGGTAATACACAAAACCTCCAGTTAAGCAATTTGGAATTATTGACTGACGGACAACTGATGAAGAAAAATACAATTCACCGTTACCCGGACGAACTAAAAGACCTTATGAGGTTAACATCAAAATTAAACAGAACAATCAAAAAAATAGAAGAAAATGGCACGAAACAAAATGACTGATGTCCGAGACAATATGATCGAGGCAATGGAAAGACTTAACAGTGGAGATATGGATCCAGCAACCGGAAAAGCAATTGCAGCTTTGGGAGGTCAACTGGTTAATTCCGCAAAAGTGGAACTAGACTTCATAAAGGTTACTGGAAAGATTGAAGGTAGCGGATTTGTCAATATAGAACCTGCACCAAAACAAATTAATTGAATTAATAGGCCATGAGTAAGTACGCTGCATTTTTCGCTGTTAAAAAGCGAATGGAAAAATCAGGTGATGAATCAACCCGTCAAGAAATCATTAGTGATTTTACAGATGGATCCAAGTCTAGCTTGAAAGAACTATCTGATCAAGAATATAATCTCTTGATCCGAAAGTTAACCGACTCATTAAAAAAGAGTGAGAAATGGCAACAAACTCCTGAGAATGTAATGCGCCGTAAGATAATAGCACTCTTTGTTCATCAAATGGGATACACCATGTCTGGATTAAATGATTGGTGCCTGAGATATGGAAAATTCAAAAAGGCATTGAACGGACACTCCAAAAAGGAACTTACTGAGCTCGTTACTCAAGCTGAATTTGTGTATCAGGATTATCTCAAACGAATATGAAAGATCACGAATTGATAAGCAGATTAAAGAGTGATAATAAAATGCGCGATAAGACATTCTATTATCACCGGCACTATTCCAAATTAATCATTGGATATAAAAATGGTGTACTCTGTAGCGTCAATTTAGGATTAAACATTCGTCCTGCTGCATGGCCTCAAATTCAAAACAAAATCCCCTATAAAGAATCAATGTTAAATCAGCAAAGCTGGTCAATAGTATGAAAAAGCAAAAATTGAAATTTACACGAGCGGAACTTGAAACGCTACTAGACACTATTAAGTGTTTTTCCAATTACGAATTGGAACCAGGAACTCACGCTTATTTATGTGGAGTTATCCTAAACCATGTCCGGTTAAAAATACTCACGAAGCTCCTTTCCGAAAAAAAGAAGTATTCACTCACATTAAAGGATTTTGAAGCGCATGCTGCACAAAAAATGTATCACTTAATGGATTGGAGTGATTTAACTGGAATTAGATTACCGGTCATGTATCAACTTCAAAATACAGAATTGGTATGAACTACTTAATCACAAATAAACAAACAGGCACCAATGTACTTTTTAAGTACGATAAAAATGGGAGTTGCGTCTTTTATGAGTTTCAGGGTGAATTGACACCAGCTGACAAAATGCAATTCTTATTCGATAGGTTTCCTTTCACTTTGTCCAGGCTTGAAAAATGGAAAATGCTAAAATATGTAAAGGTGATCCAAGTCAGTGAAGATATTTCATTTACCATTTTTTGGAACAAGTATGCCAACAAAGTGGGAAACAAACAACGAGCTATGAGACTTTGGGATGCGTTACCTGATGCAGAAAAGATGAAGGCTATTGAGAATATCAGAACCTACAATAAATATTTATTTATGAATCCCAATGTTCAAAAGTTGAATCCTGAAACTTACTTGAACCAACAACGCTGGAATAACTAATGAGTACTAATCCAGCACATATTGCCCTTCAGGACATTAAAGAGGATCTGCTTGAGCGTGACATTCCCATTTGGAATAAGATACCTGGTTCACATGTTGAACATGAGGTTTGGGCCGTATTCGGCAAATACCTGTACAACAAAGATCAAAGAATGCTAAACAAGCAGCTCGGCCTCCACAAAATCAACATGTTTGAAAACCAAAACGCAAAAGGATCTATTCACAAACACAGCCAAAACTAATCAATGAGTGAAGTTTTGGCTAGATATAAATACAATAATGAAATATCAAGAGGCGCTTAAAATAGCATTACAAGTAAAATCCGTACTAGAACCACATTGCGATCGGATTGAAATTGCGGGCAGCATTCGCAGACAAAAACCTTATGTAAAAGACATTGAAATTGTGGCAATTCCCAAACCTTATGAAACTGGATTGTTTTCTTCAGGTATTGCTCCAATCATTAATCAATGGGAAAAGGTAAAAGGTGAACTTCCATGTAAATACACGCAGCGGATACTTCCTGAAGGAATTAAACTTGATTTGTTTTTTGCAAAGAAAGAAAACTGGGGATTAATCTACGCAATTCGAACTGGCAGCGCAGACTATTCTCACTTTGTATTAGCGCAGGGATGGGTTAAAAACGGATATAAAAGTGTAGATGGCCAATTGACTTACAAAGGTCAAATAGTTCCAGTACTTGAGGAAGAAGATCTTTTCAAAATAGCTGGAGTTAAATATGTCGCACCTCAATTAAGAATTTCAAAATGATAACAGTATTCATAAAACATCAGGAATGGATTGATGCGCCTCATGCAATGCTTGATGGTGATTTTATTACTCGTTCAGAAATAGTAAAAGTATCAGACCTATTAGAGTTAAATCAAATGTTTAAAAACATAATTGAGGTCAAAGTCTTATGCCCTAAGTGTAGTGGGGATTGTACTGCACAAGCCTAAAACAAAGAAAGATGGCAAACGAACAACAATCATTGAAGCTGATGATCGGATCAATGGTAACTTATGAATCAAACCCTGGGAAAGACTCACGGGAAATGGGCGTACATTCCGTCCCAAAAGAATGTCCAGCTGTTATTGTCAGACAAGGTAAAGCTGATGGCTCTTATAACCTCACAGTATTTGTCGATAATCAAGGAGTGAGTGACTCATTCCATCACGGTACCGGTACCATTTCGAGATTGAACGTTCCTCACGAATCAGTCGAAGATAATACGACAGGTAAGTGGAAGTTTTTCAACGGGAATATCGTGCATGATTTTGAATCAACAGATAATCCTGAAGACCTTTCTAATGTTGTCATGGACACTTTAGTGAAAAGAATAAAGGATATGGGATTCGAATTGGCCGAAAATTTCACAGAGCAAAATTTGCAGGATATGGAAGCCGAGTACAATTCCAAATTGGAGCAAGTGAAAGGGTATGGAGTAGAATATGATAATAACACTATCCCTCCAACAATTGAGCAATTGAATGAATTAATCACAAAATTTAATACGGTGCTTGGTGATTTTAACAGCTTAGGGTTTAAATTACCTCCGAATCCTACATTTGATCAATTAGAATCATTTAGTATTGGATACAACGAGAAATTAGAATCAGCACGAAAGTATGGTCTTAACATTGATGATGATAATCCTCCTAAAATACAGGATTTAGTGGTCTACAATTTAGATGCGGATGGAAAGAAAACTGTGTTAATTGCATACGGATATGAACTGAAAAATGATGTCACTGTTCAACAAATGGATGAAATGCTGAATGAGTTTGATCAAGAATTGGCATCAGCTAAAGAGATCGGGTTCCAAGCATTAGAAGAAGATGATATCACCATACAAATGATCCGGAACTTTATTCAAGAGTATGAGGATACTTTAAAAGAAAAAGAGCTGCTGTTGGATAAGCTAACCAAAACCGGCCATGCTGAAGCTGGCTATTTGGAAGGCGAAAAAACCGTTGAGGAACTTCGTGAATTGGATCACAGTTACGAAAACTTACTTGCAGAGGCGTACGCTGCCGGATTAAAGAAGAAAACGGCAAAAAATGCAAAGCCATATACATTAACTCAAATTAATGAGGCTTTGGGTATAAAAGCTGGATAAACTAATTTCCATTTTTGGTAGGGATCAATAAGAGTTCCCTACCAAATTGGGAGCATAAAAACAACAATTCGGCAGTTTCAATTAAGCACTCAGCAAAAAATTGAATGCAACTATTACAAAAAAGATAAATTTATATTATGCTTATTTACTATCACCAAATCGAGGAACATGCTAAGGAAAAGATGATTATTGAAGACCTTGTAATGTATGATACTGAAAAAAAGGATATGACACACTTTCACTTTCGAGAATCAACCTATACAGAATCACGATCAATCAAAAAATTCAAATTCAAAGATATTCATTTTGAAGAGTTCGTAGCAACGACTGACATTATTGAGATCAGTGAATCAAAATATCAGGAAATAATTGAAACATTTAAGTCCAAAATATTCTAATTTTAAACAAAAAAATCAAAAGATGAAAAAAGTAATTTACCTATTAACATTAACCCTGTTAGCTAGTTGCAATTCTGAAACTACAACAGATAGCCCTGAACAAATTAATGAAGTGATTCAGGAAGAAGTAATTGATCGTTGTGTTGAATTCACTCCCGAAACCGCGAAAAATGTATCAAACGAAATGGATTCAACCCTTTATACCGAAGTTGAAATGGTTTTAATTGGCGAGTATCTGTTTACCTATATGATGGTGTTTCCTCAAGATGAGATGAAGGAGAACCCTTTTGCCCAGGCAATAAGTGAGAACGCTAAAAAAGATGGTTTTGAAGAATATTCAAATACCTGTGATGTTCTTGAGTATAAGCGTCGATTATTAAAAGAGCAAGGAATCACAGAGGAAGATTTTGCAGCTGGTCTCAAGGATGATTTTGAAAAGCTCAATGAAGGACTTGAAGAGGTTAGCGATCAGTTTGAAAGTCGTTAATTAATTTTTACTCCACATTTAAGAATGTCGATCAGCTAGGTCGGCATTTTTTGTTTCCAGTTTTCTGTTTTGGCGAATAATGTCCTCCACTGTACGCTCAGAATAAAAGAATTTCTCAGCTGTCTTTTTTACAGAATCATCCCAACGCAACCTCTTGACATCCCATAATTGAAGGAAAAAATTATAAGCAGCTTCTCGTCGGCGAATATGGTTCTTTTGATCACTCACCTACAAAAATACAGACTTAATCAATACCTTCTGTAATCTCGGGTGAAAATTCTTCAGGAGTGATTATTCCAAACGCTGGCTTTTTAGCCCTTTTCTCAACAAACTTATCCTGTAATAATACTGAACTTCTAATCAGGCCATTGTCACGCTCCATAGGCAAATGCCCCGTTTCCTCAAAGCAGTACATTTTTGACCTAATATCTGCCATAATTGATATATGGCGATTCGTGTCATCAGCAATTTTACTTTTTGATTTTTTGAAATCTGTGTATAAAATCAATTCAACATCAACAATTACTTCTTGCTGATCTTTGGTCAAAGCATTAATCTCTGCCGGCTCAAAATTCACAAATACGCAGGGTGTATTTATGATCCCTCCTTTTTCGTCATCTTGTTCCAGGTACCACTCAATAACTTTTATTTCAGGAATAGTTTCTAATTGGGTTTTAATGTGGTTATAATGTTCTTTAAACATAGTTTTAATTATTACATTCTCATTATTCGATTTATGCGCTTTGCCATAGTTTTAGAAATCTTTCGATTCAACTGTTCAGACCTTCCAATAAATTGACGTTTCGGAATGATAGCAGATCCATTTCGTCCAGCTCGGCCTCCCTTATTATGTATTTCGGCATATTTAGTTCCATATATTATTTGTACACCTCTCGCAGTGATTCGGTATCTTCCTGAATCGGATAAACGTTTACTTTCGGTTAATATCTTCCGAGTACGTGCAGCACCTTTTCCGTTTTTATTTCGCTTAACCGGTTGCCACTTGCTTAACCTTTTGTCAGTAAATCCCTCATTGATAAATGATCGCCGGTAATGATTTACAGCTTGCACACCCATATCCTTTTTCACATCATTCTGAAGGTATTGTTGTACTTTTTTTAGTTTTCTCTGTAAATCTTTCATAACTTTGTTACTCTAAGAGGTTTAAATGTGAGTCGCGGTGTATGTTAAAATACACTTCAACGCTTTTTAAATCTCTTATTTTTCTATCCGCTTATTATCAATTCCTACACTTATCGCATAAGGACGCTCACCATATTCAGGGTGCAGCTTTACATTAATAAAGATCTCCTCATCACCGTATGTAGTTTTGTAGTACAAAAACTTGGTTACACCTTTATGCTTTCCCGGTTCCACTTCAGCGAAACCAACATATTCCCAATTATCAACATCATCAGATAGTACCGTTGGGTATGTTTTTAAAAATGGATCAGTTATTTTTCGAGAAAGCGTTTTAATATCCCCTCGGCGGATCATCATTTGACCAGTGTGCAGCACCTTGTTTGTAATAATCAAACCATTTACCGTATCAATTGTGTTTTTAGCCCAATCGCTCACACGTTTTTCAGTATCTCTTTGGACCAAACGACTCACAACTGTACCGTCTGAATTAGGCACTCCACTAAAATATGGGTGCTGTGTTCCAATCAATTCTCCTGTAAATGCAGGATTGCCTTCAAGCCCTGCTGGAGGTTCAGGCCAATCAGATGGAGCTCGACCAGCTTTATCATCCGTTTGTTCAATATCACATTTACAATTCCATAAAACACCAGGGAATTGCTCCGCCCAAAATGGATGATCAATTGGGAGTACTAATCCATAATACTTGATATGTTGTCCACGAGGTTCGCCACTCGTACTTTGAAGCCAGCGCAAATTTGCATATAAATCAGAATCCTCTTTAAACCTGGTAAACCGCTCGGCCATACTTCCGCGTCTTAATGCTGTATTGTATTCCGTTCTAAGCCAATCCTTATTGTACTTGTCCGAAATTTTAAGCGCTTCTTTTTTAAACTTACCAAATGGAACGATCTCGCCTTGATCATCAATTAATAGTGCTGCAATAGCTTCAGTTTGTTTGTGACTTTTGAACGCAGCAAATACACCAGCATTGGTTCGCAATTGATTGATCAATGTTTGATTGGTCACATTATACTCTAAATCAATACTACTATCAATAGATCCTTGCAATGCTTCATTCGTAATTTGAAATAGATCTGCATTAGCAACCTCATTGCCTTTGTAAATTTGTTTGAGCGCTTTTATCACGAGCTCGTCTATTCCGTCAATAGGTAGTTTATCCGTATTAGTTACTGAAAACTCCTTGTAAAGCGATTTTATTTTGGCCCCGAACTGCCATGTTCGTGCAATTACGGGGCCTACGCGAAAGGGTTGTTATTGTTTTTAGGATCAAGAGGCTCCGGATCATCCTTTTTAGGATTCTTCGGTTTACCGCTATCTTCCTCCTGAAGTAAAGCAGATGGTACCCATTTAACCCCGTCAAGCGCTTTATAAACGGTTTGTCCAAAATTGTATTGGATCAAAAACGGGATAAGGCTTTCATTAACATAATACATTAGAGATCGCAATCTCGCTTTAGTATAATCGTTCAATAAGCGCTCTTGAACCTCCGCAGCTCCAACAAATGATTTTTGATCAGCTGTAGCAACCTGACCATTCACACCTTTTGAATTTTCATCATTGTTGATCTTAATCAGATCCATAAAAATTTTGTGTGAACTACCTGAAGACTTTCGCTCAAGCAATGTAACCTTATCATCAACATCCGGCATTAAATACCCATTGTTCCCAAAATTGGCAGCAGCTGCTTCTTTCTCGTCATTCTCCTCTTCATCATCTGAGGCTGTTTGAAATACCAGTAACGGATCACCCCACTTTTCAGATGATCTCGCCCAATCTTTTAAAGCATATCCTTTCAAAATGGAGTGTCGCGTAATGTCCTTTAAAATTCCAAGGTCATCACTTTTTCCAATTTCTAAGAGCATTGTTTTAAATAATGCATTGTTTCGGTATGAAACAGTTTTGTCCGGAAAGTTCAAATTTGGAATCAATGCTCCTTTCTCAGGTGACACGTTCATTCTAGGAATGATCTTGGTCTCTTTGAACTCACCATCATCTCCTAACCAAAAGTAAACAAGTGAATGCCCGTAAAACTCTGTATGAACAAAAGTTTCTGCAAAAGTTTCAAACCAAGATTTCTGAAGTAGCTTCTCGAGATCCTTTTTTCGTTTCCCATTATTGTCCACCAATATCCAAGGCTGACTAGCTGCTTTAAATATCGCCGTTCTTATTTGTGATTTTACATGCAAATCGGTCAAATTCTCATATATCGTATAAAGAGGAATACGATTTGGTAGTTCTTCATCTAGTGCAGCAGCGATTGCCACATCCAAATCTCGAATTTCAGCTTCAAAACGAAACGTTCTATTTCCACTAAAAGTAAAGGACAGTCCCTTACTTTCTTTTTTGACAAATTTCTCTTCCTTCTGCTGTGCATTAAAGAAGTTCTTAACACCAGCTGGTAAATAATCATAAATTCCCATATTCTTTAGTATTTTCTAGGAGCATCACCACCCCATCTGAATTTTGTTCGCTTTTTATCACCTTCGCCATCACCGTCAGTGTCTTCTAATTTGAGAGGAATACTTATCGACATTTTTCCTTTGGCAATTTGCCTTAATGTCTCAATGGTATCATCATAGTTTTTTACAATGCGCTCAGGAACTTCATCATCATCAATGCGCTCATATATGATGTAAAGACAGATGTGCTTACAATAGTACATGACAGATCCATTTCGGTCAGTTCCTGACTTTTCGAATTCAGCAGCTATTTCAAACCGCTCCAAATGGTCTCCCACAATGCTTGTAGTATGAAAAACTGCATCACCAAATAAATCTTCCGGAGAAACGTCATCATTGTCCAGGATATGTGAAAGGCGCTCATCTCTTATTGATGATTGCAGATCTGCTTGAGTTAAATAATCTGTTACCATAATCGTTTACTGTCTTTATTGAATTTTCCCTTTCGGGTTTTCTTTCCTTTTTTTCGTGTCATTTTATCGAGTTTATTTCTCGCTCCTTGAATGCAATCCGGCCCATCAATTTTACCATTAGGGAATCCTTTAAATTGATCGCGTAGGGTAGTCATATCTTTACTGCCTTTCATGGCAATGTTAAATCGCAAATGATGATGATTTGCAATAGTCTCCATTTGCTCAATACGTCCTATTTTATCGCCTTTTCGCTCGGTGTCGTATTTTGGGTACCACGGAGAGGAATAGTTTAGGTTTTCTATTTCATAGGACTTTCTTAATTCGGTCCGTTGTAAATCATTTGCTTCACACCAATGTTTGATCTTGCTTTTAACCTTCTCCAGTTTGTCAGGGTTAAATTTCAGTAGATCAATCTTTTCAGTTTCCTCAGCCAGGTATCGGTGCTCTTTTAACCAATTACCTTTCTGTCTCAACCAGATCCAAAGCACATCATACAAATGCCCTTTCTTACCTACTAAGGCAATGGCCTTATAACTTGCTTTTCCTGATTCACCGAACGCAGGATCACAGTAACTGAGAATAGCGTCATATTTTTCCAATGGGAAAACATGGGCCCACACCAAATTGTCTTCAGTAAATGTTGTGCCTGGTTCCACCTGATGGTGATACATTTGTCGAAGCGCCGTTGAGAAGCCATAATCAATGATTTTAGCAACACAATCTTCAAGCGAGTAATATTCATCCCATGCAGGTTTTGCTCCCTTTTCAATTAAATCCTGAAGTATTTCCGCTTCGTTTCCGTTGATTGGATAAATAGGTTCATGAGTAATTGGGTCTTCAGTAAGGTGTACCTTAATATGAGTAAAGGACTTATCCTTTTGATCATCTTCATCAATGTCTCCAACCAAATGTGCAGTTATTCCTTTCTTATGAACTCGGTTATTGACATAAATAAAACGGCGGTTATCTTTGGCTAAACACCCCATGAATTCACCCTTGATCCATTCAACATGTTCCTCAGTTAATTCCTGGTTCTTTGCTGTTTTTTTGTTATCAGCATCATCAACAATTCCAAGGTTAGGTCGTTTAAATCCTTCTCTGGTACCAGCTGGATCCTGTCCAAGTCCAAAACACCAAAACCCCACTCCTTTGGAAGTACAGAAATATGCCGACATGAATGATCCTGAAATACCGAAGTCTCCAAAATCATGAAGCAATCGCTTATTCTTTCTCAGCTGTACTTCAACATCCTTTAACAAGTTTTTGGCTTTGTCCGCGTTTTGACTTGCTAAGATTAATCCATCCAGCTCTCCGGAGACTAACATGTGAATCACCAGAAAAATATCGGCAAAAACAGACTTTGCACTTTCACGGTGCCATTCCCAAATATGCTTCCGGTACTTATGGACCAAAACGTTATCAATAGCCTCCCAATGGAACCATGCTAAGGGGGCTGGTTTAAAATCATCACTCCCAAAATAATAATTGATAAACTGGTCAAAGTTTCCAGGCTTCAACAATCGTGCGATCCGTTTTTTCTTTTGAGCTTCGGTTTCTTTTTTAACCTTTACATCTACCTCACTTGAGTTTTCAACCCGTAGAGAATTCCGCTCAAACTCCTGCCATATCTTACGTTCCTTTGGACTTAAATCCTCAATTTTCATAGGTTCTCTCGTTTATGGTTTAGCCACTCTCTTAAAAATGGACTAATGCGTTTAGCCAATGTCAAATTTTCAGATTCAATAAAATCAAGTATTTCCTTAGTGATCTTTACCATATT
This sequence comes from uncultured Crocinitomix sp., assembly GCA_937139035.1. Lineage (GTDB taxonomy): Bacteria > Bacteroidota > Bacteroidia > Flavobacteriales_D > Crocinitomicaceae > Crocinitomix. The sequence continues at coordinate 58,505 of CAKZPK010000024.1, read as the reverse complement.
ATCCCATGACATTTCTTTACCCTTGATTGTGGATGCAAGTTTGGTAAGTGCATCAATATCACCTTTAGAAATCAGGATTGATTGAAGTTGAGATACGTCCAGCTTACCAGCAAGTTTTTGAGAATTGATATGAGTAATTTTCTCAATTATTTTTAACTGATAATCAATAAGTGATAAAATTCGTTCACGGGAGGTCTGTTCTAATAATCCCTTCTCATTCTTTTTGTTTTTCCAACCGTACTTTGAACTCCATCTCGCAACGGTGTCTGGACTCATATCAACCAAGTTGGCGATCTGTTTATGTGACCAACCATTTAGATATAATATGTATGCTGCATCTCTCTTTGACATAACACAAAGGTCAACAATCGAATAGCTGTTTAAAAAGGGTCATTTGTTAGAACTGCGTAGGAAAACAGTAGTCACGTTAATATTTACGTACGCTACGCACAACCTTTTTTTTTGCCCACAAACACAACTTAACTTTGGCCTGAAATAAAACTGTAAATGCCAGTACCAAGTAGATATTCAATTGAAAACAAATCAGGTGTAGCTGTAATTCAAATTATAGGTGACATTGATTGGTGGGATAATGATTCAAAATCATTTACTGCTAGAATTGATGAATTTATTAAAGCAGGTATTACAGATGTTGAGGGTTATATCAATTCTCCAGGAGGTGACATGTTTGAGGGTAATGAAATTGGAAATCAAATCCGAAGATTCACCGGAAACCGAACGGCTAAACTAGGAGCATTAGTAGCGAGCTCTGCTACTACTGTTTCAATGGCCTTTAAAAAAGTAGTTGCAGCCAAAAACACTCAGTTCATGATACATGATCCGAGTTGGAGACCTGTAATTCAGCACACGGAGGATTTTGAATCAAGCAAGCAATTGTATGAGAATTTAAGAAATCAAGCCATTGAAGAGTATGTCGAAAAGACAGGGATCAGTAAAGAGGAAGTATCAGAAATGATGCGAAAAACCACTTGGATGAATGCCTCCACTGCTCTTGAAAAAGGTTTTGTTGATGAAGTAAGTGATGAAAATTCACCAATGCCTGACAACGCCTTTGAAGCACTCAACAAAATGAAGTTTAATGTACCTAAAGAGGTATTGCTTCAAATGAAAGCCGAAACAAATCTAGAACGAAATATGAACAAAGTTTTGAAACACCTTGGTCTGCCGGAAAACGCAACTGAGGAACAAGTGATCGAGGCGATCAAAGCAAAAGATAACGCAGCAGTTAATGCTCTTGTTGCTTTTGGAAAGACAAAAGGATTTAAAGAGGATACTCTCAAGAATCTTGCAGCCAATGATGCAACAACTACACTCAAAATGATTGAGGAGCAAAATGTTGTAACACCACCAGCTAATGGCGCAGGTGACAATGGAGGTGAAGGTGGAGACGGTACCCCTGCAAATCCTAAAAATGGAGGCGAACCAATCAATCAATTGTTAAACGCACTTCAGGAGTCGCTTAAAGGCGGTAATCCTGTCGAAAACAAGAAAAAGTGGGATGATTACTCAGAAGCTGAATTGGAAGCTATCCAAGACAAAACTCCTGACGTTTTTGACCAATTGTATAACGAAAAATTTAAGAAGTAATGGCAGTTTTCACAGATGACGCGAGTCTAAATAAATATGTTGCACCTATCCTGTTGGAATCAATCCAGGTATTAGATGACAACTTCACACAGTATTTTGGAAAAGTTTCTGCTGGGGCCAGATCTGCTGATGGTGTAAACATCAATTTGATCGTTAACGATTTTCAATTTGAAACTGGAGTATCAGTAGATGATACTTTTGGAGAACCTGAGAAAGTCGCTGACAAAAAAGCAATTGTTCCGTGGACCAACTTTACTTCAAAAGTTTATCGAGTTTCTGATACGGACATTCGAAAGTTGACCTACAACAAAGAAACTGCGATCAAAGGATCTATTGTGAAGTCATTAAACGCAAAATTAGCGACTGATGCGCTTCATGCCGTTGCTCCAACTTCTGATGCTTCAGAAACCCCAGTAATCCAAACAACTGGAGAAGATCGTGGAGATGGTTCAAAAGCCATGACGAAAAAGGATGTTCTTAAGTTGAAAGAACGGTATGATGGTAGAAACTTTGTACTTGTACTTTGTAAACAACATCAAATTGACCTTTTGGCTGATGAATTGGCATCCTCTGAGAAAACAGTTTTGACTAACCTAAAAGACGGTGAAGTAAGACGAATCTTAGGTATTGACATGGCTGTCAATGAGCGATTGGATATCAAGTACACAGCAGCTGCTGTCAAAAAGTTGATTGGCGCGGATCCAGCAGCTGGAGATAAACATGCTTCAATTGTTGTTGAAGAGGCAAATTCAATGTTTGACAAATACAGTCTCGGTATTCAGTACCAAGGAAAAGATAAAGACTTCACATATAAAGTTCCTCACTCAAGATTGAGAATTTATGGAGAGTTCATTGGTGAACAAATCCAGGATGACAAAATGAGAGGAGCCGTTATTGACGGAGCTGTATAAGAAATTCTTTCTTCATAAAAAGAACCTGAGCCTCGCTGAACTTACCACAGCGAGGTTTAGGTAGTACAAAATATTAGTAAAAGCATTTTATAAAACCAAAACGTATGAAAAGTAAATTTTTTTTAATCATCCTAAGTTGCCTGTTTTCTTTCGGCGCTTTTTCAAACACCATTACAATGGACTTTAATGAGCATTTGAACAGTATTGTAAGTGTCGATTTTCCACAATCCGACTATTTTCCTGAAGTAACCAATAAAACGCAGGTTTGTTTGCATCACACAGCATCCGGAAAAGGTGTAAAAGGGGATCTTAGTCAATTTTTGAAGCCCGGTAAAATAGCCACACCAATTATTGTTGGCCATTCAGAAGTTTATCGTTTGCATAGCACCCGTCATTGGGGTTATCACTTAGGAATCAAAAAGGCTGTTTTTAAGAAATATGCAATTCCATATCAAAACCTGAATAAAACGTGTATAGGCTTAGAGATTGATAATTGGGGGCCATTAAAACTAATTGATGGCGAATATCGAGCATGGGTGAATGATTTTGGCGAGGGTGATCGAAAAGACCGGAACGGAGATTCAATTAAAGTTGTTGTTGATCAGGCAAATGTCATTACTTATGATGAAGCGTTTAGAGGATATCAACACTATGAGCGATATACCGAATTTCAAATTGAATCAGTCTCCTGGTTACTCAAATATTGGGCAGACTATCACGACATACCATTGCATTATAATTCGGACATGTGGGATGTTTCAGAAAATGCCTTAAAAGGCAGTCCAGGCATTTACACACATGTATCGTACCGATCGGATAAAAGTGATTGTCACCCCCAACCGGAACTAATTGAAATGCTCAATAAACTGAATGAATGCTAATGACAAGTATCAGTCTATTATTGCAGAAGAAACCCATCATTGGCGCGGTTAGTTCCGCCACTGGAGGAGCTGCAATTTTTATAGACTGGATTTCGCCAATAGTATCATTTTTGGCTGCATTGGCCGGATTAACAGTGGGTGTATTAACAGCCTATTTGAAATGGATGGAAGTAAAGGACCGAAAAAACAAAAAGTAAGAATTGGGAATTTTTGACAAAATATTGAAAGGATCTGCCTCTGAACTAACAGAGAATATTGGTGAAGCAATTGATTCAATTGTTACCAATGATCAAGAGCGCCTTGAAGCCAAAAACAAACTGGCAGAGATTGTCACCGATAAATTGACACAGATTGCTGGATATCAAAAGGAGGTATTACTTGCTGAGGCAAATGGTACCTGGTTACAGCGCAGCTGGAGACCAATTGTAATGTTAGCATTTGCTTCAATTGTCATTTATGCAAAGTTTGTGGCACCAGCATTTTCATTACCAAGCGCCGAGCTTGAACCTAATTTTTGGGATCTACTTCAAATTGGATTAGGTGGATATGTTGTTGGCCGATCAGCTGAAAAGATTGTTCGTGATCTTACTAAAAACGCGGACTTAACATTTTTAAAGAAGAAACACCGAAATAAAGAATTATGAGTTTACCTGGAGTAAGTTACATATTAGGAAATGGATCAATTGGATCCGTTGCCACTGCGGATGACCGAGTGGGCGGAATGATTATGACTGGGCAAACAGTTGCTGGTCCTGACAAGGTCACAATTGGCAATGCTTATCAAATTTTTTCATTGGATGATGCCATTGCATTAGGAATTGAGGAGTCAGGCGTAAACGCTTACCCATACATTCAAATCAAAGATTTTTATACTGAAGCTGGCTCTGGAAAAGAACTTTGGATCATGCTTACCAGTTCATTGGTTACAATGGCTGAAATGTATGACGAGACAGATGTATATGGCCCAAAATTAAGAGATGCAGCTGGTGGTAGAATCCGTTTAATGGCAGCGAGTCGTAAAAGTGCTCCAGGAATAACTATTGCAGACGGTCTTGATGAGGATGTATATGATGCTATGATCAATGGTCAAGTATTCGCCTCGTCTTCAGCTGACAACTTTAAACCTTTCCGCTTTTTAGTAGACGGGAAAGATTGGAATGGCACAGTTGCAGATCTACGTGATTATTCTTTAGAAACAAAAAATCGCGGTGGAGTACTCATTGGAGCAAGTGAACTTACAGGAGCGAATGCTGCAATTGGTTTACTTATGGGCCGTTGGGCAGGAACTCCTGTGCAAAGAAAAGCCTCAAGAGTTAAAACGGGAGATGTTGGACTTGCAGCTGCTTATTTTACAGATGAGTCTACGACAGAAACTTTTGAGAACTCATGGGATGCAATCCATGATAAAGGATACATCTTTTTCAGAACATTTGGCGGTAAGGCTGGTTACTTCTTTACTTCAGATAGAACTGGAACATCAACAGCTGATGATTACAGTTCTTTTGCGAGAGGTTTTGTAATAGATAAAGCCATCATGATCGCTTATCAGGTTTATGTGAATGAGATTGATGACGAAATTAGCGTTGATGCTTCAGGAGCAATTCTTCCAATTGTATTGAAGGAACTCCAGGGTAAAGTTGAAAATGCCATTAATATTCAAATGGTGTCAAAAGGAGAACTAGATGGCTTCACAGCATTTATTGATCCAAATCAAAACGTTGTAGCAACTGGAATCTTAAAAATTAAACTCCGACCACAACCGGTAGGATACAAAACAAACATTGAAATAGACATGGGATATTTTAATCCTGCAAATTCATAAACAATGGCAGTAGTTAGATCAGAACAATATGCATGGAACGACATCACCTTAAGTGTTGGTGGAAGAATCCTTTACCAAGCCACAAAAATTGAAGTGGAGTATGGATATGAACATGAAACCGGTTTTGCCAAAGGCGGTTTTGGCCAGTTCATTAATGAAAAAAACTTTACAGTAAGTGGTTCTTTAGAGCTATTGCAAAGTGAAGTAGAGGCCTTAGAAGAATCTTATGGCAAAGATTTACAACGGACTTATTTTGATATTACCTGGACGTTTGATGCGAGAGGTGATTTGAATTTAAGAACGCATGTTGTTAAACATTTCAAATTCGGTAAGATCAAAAAAGCCCTGGGCAATTCTGATGCTTTTATGAAAGTGTCGATTCCATTCATGGCCTTAGATATAGACTTAAACGTGTAAAACAAAACAAATGAAAAACGAGAAATTCAGCAAAGAACCAACAAAAGCTCAAATCAAAGAGTGGGAAGAAGATGAAAAAGTTAAGGTAATCACACTTGATCGAAAGGTTGATGTAGATGATGAAGGTAACGAAACTGTCATTGATGAAGGAGTCACTGGATACTTCAGAAAACCTGATCGTGCAACTATCAAATTTGCCAATGCAAAATTCACACGAGCTGACGGAGCTGTGGATCCCATTTCTCCAGGAGAAGTTATTTTGAACCGTTGTTGGTTGGGAGGAAACCCTAAAATGAAATCAGAAGACAAATACTTCTTTAGAGTTTGTATTGAACTCAATGGTTGGTTGAATGATGTAATGGGTTTTACGTCCAGCTCATAAATGATGCAAAGGGAGATATAAAATCAAACTTTCTTCTCTATGTAGACACGCTGATGGAGTATCACCTTTCGATTGATCCGGACAAACTGGATGATCATTCATGGGCGCAAAAATTCAAAATGTTAGGTGATATCAGACAACAGGAATCAAAATCAGAATGAAAACGGCATTAAACAATGGCAGACGGTTACACATACGAGTTGCGGGTAAAAGACCTGATGAGTCGTGCATTTGCTCGCGCTGGCAATGCAGCTACCCAACTTTTTAACCGTTTAAACCGTGGTCAAAGGGATTTTCTTGCAACTTCAGGTCGGATTCCAAACAATATTCAACAATTAGAAAAACGCTTAACAAGCCTCTCTCAAAAACGAGACGTTGCATTTTCCACCAAGGAAATAAGACAATACAATCAAGAGATTCGGCAAACTGAAAAGCAATTAGACAAATTGAGGGATCAGCCCCCAGACGGTTTTTTATCTCGTTTGAGATCGGCAAAGGGGCTGATTTCCTCTTTCTTATTATTTGGTGCATTTACAGGTTTTGCACGATTAGGAGCTGATCTTGAACAAACAAGAATCAGTTTCCAGACTTTAACTGGCAGTATTGAAAAAGGAAATGAACTATTGGCGGATGTTGATGAGTTCGCTAATATGACTCCTTTCTCCAATTCTGTCCTTCAAGAAAATACAAAACTTCTTTTAAACTTTGGCTTTGCTCAGGAGAGAGTTATACCAACACTTCAACGACTTGGAGATGTGTCTGGAGGTAACGCTGAAAAAATGAATTCATTGACACTGGCCTTTGCTCAAGTTAGCAGTGCTGGTAAACTTCAAGGGCAGGATCTAATGCAGATGATTAATGCTGGATTTAATCCCCTTCAGGAGATAGCCCGAACTACCGGTGAAAGTATGGCTGTGCTCAGGGACCGAATGAGTCAAGGGGCAATCTCAGCCCAAATGGTTGAAAACGCCTTTATATCTGCTACCTCTGAAGGAGGAATGTTCCAGGGCATGATGGAAAAGCAAAGTCAATCATTAGGTGGAAAGTGGAGTACCTTTATGGGAAAACTACAGTCAGGAATCGCTAAAACTGCCGAGAAACTTGCGCCTGTTTTAGGTAAAATAGTTGACTTCGCAATTCAGACTATTAGTTGGCTTGGTAAGTTCCCTGGAATGATCAAAAGAAATTTGGACGTTCTTATTCCTTTAGGTGTCGCGGTAGTTGCCTTAGTACTTGCTTTAAAAGGTCAGGCATGGTGGGCTGCAATCTCAATGAAGGGCCAGGCGTTTTGGACAGGAATACTAACTGCCAAACAATGGCTTTTGAATATTGCTCTAAATGCTAATCCAATTGGTTTAATTGTAGCAGGAATAGCTTTACTAATTGCCGGTATTGCAGCTGTCGTTAAAAAGTATGATGAATGGAAAGATCGACTTATTGTTGTTTCCGGACCATTGTCCTTTTTGATAAAACTAATCGTAACGTTTGGTGATCATTGGAAACGAATAAAAGAAGCCTTTTCAATGGGTGGTATAATGGAGGGCATTAAGGCCATAGGTGTTATGCTTATTGATTTTATGCTCGCGCCTTTACAGTATTTATTAGAATTGGCCAGTTACATTCCAGGACTTGGTGACATTGCTGGGGATAGTGCGCTTACAATAAAAAACATGCGCCGTTCGCTCGGTATTGATGTTGGAGATGATAATAGGACTAAAGATGAGCGATTGGATGATGGTATCTATCAACTCTCTTTGATCAACGGTAGCATTGATGAAAAGATGAAAATCTTTTCAAACCGTATATCGAACCTGGACATGACGGATGACCAGCGTTTGACATTGATGGATGAAGCTCGTCAACGATTAATTGCAGCTGAAGAAAGTAAGAAGAAAAGAAAGGATGATCGTATTGCTGAAGAACAGGCTCTTAATACACCTGGTGCATTCAACGAAGAAACTGACGGAGTTGAAGAAACTACAGAGGCCATTGCAACTGGAGGTAAAAAGCAGTTTATACTCAATGTTCAAATTGACAAAGTATTAGAAACAGTAAATCAATATGTGAGTGACGGTCAACAATCAGCAGACGAGCTCACGGACATGGTAATGGATGAATTTACTCGTCGATTACACGGAACTTTTAAAGCAGTAGGACAATAATGGCGAATGAATTTGACATAAATTTACTTTATCAGCAACTCTACGGATATGTTGGCCCTCCATTTCCTGAAGCAGGAAATGCAAACGCATTTATTCCATCAAGTCCTTTAGGAACTGTTGAATCCTTTTCGAATCAATTCAAGAAAGATTGGGTTGGTAAAGAAATGATCATGCCGGTTAAATTTTCGATTCCTGGTTTTGAATGGGATTTTCCTTTTGAACCAATAGTTTCACTTCGCATGGCCAATAAGGTTATTCGCAAATATCCAAAACACAACAACGGATCCGGATCTATAAAAGAAAGTTGGGGGCGTGATGATTATCGATTAATAATCAAAGGCGCTTTACTCGACTTAACTAATAATCGATATCCTGAAGATCAGCTGCAAAGTTTAAAACGATTTTTAACATATCGCGGATCCATCAAAGTTGAATGTCCTGTTTTCCGAATTTTTGATATTGAGTATTTGGCAATTGAGAATGTTGATATTCCACACTCAACAGGAATTGCTATTCAAAAGTTTACCATCAATGCTTATTCTGACCAATTGTTTGATTCATTATTAATTGAGACATGATTAGAGTAATGGTATCTGAAATAACGCTTGGTAAGTTTAAACTTAATCACCTCATATCGTGTCAGGTGAGAAAAGACGTTGATAAACTATCTGATTCGGCTACAATTAAGTTGCCCGGCATGGCCTATGGTCAAGCTCTCGAAATTGAAAGCAAAATCAAACGGGGTGATGCTGTGACCATCAAGTTAGGATATGAGGGGTATCTATTTGAAGAATTCAACGGATTTATATCAAGTATTGCAACTGATAACACGATCATTATTGAATGTGAGGATAGCATGTTTTTGACACGAAAAGAGGTTGAAAATAAGCAATACCAAAATACAGATGCAACTGCTATCATTCAGGATGTGATTAATCAATTACCAGGAATTAAAATGGTTGCTGGTGAGGGAGTAGATATTCTCAAGTATGACAAGTTCACAATCAATGAAGCAACCGGTTATGATGTATTGAAGAAAATCAAGGAAGAAACCGGGCTTCATATTTTCATGAAAGGAACGGAGCTTCATGTTTATCTCCAGTACACCTATAATACTGGAAAGGTTAAATATGATTTTGCCAAAAATGTGCAAAGCTCAAACTTAAAGTATTTGCATGAAGCTGACAAGAAAGTACTTGTCGAGGTTGTAGGTATCGATCGGGAGAACAAAAAAGTGAAAGTTGAAGTTGGAGAAAAGGGTGGAGATAAAATTACTGTTCACCGGTATAATGTTCATGACCCTGAAGCATTAAAAAAAATTGGAGAGGAAGAAATAATTAAACACCGGTTTACTGGTTACGAGGGTGATTTTACTACATGGTTATTGCCTTATATAACAACTGGTGCAAGTGCAGATATGTTGGATCCTGATTATGTATCAAGGCAAGGAGTTTATTATACGTCAGCTGTCACAACAACATTTGATAAGAATGGCGGAAAAAGAAAAGTGGTACCATCAATTAAAGTAGCATGACAAAAGAGCAACAATTCATAAAAATGCTAAAGGATAATATTCTCACAAATGAGACTGTTACCATTTTTCAAGCTGTTGTTGAAACTGCTGGAGACACGTCATGTTCTATTCGATCTACGGCGGATGATATTGTACTCAATGATGTTCAATATACTTCAACAGAATCGAATGATAAAGGTATTGTTATCCAACCAAAAGAGGGAACAAATGTGTTGGTAGGTCAAATTGGAAACGACATTAACTCACTTGTAATACTTGCAATAGACGAGGTTCAAAAGGTGACTATAAAAATGCCAGGGCTTGAACTTATCGCTGATGAAAATGGACTAGAATTGAATGGCGGTGGAAATGGCGGATTAGTAATTTCTGCAAGTGTAGCTGATGATATAAATGACTTAAAAACAGATTTAAACAACCTTAAAACAATATTTGCAACTCCAGCTTGGACACCTGTTCCTAATGATGGTGGTGCAGCGCTTAAAGCCGCGACAGCTGTATGGGCAGGATCAACTTTAGCACCGACAGTTGCCACCGATTTAGAAAACAATGAGATAACGCATTAATGAAAGATCTACTCTTTGAAAATAATGACACAATAAGTGAGATTGGAGAATCTACTCTTCAGCATCAAAAGGACATCATGATGTTTGAAAAAGGATGGAACAAATTCGCTCCGCATTTGGGTGTGGGAATTATGGGGTATTTGGATGATGAAACAACAGTTGAAACTTTAAAGACTTCAATTAGTGCGGAGTTTGTGCGTGATGGAATGAATGTAGTGGACATTGAAATCACAAATGATGGGAAAATAAGAACGAATGCGAATTATTAAAGCAAAACATAATCAGACAATTGCTGACATTGCTCTTCAGGAATATGGAGACGTTGAAGGTGTATTCTTTATTGTGGAGGATAATCCAACTTTATTGGGAATTACCGACAACCTTCATCCGGGAGAGGAAATTCAAATTCGAGATGTAAGGATTAATGGACCAATGAAAGAATATTTGTCGCAAAATGTAATTGCCACAGCGGAAAAAGCAAGGGGTGAAGGAATTGGTTATTGGAAAATTGAAAATGATTTTATAGTAAGTTAACATGGCTGAAGATTTAAGTGAAATATTAGATGAAATTCAAGCAGAAGCAGATTTGCATACTGAACTTGATGAATTGGAATCAAACACATCATTAGTTGCTTTTTGGACGTTTGCAAAACAAGTATTTGCATTGTTCATATTAGAAATTAAGAAACTATTTGCTAAACACAAAGAAGAGGTTGAGGCATTAATTGATACAACTGAGGTTGGAGGAATAGAATGGTACCTTGATACTGCATCCCAATATCAACATGGAGACAGTTTGGTTATTCAAAACAATCGCCTGGTCTATTTGGAAGTAGATCCAGATCTGCAAATTGTTAAACGGGTTTCAATCAAAGAGGATCCTGATTTGGTTTTGCAAGTTCGTGTTGTGAAAGAAGTGGCTGGAGATCTCATTCCTTTAGACGCAACTGAGCATTCAGGTTTTTCGGCATACATGAATCGTAAAAAGGTACCTGGTACAGCTCTGGACATCCAAACTCTGGAAGCTGATGTTTTAAAACTTACTGCAACAATTGAATTAGATCCAATTCTATATACAGACGCCGGTGAGTTAATTTCAAGTCCTGGAACCTTTCCTGTTGAAGAAACAATTTCCAATTACCTCAAGAACTTTGATTTTGGGGGTACTTTTTATATCTCCAAGCTAATTGATCAAGTTATGGAGGTTGAGGGGGTTGATGCGTTTTATATTGCCTCAAAAACACTCAATGACATCAGCTTTACTTACAAGGTAGATTCAAACGCCGGACACATTGCACTTGACGATACCTCAATACTGACTTATGTACTTCGTTGATATTAACATATTAATAAAACAAATACTTCCACCATCATGGCGATACGTTAAGGTTCCTGATGGTGACGGTGGATTTGAAGATAAGGAAACTGGTAAGTTTTTCTTTATTAAAGCTATCCTGAAACCATTTGATTCACTTTTGAGTGAATTCAAAGATTTTCGTAAAAGCACAAAATCTAAAATTAACCTTACTCCTCAAGTAATGGTTATGGAGCATCACATCAAAAACATCACAAGTCTTGATTATGGTGTTTATATATCTGATGTTGCGATTGGACATTTTAAAGTAAATGTTCCGGACACAGCAATTGCTCATGAAAATGAAATACTAATCTTTTTAAATAACATCACACCTATTGGACGTAGGTACGAATTAAACTTTTACTAATGGCAACTACAAAAGCAGTATTAAAGACATACTTCCAAAATGGCCTTAAACCAACAGAGGCGGAGTTTGAAGAATTTATTGACGCATTCGTGCATGTTGATGATGATTTAGATTTGGCAATTGGAGCATTCGCAGAAGTTGGTGAGGCTGAGGCTGGTCTCGTGACAGATAAATACATGAACCCATTTCTCACAAAGGCAGCTATTTATGCCCTTGCACGTCTCGCGAACATTCCTGAATTAGAAGCTGAAGTTGATGCTAAAATCGCGGATCAGGCTAAAATATTCTTCTCAGCTGGTGGACCACTACCATTGCCATTTTTGTATGATATAGGGAATTTCCTTGTACACAACTCTTCAATTGTTGTAATCAGAGTAAGCTCTGGTTGGGCTTATGTAATCTAAAATTTATACAGATGAACTATTTTATAACAGACAACGGATCAGGAAAAGCAATCATCATGAATCCTGTACCACCAAATGCAGATCAATATCTGGATTTTAAATTAATCCTGGAAACAATTCCACCTCTTCCTGCCGGGCATGAGTATGTTATTGTCAGTGATCAGCTTACGACGGCTGCAATTGATGCTGCTGGTCAACAAGAAATAAATGACGTTTTAACAGAATCCGAATTTTCTAAAATAGAACGTGAAACTAAAGAGGCAATGCTTGCTGGATTCACCTATGATCAAAATCAATTTAGTTTAGATCCTATTTATCAACAGCATTGGGAAAGAATATACTCGTTATACAAAGCTGGAGCGTACAGCACCACAAATGTGCCGACAATGGCAGCGGTAAATTATCAAATGAGCGCTCAGCGAGTTGATGGGTTCTATAACGCTCTGCAATCTGCAATGATTGCAATATTGGAAACTGAGCGATCAAAAAAAGAAACATTTTTAAATTCATTATAACATGGTTAGAATAATAAAACAAGACAATAAAAAGGTTGTCATAAAAGACGAATTGAATAACGTTTTGGCATCATTTGGATGCGGAATGAATCTTTTCAAAAGAGATGAATCACTCGTAGTCATTTCTCAAAAATCAACTCCAAGAGAGGGAGGTTTCGTTTTGAGTTTTGGAAGTATTGAAAAGGAAAACTGTAGTCCTGTGATCACAGCGAACAATGTTGATGAGTTATTAACCGAACTTAACGAGAATTTCTTTGAACCGGGTTTTAGCTCGGCCTCGGGAGGCAGCGAGGCTTTCATTGCTTATTCAATAGGCGGTGAATGGGTATTTAACGGAGATATGTGGAGAGGAATTGGGGATGGTTATAATATTGAAGAGTCAGCGCACAGCGAAATTTTCATTGCACGTACTTATCCATTTGATGGAGATGCTGATTTTCTTAGTCCTGTTTTTTCACGTAATCGCAAATTTGGTCACATCATCCCAGTTAGTTCAGAAATCGTTTCAATTCATGGTTTCATGAAAAATGAAATGCCAACTCAGGAGATCGGTTTTATTGTTCTGGTTATGCGACTAAATGAAGCTACCGGCACAATGGATACTATTGATACTGTTGTGGCTAGTGCCTCAATGCAGAATGGTAAAAGTGATGAAATAGCTTACATTCTTGAGACTCCTGTCGCATTGGAAGCTGGAGACAGTCTTATTTACGCAGTATCCTCCGAAATAACAGCTGCAACAACTATGAGAAACAAAGGATCATTCACCATAAACACAAGATTAATATGACAACTTTACAAGATAGTATTCTATTTCAAGAAACTGGCCAGGACAATTTGATCCATCCTAGTATAATAGAAAAACCAATTTTTGATTTATCTGGTTTTCAAATCGAATCCGAATTCTATTTAACAAAAGACATTGATGGATGGCCAATGGCGAAAAGACTGATTGCTAAATCCTCGTTGAACTACAGATTTACTGAATCAGAAGACTTTAAAGGCGTAGAATTTACAACAGACTATTACACCGTTTTTGGTATCAATGCTGAAGATGAACGAATCATACTTGATGAACCTGTCGTTTGCTACACGATAGAATCGAGTGAATATCATTCAATTGTTAGTTTAGAGACCTTAACACAGAATGCGCGTAAGGCTCAAATATTGGTATTAATGGGAACGGTAAGAAACACCCCATTTGAGGCCAATGTAAGTGAAATCGTTAATTGGTATAAATCAGAATTAGACCTTTTCATCACTTATGGATTCTCAAACTTCAAGGATGCTCTTATTGCAGAAACTGATCCTGACCGATTAGCCGTCTTGGATGAAGTTCCACTTCCTGATATACTTCCCGGCGTGACAGCCAAAACAAACATCTTAAACCGCTTAAATGCGTATGAGGCGTTTGTTGCTGAACATAGTTAACCATAAAACAAATATAAAATGAGTGTGACCACGAAAACTCAGAAAAAGGGGATCAAAACCCCTGTCTCCTATTATGGAGGCAAACAAATGATGCTAAAGGAAATCCTTCCTTTAATTCCTGAACATGAAATCTACGTTGAGCCATTTTTTGGAGGTGGGGCCGTATTTTGGGCCAAAGAGCCTAAAAAATGTGAAGTGATTAATGATGTAAATATGAACATTGTTAATTTTTACGAGGTTCTTAAACACAGCTACTTTGATCTCCGGAAGAAAATTGAAGCAACACTTCATAGCAGAGAAACCTACAAAAAAGCGCTTATCATTTATGAAGCGCCTTGGTTGTTTGCAGATGACCCTGTTGTTAGAGCATGGGCATTCTACGTTTGCACAAATCAAGGGTTTGCAACTAAGATCGGTACATGGGGATATGACAAAGGAAAGCGAGCCTTTACCGTACAGAATAAAATAGACGCTTTCCAGGAACATCTCGCTGATCGGTTAAGATACACCCAAATTGAGCAAAACGAAGCTCACAAGGTTATCCTAAGCCGTGACACGGACAAAACGTTTCATTACGTTGATCCGCCGTACATAAATACCAATCAGGGTCATTATGGAGGGTACAATGAAGAACATTTTCGTCGTGACCTGGACACATTGGCATCAGTCAAAGGGAAATTCCTTTTAAGTACTTATCCTTCAGATGTGCTCGCCGAGTATGTTAAAAAGTATGGATGGCACACTAAAGAGGTGAAAAGAACCTTGTCAGCCTCCAATGGTAATAAGCTAAAGACCAGGAAAACAAAAATTGAAGTATTAACGGCTAACTATCCGATTTAAAAGTAGCCCCTGAGCAGTTGTCACACTTAATGATGAAAAGCATCTCACCAAATATTGCCTTAAGCAATAGCTCAGGGGCAATTTCTTATGAGATGCTTTCGTTAAGTGTGACGCTGTAAAGGTAGTGAAATATCATTTAAATGGTATTATAACTATATTTGAATATCAATTCAATCAGTAATCGAAATTATATGAATACAGAGGCATTATTATTCGCACTTATTACATGTGTTTGTTTGGAAGTTGTGGGCCGTTTTTATTTTCGGCCAAAAGGATTTAAACCCTCTACCGCATTTGGTTGGTCGTTTCCATTGGAGTCTATAAGAATGATTGGCTTATTTTTTAGACAGATAATTTAGTGCACATTCGGTTTTTGAAGTGTGCACATTCGGTTTCGCCGTTTATAAATATTTCGCTTTCATTGACTTTGGTTAAGAAATGGAAAATCCTATTTTTGAATAAGCAGGAAAAAGATTCAAGCACTTTGCAAAGAATGTGTCACCCAACAAGCAATGCAGCCGTTTATTATCAGATATAAGTAATTATGAAGAATACCTTTTTTTTAATTTTATTATTTCAAATTACTCATTTAGCTTTTGCTCAAAATCCAAGATCAGTTAACAATAAGTATAAAATCAACTCAAAAGCTTTGAATGAAACCAGGGAGATTTGGGTGAACCTTCCAGCTAATTATGATTCAACCAAAAGCTACCCAACAATGTATGTTTTGGATGCCGAATGGCAATTTGATATTACATTCGCAATAATGGAGGAACTTGCCGTAAACGACAAAATTCCAAAACATATCGTCATTGGAATACCTCATGTAGATTTTGATCATAGATTTAAAGATTTAACCTTTACAAGCACCGAGTACAATTCCAGCGGAGAACCTGATTCCACAGCTGCATACTATTTCAATAAAGAAAAAACGCAAGGAGGATTAAAATTTCTAGAGTATCTTTCTAAGGAGGTCGTTCCTTTTGTTGATTCATTGCATATTACAAATGGATTTGATGTGCTTATTGGACACTCTTTAAGCGGTTATTTTGGTGCCTATATTCTAACAATAGAAAATCCTTTTAATGCATTTCAATTATACGACCCAAGTATATGGTATAACAAAGCAGATCCTATCAAGCATCTTACCGAAACGGTTTCAAAAAATGTAAAACCAAATGTATTTATATCCTCTGCAAATGGCGGAAAAGATAGAGAACAATATAACGTGGATATGCATAAAAAATTCCATGAAATTCTTCTACAAAACGACATAAATTCAGAACTAAAAGTTTACGATTATGAAAGTCATGGCACCGTACGATTACCCAGTTTAATTGATGGACTTTCAAACCTGTATAAAGGATTTTCTATTGGGTATATTTCACCCACAGATACAATTACCGTTGAAGATGCTCAAAAGCATTTTCAATCGTTCTCAAACAAGGTTAATTATGATTTTAACCCGCCTGTTGAGGCATTCCGTTGGATAGGTTATGCAAATCACTTTCAAGGAAATTGGGCAGAAGCAATTAAAGCTTATCAATTATGCTCGGCCTTGTATGATACAGACGTAATTATGCTAACTGAATTTTCAGATGCATATTTTCAAACCAATAATTTGCATGCTAGTTTAGAGATGTATCAAAAAGTATTGGCTATTGACCCAAACAATGAATCAGTGAAACTAAAAATTGAAGAACTAATACAGCTTATTGCAGAGGACAATTAAATCATTCCTCAACTCATCCTTAAAAATCAACAATTCAGTAATTTAAACTTTTGAAAACAGAATTATAAACTGATTTTTGAATCGTCAACTCAATTTAAAAGAAATGGAAGAAACGATTAAAATCTTGATTTATATTCATGCATTTTTTGGTGGCATAGGATTAATTACGGGAATTGGAAGTGTAATTGTCAAAAAAGGAAGTTTAGCACACAAAAGGTTGGGAAAACTATTCTCAATTGGAATGATTACAAGTTCACTTGTCTCAATTCCAGTATCCTGGATGCCAAACCACGAGAATCTATTTTTATTTTTGATTGGAATCTTTACAATATATCTTGTCTTGACAGGAAATAGAGCTTTGAGTTTTATATCCGCACGGCAAGTCAAATGGATTGACAAAGTAATCTCAGGAAGCATGTTTTTATTCTCCGTAATAATGATTTCAATTGGAATTTATGGCACTTTAAACAACCTATCAATTGGTATATTGTATCTGTTTTTTGGAGGCATTGGATTTTTTCTTGCGATTAATGACTTTCGCCTTTATAAAAACATAAAAAATGCTGGTAATCGCTTATTAATGGTGCACATTGGTAAAATGGTTGGTGCATTAATAGCCTCTGTTACTGCTTTTATAGTTGCAGGATTAGGAATTGGAAACATTATTGGTTGGTTACTACCAACAATTATTGGAACAATTTATATTATATATTGGAGAAGAAAGAGGCGTTTGAACTCAACCAAGGTTGCCATATAACCTCACCCTTACAACAAGAATAATTAAGGCTACTTACTTGCATGGCGCCGAGTTCTTTGATAGATGAGGTTTGTTCGCATTCTATTTACAATTCTGCCAATTGGAATATTAGCACCAACTGTTAACTGCGTATGATTAGCAATTGCTGCATCTTTATAACGATACCATGTATAATTAAGAAACGCTGCACCTAACTCAAAACTAATTCCTGCACCTTGATAAATTGATTCGGCTGGAAGATAACTGGCATTATTACTTGCATCAGGAACAATTTCGTTGAAATTTTGATAGGCCGTTAGCATATTTTCAGCATTATCAAAAGTATAATCTAAACCGTCACCAAACTTTGTAACACCCATTGTATAAAAAACTGAAAACCGTGTAAAAGGCACCAACCATGCACTCAATTTCCCATCACTATCTGACATGTCAAAGCTTTCAAGTTTAATCATTTTTGAAAGGTTAAAACCTATTCTTCCGCCATAATGAATTGCATCTCTTTGTGCAGAAAAATCATAGTTTCTTAAATGCGGAAAAGTCAATAAAATATTCTCTCTTCCAATCTGATCCTTCAAACCAATTTTACCTTGCTCATAAAAGCCATCAATCATAAAATAATTGAAACGAATACCTAAGTTCACCCCTTTCATTTCAGTTGGGGCTTGTCGCTTTTGCAAGGCATGAAATGAATAAGTTGGCCCAACTCCCCAAAATGGCGCCATTCCACCAAGTACCATTTCGCCAGGAGTGTAACTGGTTACTGTGGTTTCTGTAGTTGTTCGTACCCGATAAAGCTCCCCGTTTATAGTTTCTAATCCTTCTTTAACATTACGGTAGGTTTCTTTGGTCTTTCTTAAACCTGAAAATGTAAACAAAGTTGGAGCAAGTAAATCAAATGCGTTTTCTATTCCCACAGTAAAACTTAATCCACCCAAATATCCTTTAACTGCATTGTGCTGATTATTACCCGCCCAAGGTGTTGTTCCTAAATACAACCCTGCATCATATTTTGCCACTAAATAAACATGCGAAAACCTTAATTGAAGTCCTGGAGAAAAAACTAAACCAATTGAGGCAGGCGAACTTGAAGTCATCTTATTAGGCACTGTTGCCAATGATCCTCCTAATTGAATAAACGGTTTAATTCCTGCTGAAAAAAATGAGCTTCCTCCAGCATTAAGTTCATAACCTACGCGATAACCAACATTAAAAATTTTGCCTGATGGACTTCCATAAGTACTGTCTACCGTTGCATTTCTTAAAGAGCCAGTGTGCAAAGAAAATGCAAAGTCTTTAAAAGTAAATTCAAAACCTTTCCATGCATCCAAGGCTTCCATATCTTTCCTGAAATTTGGCGTCTTATACGTATAACCAATATATCCATTTTGCATAAAAATATTTTCTTGCGCAATAACGTTCAACCCAATTGTGTAAAGAAATATGAATGTCAGAATTCTCATTTGTTTGTTTTTTTCAAATGTACTCAAGGCCTTGCCGGAAGTATATAGGTTATATGACCTATATCAATAGGGAATATATTTTTGGTTATTTGCTATAAAATTGAAAATATGAAAATCATAAGAAATTTTTCATGGGTAATATTAGTAGCAATTATCTGCGTTGGTTGCGGAAAAGCAGATAGCTATTGTGAGCCTCCACCTAAAATTATTGATGCTTTTGAATTTGGATCTTTCGGCAGTATTGTGGTACATTCTCCTTCAGATGAAATCAACATTTATATTGGAAAAGAGCAAGAAGAAGGAACTACAAATAATGAAATTCTTTATAGTTTTTCTACTCCACCCTATTTCGTAAACCCTAAGGGAAACTATCCTGAAGATATTGTAAAAAATGAGGAATATCTGTACCGCCTTAAAGACACAACCATTTATTTGGACACTATTCCTATTGAAATCTATTCATTTAACGATTGTGGCAAAAGTGAGCCGTATAAATCATATATTGTTTTTGATTAGATTTAATACCTGAATTAGCCAATTGAACAAAATCGAAAAACATACAAATATCGAATGGACCATTTCGCTCGATTCAAATTCAAAAGAAATCAAATGGATTCCAATATTCAGTCTAGATTTCAACAACGATTACCAACAAATTTTTGGGCTTACTTCCGACGGTAAATGGATGAATCATTTAACACAATTCAATAAGCAAACTATAGCTGTTGCACATAATCAAAAGGAATATCTCAAAATCATTACAGCCTTGCAAAAAGAAAGGTCTGAAATTGAAGAAAAATTATTAGATGGATTAAAAAAGAACACAAATGGAAGCTATAAGATTGACATTTTCCCTTTTTTAAATTTAATAAAATATGCACTTATCGGAGATTCTAACTATTGGGCAAAACGCGCAATTTCATGGTTAAAGCAAGAGGAGTTTGATCATGAACTTTCCATAATAGCAGAAAAAATTATTACTGAAAAGAGATTAGATCAAAGTGCAAGGCATCAACTATTTAAACTCTGGAAAAGATTCGAAAACTCATAATTGTTTTATCTTAGAGTAACAAACCTCATAAAACCTAACTTTAAGATTTTGTAACTTAAAAAATGAGTCATAATATTCAATGTATTATCGGACCAAAAGGTGCCATAGTTGAAATAGTATCTAACTGGCGTCAACATAAATTAGATTTAAACGCCGAGTTTAGTCTTATTCCATTGACACATGATTTTATTTGTGATGTAAACGAATTGGTTAATAAAGGGGAACAACCTGTCTATAAAGAGTTTTGGTTATTAAGCAGCTCTCTTCATGCATTTTTAAAAGGAAACTCTTACTCAGAACCAATTGGATACATAGAAACCGACTATAAAGGAGAAGAGGGAACACAATCAGCCATTGCATATCACAAAGGGGAAGTTATTGTTGGGCCATTAAAAACAAAAACTCAATGGGACAATAAAGAAATGAGTTTTATAGATTTCCCAATGGACAAACGTGCAATTAACATCATTCTTTATGCGCTAGGTTTAGAAGAACGACATGATATGGATGGATTTGAAAATCTAACACTCGGAAATTATCATTCAAACAAGGCAATATTAAACCAGAAGAGATAAATCATATTTAAATGAAGACAAAATACTGCATACTATTAATATCACTCTTTCTATCCGTTTTTAGTTTCTCTCAGGAGCGAAACTTTTTTGATTATTACCACTGGAATCCTGAATTATTCAAGGCAAATAAGATTTATAAATGCCACATTATAAACAAACGCTATAAACTAGGAAAACTGGATTCTGAACATCTAGAAATTATTGAAACATATGATACCCTTGGAAGAATTACCACTGAAACGGAATACTTCGAGGCTGACACCACATTTGGGTGGTACATCAATTACAAATACGACTCTCTATCAAGAATAATTGAAACGGAATATTTTTGGAATGATGAAAAGAATTGGGATAAAACTAATTATTCATATAATTCAAAGGGCAAACTAAGCAATTACTGTGAATACAATAAACCCAACAAAAAAAGTTCATATTCATTAAACAATTGTTTTAAAATTCATTGGGTAAAAAACAAAGTTGGGTGCGTCACAAATTCAAATAATGATACAACAGCTTATTTTAAACATAAAGGAAAAAAAGCTTACCGCTACACAATGCAAAATTCAATCGACACAGAATACGTCAACGGATTCATGGTCATGCGAAAATATCCTGACAATACGTATCACTATGCACGAAACAAACAGGGGCAGATAGTAAAAACTACAGCTTTTAATAACGAGGATATAAAAATTGGAGAAACCATTTTTGAATATAAAAAAGGATTGCTAATGACAGTTACAGGTTATGACCAAAATTCGACAATAACCTATCAGGAGGTTTATAACTATTTTTATAGATAAACAAATACATGGATGAACTTAGGAACATTGACTTTTTTAATTTAGAATCCACAATTTGGATTGCAAATAAAGTCCTAAACGTACCTACTTATGATTTTCAATTTGAACCAATCTTCAGAACTAGTCGACCAAGAATTGAAAATGATGTTATAGTTACGGGGCGTATAGGAGCAATTGATGATTATGAGAATTTCTATAACAACCTTTTGAATTACGGATTTAGACTAATTAATAGCCCTAAGCAACATCAATTTGCAAGTGAATTAGAATTTTGGTATCCGCACCTGAAAGAATTTACCCCCAAAAGTAAAGTTTACGAGAAATTTCCATCAATAGCAGAATTTCATGATGACTTTGAATTCCCGGTCTTTATTAAAGGAAATAGGCAAACTGCAAAACACAATCCTGAACTATCAGTGGCAAAATCGATCAGCGATTTTCACAGAATAAGCAAAGCTTACCAAAATGATCCAATACTTCATTGGCAAAAAATAGTAATTCGAGAATTTATCGAATTAAAACCTATGAAGGTTTCGGCTAAAGATAAAGTTCAGATCTCTTTTGAATTTCGGACATTTTGGTGGAAGCAAGAATTAGTTGGCGCGGGTCATTATTGGTCGCAATATTTGGATTATGATTGGACAGCAGATCAAAAGCAAGAAGCTATTAAGATTGCAAAAACTGCTATTCAACATCTTGACGTTCCGTTTTTAGTAATAGACCTTGCTCTTACCTCAGAAAACCAATGGATTATTATTGAATGTAATGATGCGCAAGAAAGTGGGTATTGCGGTGTTAATCCGCTAAGTTTATGGAAAGAAATAGTTGAAATTGAAAAACAAAACCTTCCAAAAAACACATGACATTGAAATATTAGGTTATCCTAACTAAAAGGACTTTTATCCAAATCCAATGTTAAAGGAATTATTCTTGGGCTAGTAATCTTACTAATGGATTAACCTCCTAGACTTAAAAAATGACTCCAATCAATGCATCAGAGCCATTTCTCTAAAATTTACACTTATCGTTCTTCCCAAAAATTAGATTGGTAAATCGCCTCTCCCAATTGAATTTGAAGTTCTGCCAGTTTTTGATGTACATTCTTAAATTCAATTCGAATACTGTAACTATTTTCCTTTGCTAAATCATTCTTTTGATACCAATTCAGTAACTCTTTCAATAATTGAATTGATTCATAAATTTCTGAAGCCATTATTACTTCACTTAGTTTCGTTTGCTCTTGTTCTGTTGTCATAATTATCATTTTAATTTTGAAACACCAGCACCACAAAAGAGAGCAGCAACAAGACATTCAACAAAAATACAATCCCGTCAGGGATGGAGATTTTTATTGAATTTCAATTTAGTCTTGTTGCAAATGAGTGAGTGGTACCTTAGTTGAGTAAATAAAAATGATGACAACAGAACAAGAATTAATGCTAAGCTAAAAATTTATAAAAGCAGGAAAATTGCAATTAACCTATTAACAGGAGTAATCAATAATTTTAATTTATACAATAGGAAAACCAATCCAAAACGAATGTCAGGATAAAGCTTGAATCTATTTTGCGTTAGCTGATAACATTTAAGCTAAAAAGCTAGACGCAATTAAAAACACTGAAAGAACTACTATAATTAATCTTATTCTCATAATTGTGCTGTCTCTACTTAAAGAACGTGAAATATTGAGCCACGTTACCCTATTCCAAATTAGAGTTTCTAACAAGTTTTAAACAAAATCAGTGCCAGCCTATAGAAGCAAGGCGACAGAATATCAAGATGTTAATAAATAATTGAGAAAATCTATAAACTTAATGGACTATTTAATGCTGAGAGTCAAGAACATGGGTTTCCCATATCTCAATATACTCGTTACTATTTCGTGGATTCAACCAACGCAAAATAGCATCAACCATACTTGGTTCGCACACTTGCGCTAGTTCCATATTAGGATAATAGCTTTTATATTTTGCAATGCGGTAATCCAAATCCTGTTGCCCACAAAAAATAACATAGTCATATTCCATATCTGGAAAAACATTTAAACGTTGACTTTTATCCTCACGTGCCACACCGCTTATTGTCCAATTACCAGTATAAAATTTAGGTAGCAATGAAGGCGGAGACTCTCCTGTACACTCATGCAAAATTCTCACACCATGCGTATCTTTTCCGTAGAAATAATACATAGATTCAACCCGCGATTTTTTAGAATAAGTAAACGAAGCAAATAATAATAAAGGAATGTTAAGTACCCAAAAAGCCTTCCATGAAAATGACCAAGCTTTTTTCCAAAACTCACGCTCCCGTAGCTGCTCATAGCCCATTACGCCAATCATTAAAAAGAAAGGTAAAACAGGCAAAATAAAACGCTCTTGTTTATTCGGATAAATGGAATGGAATAAAATGAAAAGCATAACTGGAACAAAAAGCCCAATATACTTTTTCCAGCCGCGGAAAAATCCAGCGCCAATCAATAAGCCCAAGGGTAATAAAAATGCACCCATTAAAACCAAAAAGTACATGAAAACATTATAGTTCACTAAATAGTCCAACCCTTCGTTTGAATTGTACACAAAATAGCCTAAGAACTCTGCAAACGGATAACCCCAAATCATATAATCCACTACCCCTTGAGTTAATGTAAACACCAACACAACACCAAGACTGAATAAAATAAAGCCCTTAAACTCCTTTTGAAAAAAGTAAACTGCCGCCATTCCAACGGCAAATACTCCAACTTGATAACGAAACGAAACCGCCATCCCTAAAAGTAAACCGGCGTATAAAAAACGACTTTTATTTTCTGATTTAAGCGAAACCCAAACACCCCACATCATAAAAGGAATACTGGTTACCTCAACCAGGTTTCTAACAGATAAGAAAGGTAATACCCATAATAAGGCCAATAGCCAACCAACAGTAACAGCATTCTTTTTATTGCTCAGTTTTTCTGTTATTAAATAACCGTATTTAACTATAAGTAAAGAAAATAACGCATGAATCAATCGATTAAAAAGCATCAACACTTTCGGATCTGCAATACCAATTCCTTTTAATGCCGAGAAAATAAAAAAGTTTAGACCAACATAGGTAAAACTATGCCCCTCTGGAGATCCTGTGCTACCTGGTGACCAAGGCAACCAATGATTATAATCAAATCCATCAACCCAAGATGCAGACGCCTCAACAATCAAAAAATGATCATCATGCATTCCATAACCCTGTGAAAAAATTGCTGCAATTAGTCGAATTAAAACGGCAACGATTAAAATTGTTTTATACGAAGTAAAATCGATTTTTTGCAGCATCCAAAAAAATTATCGCTTGATATTGGTTAATACACGGTAAGATTCTAATTTCCCGTTTCCGTTATAAGTTTCTGATCTTACAGATCCAATATCTGCAGTAAACCAATCAATTGTTTTGTATGTTTTATCAATAAACATCATTTTTGTATTGGTGTTTTGAGACATTTTAAAACAATCAAAAGTTCCAGCAGCAGTAGTTATGCTTTCTTGTGCTTCAACTTTACGATCAGTGATTTTAAAATTCATTTTCATTACTTGCATCCCACTAGATGAAATAACAACCTCCATACTTGCATCAGGCAATTCTTGTCCAACAGTTAAATCAGATGGAATCTCCAACTCTGTTTGTGTCATGGTAATTTCCATGTCTTTATAAGCATCCATTGTTTCAGAAGGCATCATTGACTCCATAGATACTTTAAATACACCATCTTCACAAACATATTCAATATCATTTGAATAAGTATCCTCTCCTTTTTTATCAGTTGATTCAATATGAACTTTAATAAGCGTTGATGTTGCCGTCTCCACTAAATCTGTTACACTAAAAAGATCTGTAGATTGTAATTTGTCCTTAC
This sequence comes from uncultured Crocinitomix sp., assembly GCA_937139035.1. Lineage (GTDB taxonomy): Bacteria > Bacteroidota > Bacteroidia > Flavobacteriales_D > Crocinitomicaceae > Crocinitomix. Next base: position 33,044 of record CAKZPK010000024.1, on the reverse strand, counting down.
CGTTATAGTTTTCATAAGTCAAAACTGTACCCACCTCTGTTGGGAAATAAGCCTTGCAAAGATCTTCACCACCCGATTTCACACTACCACTAAAACTACTCAATAGTATTAATGCCGTTCCTAGAATAAAAAATGTCTTTTTCATTGTCTTAAATTTTTATGTTGTTTACTTATTTTTTTCCTCACTTAATGAGACTAAACTGTCAATAGGTAACCAATTTGGGGTCATATCTTGAATGTAAAGATAATGAAGTTGTTTAAAACCGCCCAAACTAATCCCAAACAGGTGTGAATTTTTTCCACTAATAATTGTACTTTTGTTAAGAATTTAAAGAAAAAATTATGTCTACAGTAGCAGTTGAAACTGAAATCAAAGCAGTTTTAGATCAATTAGGAGTGAAAGAATTGAATAATGGCGCCTCAACAGGTTCACATTGGTTCAACACAAGAGGGGAACAAATTGACTCTTATTCACCAGTTGATGGAAAATTAATAGCATCTGTTAAAAGTGCTACAGAAGCGGAATATGAAGCAGCAATTTTAAAAGGTCAAGAAGCTTTTAAAGAATGGCGACAAGTTCCAGCACCTAAAAGAGGTGAAGTTGTTCGTCAATTAGGTGTTAAATTGCGTGAATATAAAGAGCCACTAGGTAAATTGGTTTCTTATGAAATGGGAAAATCGTACCAAGAAGGTTTAGGTGAAGTACAAGAAATGATTGATATCTGTGATTTTGCAGTTGGATTATCTCGTCAGTTAAACGGATCAACTTTACATTCAGAAAGACCCGTTCATAGAATGTATGACCAATACCACCCGCTTGGAATTGTTGGAATTATTTCAGCATTTAACTTTCCAGTTGCAGTTTGGTGTTGGAATACAGCATTAGCATGGATTTGTGGTGATGTATGTGTATGGAAACCATCTGAAAAAACACCTTTAACTGCTGTAGCTTGTCAAAACATTGCGGCAGAAGTATTTGCTGAAAATAATGTGCCAGAAGGTGTTTCTTCTGTAATTATTGGTGGAGCAGACTTAGGAATTGCAATGTCAAATGACAAAAGAGTTCCTTTAGTATCAGCAACTGGATCAACTAGAATGGGTAAAGCTGTTGGTGAGGCTGTTGGAAAAAGATTAGGAAAATCATTATTAGAATTAGGCGGAAACAACGCTATTATTATTACTCCAACTGCTGATTTAGAATTGGTGATTCCTGGTGTAGTATTTGGTGCGGTTGGAACTTCTGGACAAAGATGTACTTCGACTCGTCGTTTAATTATTCATGAGTCTGTTTATGATAATGTAAAAAACATTTTAGTAAATGCTTATAAGCAAATTACAATTGGTAATCCTTTAGATGAATCTAACCATATGGGACCATTAATTGATAAGGATGCTGTTAACACTTATTTAGACGCTATTGAAAAAGTAAAAGCTGAAGGTGGAAATGTATTAGTTGAAGGAAAAGCATTAACAGGCGAAGGATATGAGTCTGGATGTTATGTTTCGCCATCAATTGCAGAAGCTGACAACTCTTATAAAATTGTTCAGCACGAAACATTTGCTCCATTACTTTATTTAACAAAATATTCAGGAGACATCAACAATGCTATCGATATTCAAAATAACGTAGCACAAGGGCTTTCTTCTTCAATTTTCACAAACAATATTCGTGAGTCTGAGCAATTCTTATCTGCTTCAGGATCAGATTGTGGTATTGCTAACGTAAACATCGGAACTTCTGGTGCTGAAATTGGTGGTGCTTTTGGTGGTGAAAAAGAAACAGGTGGTGGACGTGAATCTGGATCTGATGCATGGAAAGTTTACATGAGAAGACAAACAAATACAATTAACTATTCAGCTGATTTACCTTTAGCACAAGGTATTAAATTTGATTTTTAATTATAGAATACGTTACAACTATCGTAGCTAGAACAAAAATCGCTGCACTATTCAATTACGATTTGAATTCAGCATTTTTAGATACGAAATTATAAACTATGGCCCTGCTTGCATTTGTTAGCAGGGCTTTTTTGTGCTTGGTTTAGAACTTCATTGGTTCATTATTTCCCACAGCGGTTAATACTTGCAACAAGTCTGAATAATTTAACTCAACAGAAGCTTGGTTTAGTGATTTTGCAACATTTTTGCTTAGACTTTGCCATACCTTATGACGTTGACTAAAATTTGTTGTACCTAGCAAATAGGGTGCTTCTTTTTCTTCCTTAGTTATGTTTTTGGCTCTGTATTCATTAACATAAGGGGCAATGTTTTTCACATCTTTTTCCATATCAATGCTCCATTCCAATACTTGATTGATGGCCATAGCATCCTCATCATTCAGCAGCATTAAAAGCAAAAGCCCATAAATGAAAAAAGGATCAATTGTAATTTCATCTATATACTCTTTGTCTTCCTCATCCTCTAAATAAGAGTCAAGTTCTAATTTATAATCTGCAAGAATCTTCCATATTAATAAAGCCTGCGCTTCTTTTTGCCCCATTTTTAAGGCAGCCACACTATCAATAAGCGATACTATGGTTTCATTCTCGTTACTTATAGGCTCATAGTTCGACGTATGCGTAAACATCAATAAAAGAACACAACTAAAAGCTCTGCATTTATGCTCGGTATTATTAGAAGGTGTTAACCATCTCGTAAGTTCCAAGCATTCAAATAAATCAAAATCTCTTTCTGGAAGCGGTTTTTGCTCATGAACGATTTCTTTCAGCAATTTAAAACATTTCTCCTGCTCGTATCCGTAATCCGCGGCGGCAATAAATTGCAACATTTCATCTGTCATTAATTCTGACAATACAGCAAGAGCATTCTCCCATCCAGCATCCATTTTATGCAAAATTTCGAAAGGAATTATCGGAGTTTTTCTGAGGTCGGCAGGTTTATTCACTGAGTTTTCTTAATTAGTTTTCTCTTAATAAAAGAATTAGGTAGCACTAATAAGCGTAATCCATTAAATCATCTATTTCAGAATGAGTCAAGGGAAAATTATGAGACCAACTATTATCGCTCCAATTCCAATCTTCTCTAAGCTTTAAAGTATAAGCATCTTCGATTTGAACCAATGAGTCTTCTTTACGAATAAAATCATAAATCCAGTTCTCATAGGAATTTTCCCATCCCCTTTCTCGGGCGCCTTTTATCGCAGGGCCAGTCATATCTTTATTTACAAAATGACAACTGGCACAATTCTGATTGAATAATCGTTCGCCATTCACAAAATCATGTGTTCTACCATGTGGATCTGGATAAACAACACCACATCCTAATAATTCTTCTTCTTTCTCTTCTTCTTGCGTTTGAAACGCAAATAAAACCAAAATGGTAATAACTAACCCAATAACAACAACACCTAAAAAGACAACAGCTCCACTTAATTTCCCTATAAGTTTATGCGTTTCATTTTCATTCATTGTCTCTTATTTTCCTATGCCAAAGTTATAATTGAGCGATAGTTGAAAATAGCTATGATTGTCCAATACATCTTTTGACTTAGTTTGGTAATCAAAAAAGCCATATTGGTAATTAATATTGGCAGTGAGGTTATCAAATTGATATGAAATCCCAGCTTTTAGTCCAATATCCAACGGTCTTAAATTGGCCTTTGAACTTGATTCTGTTAAAGTAGTTTCTTCTGCAGAAGGTAAGGTTGCCAATAATAAATCAGCATCAATGCCATCAGGAACCAAAGTAGCTACATCTACTGTTCGTAAAAAAGGGGTATCAACAGATTTTATTTCCTTTTTACGTGCTGTTAACATATAAGCAAAATAAGGCCCAGCAAACACACTAAACCCTTTGTACTTATAAGCAGCCATTAGTGGAAGCTCAATATATAACTGCGCTACTCTACCTCTAATTGCCGTATAAGACTCCAAGTTTACTCCATCAATCCCTATTAAATCTTCTAATCCAAACAAGTTAACTAGTAAAGTATCGTTAGAACTGTATGACTGTCGCTTTTGGGTTGCAAAAATACCAGATCTGAGATAAAAATTGTCTGTAAAATGATATTCTACATTTGCACCACCATGAAACCCTGGCGTAAAGCTATTACCCAAATCACTTGATTCCATTGAGATCATATTGAAACCAATTTCAGGTCCTAACTTTAATTTTTGTGCATTTGCAACGCCGGATACAAATAACAAACCAACGGCCAATAAACTAACTACTTTCATGCTTTTATTTTAAAAATTTGAGGTATCAACCAAGCGCATTGCTCCATACCATTTTAATATTTTTTCACCAACACCCGGCACATCAATATGGAATATATATACGCCACTTGCAATTGGAATTTCTGCGTGATTTTTCAGTCTCCAATCCACAAATGTTAAGGCATTATCTTTCGTTATTTTTTTAACTAATCCACCATTCATATTGAAAATAGTTATTTCACAAACCTCTGGTAGATTGGTAATTTTTATACGATTATCAATTCCATTCCCTTCATAAGCCGAGTAAGCATAATAAGGATTTGGTACTATTTTAATTTGGTCAAGTGCAGAAATGGCCGTTTCATTTTGCTCATATTGTGTTTGAATACCATCTGTTGTGAATCGATACGCAGGTAATCCATTATTAACTCCTGTATAGGTTTCTGTTTGATACGGATGATTAACACGTAGACTCATACGGGCATCTGTGCTTAACAGCTCTTGGTCAGCCGCTAACAGTGGTTCCACAATCCACAGGCAATTTTTCCAAGTGTTAATGTAATTTGATGCTGTTTCGTCTTGTAAATGAGTATGCAACCAATTTCCACCATCATAACCTGGCATTCCGCTATCATCTACATCAACGCCAAACACATAAATAAAATGTCCTCCTCCTAATCGTATTTCTCCTGATACAGCACTTCCTAATTCATCTGTAGGGTTCCAAATCATGTCTTGCCCATTTGAACCGCCTAACCATGAATTTTCGCCAAACGCCATGTTTAATCGTTCACCTGTTTCAACATCAATTGCATATCCTGGAAACCAACTCATTCCTGTTGTCTCTAGTTCGTTTTGATTTATATCTAACGACTTAGATTCGCGCAATGTCATGATAGATGCATTACCAATATTTTGATTATCAATATGCCCTGTTTCAATAACCGGACATTGCGTCCATTTAGATTGATCAGCCGTAAAAACAATATCTACACCATGTAAATCTGCAAAGCTAGATTTTGTTTGACTTATAGTTGGACTAAACCAAGAACTTGCTAGTCCCGTAATATCATCATAAGTAGCATCAGGATATCCAATTGGCATGCCTTGAAACTCTGTTCCGGCCAATTTAAATGGACCAGCAATTCCATCAACCAAACCTTCGTAATACTGTTCAAAATCCACCACTTTGTCACGATAATAGCAAGGGTTTACGGCTATTGCTCCCAAACAATCTTCCGTTTCAGGTTCAAAATTTCCTGATCGAATCCAATTTGTAGCATTAAACTGATCTGTGTCTTCATTTCCAGTTAACCATCTTTTAGATGAATCTGCAAAAGTTAAAGATGCACCAATTGGATCTGTTTCATAACTCAAATAACCAAATGATTGGTTGGTGTAATTTGTTTGAATTATTGATACCGATATTCCCCATTCAGGTATGAGTTGATCACTTGCAAAATCAATATTATTCTTAGAATATAGTGTGTCATTTGATTCTAAGTTAATGATATACCAAGCAGCAGTATCCAAATCTTCATCATCTGGTGCAGTAAAGTATATTTCAAAATCATTTGCAGGTAAATTTAAAGGATCAATTACTTTAATTTGAATTGGACTTGCTCCTGAACTATAAGTTAACTCATCTATACTTCCATTTGCTAATATTTCTGTTTCAGATGCTGCAGATATTTCAGTCCAATTTCCGCCATTACCCCAACCGTCAATTCTAGTTACAGGTAATTCATAACCATAATCTACACTAAATATAGTTCCTCCTTTTTCTGGATTAGGCGAATGCGGAATTCCTTCGTAAGATATGATCTCACCAACCGCTCCTTTTCTACTAGATAAATACGGTTTTTTCTGGCCATCCAAATTTGTTGGGGAATCTGGATCATACATTTTATACTCGTTTGATGCATAAGCAACTGCCATATAATAATAGCGTTTAAAGTTGACCAATTTACGATCTCCAACCGCAAACAAATCTTCTTTAAGACTAAAAGAATGCTCTATTCCATCATTTTCACCCATCACCATTACTTGTGGTACTGATGCTCCAATTTCATCATCAAAATAATAATTTACCAATCGACTAACTGAATCACGAATATCGCATTGATAAACCAAACGAGCTTTATCTACATCTGACAACTCCGTTGGAGAGACTGTAGGATCGGATAATTGAAACACTTGATACCCTTGAAAACGATAAATATTATCGAATTCACCATCTCCATCAGGGTTTACAATAAATGGATCAAGTTCAGCGTAGTTTTCTGCACTATTATTAGAATTAACGCCGTTATAAATTGAAATAATCAATTCATTTTCCATTTCTTGAATAGATAGTTCTGGCGCATGTGGGCCATCTAACACTTTAAAGCAATTATCGAACAAAGCCTGGGCTTTATCATCCGCTTTTTGCAATGCCACTACCGATTCAAAAGGATCACCCGTTGAAGCACGTGCCCAAACAATTCCAGTTGTAATATTGTTCACCGCACCTGGTCGTAAAATAAACGGCCCAGCAGATTGTGCAAACCTTCTGTCGTAAGGTACATTTCCAGCAGTTTGTTCTGTCCAAACGTCTTGCGGATCGCCTCCAGTACCCCACCCTAAAGGATCGGTATCTCCAGGGAACATATAATCAGAATGAACACCTGGCAATGCATCAGGATTACTTTGGTGCCCACTACCACCATAAACAAATGGAGTTCCGTCTTTCCAAAATCCACTTAAATAATTATAATAATCTTGCCCTGAAACAGGATCTGTTTGTGCAGCAATTCCGCCACCGCCAAGGTTATTATAATATAAAAAACGACGCATTCCTAAACGCTCATTATCAACAATTCCATCTCCATATCCAATTCCTAATCCTTTATACGGAATTCCATTTCCAGCATTTACTTCCGTCAGTCCAATACTATCTTCAATATAAATAGGGTTATCTTGTCCATCATTATCTAAATAGGGGCCTTCAAAAAAATCAACACCTGCAGCTGGAGGATTTGCTCCGTAACCAAGGTAACCTCCATCTGTTGCATCAAAAGCATTTCCGTTATAGGTATAACCTAAACCACGACTTACATCACAACCAACATAATCATCATTTGGTCCTCCTAAAGCACCATCAATGAAAACTCCAAAATATGTGTTGTAAAGTGTTTGTGTAGATCGGTTGACCAATTCATAATTGTAAAAGGTCATATTGTTAATTTCATCATTTGTTGCAAAAGCAAATGCCTGACATCTAATCTCCATGCCTAAAGGATCACCACCAGTTTCGGTATGAATATTTCCTTTATCATTCATTACCCACCAAATGGTTTGATCTCCAAATAAAGTTACCGTTCTGTCTAATCTACAATCAATCTCTTTCTCAATATCATACCAAGGATAATCACCGTTTTCAGGTTCATAGATTCCGTTTTCATCTCGATCATAAAAAGGCGCTAAGTAAAAATTTTGCCCTAAAGAAGGGTCGCCATGAGCCGGCCAATCTTTTATTGATAGTGGAATTTCATAATCAGAGAATTCATCTGCTTGAACAGTTGTACCGTTTTCAGCATCAGACAAGCCTGCTTTAAACCAAGCATCAAATTCGCGAACCTCATCTTGAGTTACTACATAATGTCTGTCATACTCCTCGCAGGTTGCCGGAATAATTTCCGCATCACCTGATTCCGTTAAAGGTCCAGTCCAATAATCTTGCCCCTGACGATAGCGCACTGCAGCAATTTTTAATTGACCATTAATATCAATTCCACCTAACCAAAGGGCTGATGTAAATAGTGCCATAATACCCGACCCTTTTGGCACTTCATATTGTGAAAAATTTTGACCAGAAATTTGCCATAAATTCCCACCCGAATGAATTAATGCTTTTACATTATTAAATTCCAAAAATGTTGAAGCAGATGCAGGAGCGCAACCAGCGGCTCTGTCCTCTGTTGGTTCATCTTCTTCAGGCGCACCAAAATGACCATAATTTAATGGTTGTGCAAAGGCGCTGGAACTTAAAATTATAAGGGTAAATACTTTTATGAGTCGCATAGCTTGCAATTTATAAAAAATTGAACAGAATTGGGGTTAATTTAACGCCAAAATTATTGTTAATTCTACGACTCTAAAACGCTTAATCTACTGATATAGAATGAAAATAAATGAACTTACTCTCGAACCAATTGCACATTCCCTTGTCCGTTGAATGCTGTACCATTTGTTGATACCGCTTCGTAAACATAAAAATATACGCCAGCTACACAGTCATCTCCATTTCTATCTGTCCCATCCCAACCTTCTGTAATTTCATTCAATTCTGCTACTTTAATTCCCCAACGATTAACAATTGTACAATGAAATGATTGCATACCAAACGCTCTAAACTCAAACGTAAATTCATCATTAAATCCGTTGGTTCCAGGACTAAAAATATTTGGTGAAATCAACTCTGGTTGAACATGGACAATTAAGTTTTTGCAGGTTGTATCTGCACAGCCATTCTTGTTTTGTGCAATAAGACAAACCTCATATACCGCCTCACCAACATAAGAGGAGTCCATTATTTCAAAATAATCGTGCGAAATAATCCAATTTGTATTCGGATGATTTAAGTTCCATAAAAAAGTAGTATCCGCACCAGGATCGTTTGGATTTGCAAAGTTTTCGGATTGATTAATAAAGTTGGCTATTACTAACTCAGTTCCTTCGCAATTATCATCTAATTGATCAGAGTCAACAGTAAAAGCAGCTATAGGATTAACAGAATCTAATTCAATGGTTTCTATTAAAACACAGCCATTGGCATCTGTAACCGTAATCTGATACGTTGCAGGATTTAATCCTCCCCAGGTTGATGTTACTTCCTCATCTAAGGTTTCTAAATTCAACCAACTATACTCGTAACCTGCAGTTCCTCCAGATGCAGCTGCAAAGACCACACCGTTGCCAGATTGATAACCAAACACTCGGCAAAAAGCAGGTTCGTAACCAAATTCAGACAAGACCAATTCAGTAGGTTCTGTTACTGTAAAATCCAACACGTTTGAACAACCGTTATCATCATTAATTGTAACCGTGTAATTACCCGCAGGCATGCCATAGGCCGAGTCTACTCCAACGCCTTCGTCTCCAAAATAATTGGGCGCCCAAAAATAGGAGATATTGGTTAAATCTCCTTGCGCATTATGAACGTCTGTTACTACAGCAAATCCAGTTGAATCGCCAAAACATAATGGATTAGTTACCGCTAATTCCGCCCACAACGAATCTGGCTCTGTCAAAATAATCACTAATGAATCTGTACAATCTCCGTCGTCTGAAGCATATACCACATATGTTCCCGCCCCAATCGTGTTAAAAGTAGCTCCATCAATTGGGTTTTCTGGAACCCAAGTATAAGTTACATCTCCAATTCCTCCAGCAACTTCAACAGTTATTGAACCATCTTCAAAGCCATAACACGTTGGGTTATTAAATGTGACAACATTCAATCCCAAACCATCACCACTTCCAATAGTAACTGTTCCTGTAAATTCACAACCATTATCATCTGTCACTGTTACATCAAAAGTTCCAGTACATAATCCTGTAAAAATGCCCGTTCCATTTATTTCTCCGTCAACTTCATAGGTATAAGGCGCATCTCCAGAGGTTGGAGTTATTGTAACTTCGCCATTACATGAACCTGGGCAAGCTTCATCTACTACATCCATGCTTACTGTTAAATCCAAATCCTCACTAGTTACCTCAACCGAGTCTATTTGTGTTATAGTCTCTCCTTCATCATTAATCCATGTAACAGTTGCAACATGCCAACCTTCGCATAAATCAGTAGCTGTAAGATCTGTGGATCCACTTGGACTCCAATCTATACTTTCAGGTTCTATATCTATTTCTCCACAACCAACAAATGCAATGGTGGCTGTTCCTTGACACGCGGCGCAAAATGACGGAGTGGCAGAAATACTCAATATTGCATCTCCTCCTGCATCTTCTAATTCAATTTCTGTTAAAAAACCAGAACCAGATGCATATAAATGATTATCTACAATAACGATATCATAGCAAGTTCCTGGAATGGCAAAAGTGCCAATTTCATCCAAATCTTCTGAATAAATATGAATCTCATCTTCACTTCCAACATAAAGTGTACCGCAATCATCCACATCAATACCATATTGGCTAAACATTGGTTTTAGTAGAAACAATGAGTCCTCTCTATCACCAGTCACTTTATCGTATTGAATGACTTTATTCCCATCATAAGTGTATACAAAGTTTGGTCCGCAAGCAATGCCATTCACCCCATTAGTACTAAACCCATAAGTACTATTACCAATCTCCTCAAAGGCATGATGCGTATAGGCATCCCACAACATAATTGTAGGATCTGCCGCATCTAGTTTATGCAACCTGTTTCCATATACACTAGGAGAGCCTCCAATAAAACCAGAAGGACAATAATAGAATGAACCGTCAAACGGGTCAACTTCAAACAAAGCACAGTCTTCCATTATTGAAGCCACATCTGGCAAACTGATGTATCCATCATAAGTACTCAAATCATTTTCCATAATAGAAACATGCATATCTGCTCCAAATAAGCCTCCTTCTCCTGCTGTTACTTTATCATGAAAATCACTGTATTTTACGCGCCAAACTTCTGGCAACCCTGCCTCAGACATTAAGTTAGAGGCATCAACAACACCTAATAAATCTAGTCGTGAAATATCTCCAGAGGTAAAGTTAATTACATATGTTTCTCCAGTAGTTGGGTTCATTGTAATGTCACCAAATGAAACTGGGCCATATGTCCATTGTAAAGCTCCAGTATTATCATAATATGATAATTCTTGGTCAGCTCCAATCAAAGTTAAAACAGTTCCATTGCCGTTTTCATCTCCTGCAACTTCCATTGCAACAGCTGAGCCAGGAAGGTCTGTAACTAACCATGGATCTATAATTAGTTCTTGGCTATTATCGTAATTTGAAAGTTTAAACGACACGTTATTATCCGACACTTGAAAAACACTTTCCACATTTTCTCCAGAAACAGTAGAAACAGGTGCCTGATCAGTAAATGGAGCCAATTCGCTTTTAATGGTTAAACTACCATTTGCATTTAATTCGACTTCAGCATCAACATAATGCATTGATATGTCTTGATAATCACCACCAGGATGCACTAAAAAATTATACTTTAATCCTCCCTCTCCGGGAATTTCCAACTGCAAATCAATATTTGGATAAAGGTTTTTATAAATCGCTCCGTTAAATGAATTTGCTAAAACAGTTTCGCTTGGTTTTAACGGATTACGGAAGTTTCTAGTGTAATTTTTTTGCTCTAAAAGTTGAATTTCAGAACCAAGGTTAGTATTCTCAAATTCAATTTTGAAATAATCCCAAGGATGCGGCTTAACCTCTTCTCCATGTTCCAATTTTTCGTGACGTTCATAAGCCTCTTCTTTGGTCAGGTCTTCAGGTTTACCAATAATAATTGCATCATTTGAGAAGAAAATTTTGTGTGTGCCATACTCAGCATAAAACTGAATTTCTTCATCCATCAAATTCTCATAACGATTCAAATTTTCTGTAAAACATTGATTTTCGGAAGGAGCTACAGTCCAGTTCTTATTTTGAGATTGAGCAAAATTTAAGTTTCCTGCTAAAAGCAGCAAAAGGAGGATGCAATTTTTCATAGGCAAATGTTGGGATAGAAGTTTTGTATACCTATTAAACGTGCAAAAGTAAAGAATGGTTGATTATCAGCATTTTATTCTGCCCGAACTAATTGAACATTGCCTTGTCCATTAAATACAGTTCCGTTAGTTGAAACGGCTTCATAGGTGTAGAAATAAACTCCGTCAGTACATGGGTCTCCACTAAAATCTGTACCATCCCAACCGTCTGTTACAGTGTTCAATTCAGCTACTTTAATTCCCCAACGGTTAACAATATTGCAGTGAAATGTCTCTATCCCTAGTGTTTTGAATTCAAAAGTAAATTCGTCATTAATACCATTTCCTCCGGGACTAAATATATTGGGCGCAACAAATTCAGGTTGCACATGTACAATTATGTTCTTGCAAGTTGTATCGGCACAACCATTTTTATTTCGAGCAACTAAACACACTTCGTAAACTGCTTCACCAACATAAGATGTATCCATTATTTCAAAAAAGTCATGTGAAATTATCCAATCAGCATTAGGATGATTTAAATTCCATTTAAATGTCGTATCAGCTAATGGATTATTAGGATTTGCAAAATATTCCGACTCATTAATAAAATTAGCTATTACCAATTCGGTTCCTTCGCAATTTTCATCTAATTGATCAGAGTCAACCGTAAAAGCAGCAATTGGACTGACCGAATCTAATTGAATAGTTTCTGTCAATTTACACCCATTTGCATCTGTTACAACAATGCGATATAATCCCGGATCGAGACTACCCCAAGTTGAATTCTCTGATGCTTCAAGCGTCTCTAAATTAACCCAATCATATTCATAGCCAGGAGTACCACCTATAGCAGCAGCATATACCACCCCATTACCAGATTGGTGGCCGAATAAGCGACAAAACGCAGGATCATAACCAAATTCCGAAAACACCAATGGTGGTGGCTCATTAATTGCAAATGAAAGAACGCTTGAACAACCGAAATCATCATTAATTGTGAGGGTATAATCATCTGCTTGTAATTGATAAGATGAATCAGCCCCAACACCAGTTACACCAGCAGGATCAGGTGTCCAAATAAATGTAATATTATCCAAATCTCCCTGTGCATTATGAACAGAGTCAACCACTGCAATTCCAGTTGGATCACCAAAACAAACTGGATTAATCAAAGACAAATCTGCATAAATTGAGTCAGGTTGTAAAAGTTCGAAAATAAGCGAATCTACACAACCTGCAGCATCTACTGCATACACTTCATAGACTCCAGCAGACATGCTATTATAAGTTGCCCCTTCTACCGGGTTTTCAGGCACCCAAGTATAGGTTATTGGCTCTAAACCAATGAACGTACCAACAGTTGCCGACCCATCAGAAAAGCCATAACAACTTGGATTATTAGCAACTATCGTATCCAAACCAAGGCTTGTTCCAACAGAAATTGTCACCATGTTTTCATACATACAACCATTAGAATCTATAACCATTACAGAATACGTTCCTGCACATAAATCTTCAAAATAACCTGTTGCATTTTCATCCCCTTCTAAACTAAATACAAAAGGAGCAATCCCAGCTTCAGGAACTAAAGTAACAGTCCCATTGCATGCACCTGCACAACCTTCATCTGTAATTATTTCACTCACAATTAAAGAGTCAACGTCATTAATTACCACCGAATCAATAAACACACATCCATCCGCATCTGTCACCAATAAATCATAAGTTCCAGCACAAAGGCCAGAATAAATACCCGTTGCATTTTCATCTCCTTCCAAATCAAATACGAATGGAGGAAAGCCGCCTGAGACTGTAATTTCAACAGCCCCGTCACAATCATCACTACAAGATTGCAAAGTCAATTCTTGAATCAATTCACCAGGCGCACCAAGCACAACCTCAATAGAATCAACACGCACCAAAGAATCACATAAACCGTTGGTCCATGTTACGGTTGCTGTATACCACCCGGCGCAAAGATCAGTAGCGGTTGGCGTTGTTTGCCCTCCTGGGCTCCAAACTACTGTCGCAAATGTTAATTCAGGACAAATGCTTGTTGGTGCAATCGTAGCAGTGCCCGAACATTCACCACAAGGTTGGGGCGTAGCAGACAAGGTAAAATCAACCATTGAAGGAAAGTCATACGACTCAACAAAATCTGCTCCGCAAGTACTCATACGCTCTTTTGCAATCCGCAAATCAAAGCAGGTATCAGGCAAAGCAATAGCTTCAATATATTCTAATTCTCTTGAATATTTAATAAGGCTATCCTCTGTTCCAACATAAACATTTCCACATAAATCGGTATCAATTCCTCCACAAAATGCCAGATCTCCATAAGGTGTTACATCTAGAGGTGTAACCTCTGTAGAGCCCAATAAACTACCTGAGCCTTTATCCCATCTATACAGCCAATCTCCATCATAAGTATAAACATCATAACTACAAGCAATTCCATTATGTCCGTTAGGTGAATACCAATCAGGCCCTTCACCTGTCATTACTTCTCGGCCTAAATAACCAATGCAAGAAATTTCTTCATAGTTATGACCTGTTGGAGTTTCCCAAACAATACTAGTAGGATCTGATTGATCAATCTTATACAGTACATTATTATATAACAATGGATCATCCCCTGAACATAAAAGGTAAATATATTCACCGCACGGATCTACTTCCAACAAGGTTGCATCTGTTAAGTTTGGAGGTGATGGAACTAGCGGTGCATATTTGTTATTTGTAGTTAAGTCACCATCCACCACACACAAATGTGCTTCGCGTGGTAAACCTCCTGCACCCACCACCACTTGATCAGTTACGGGATTATAGTTCAACCGCCAAAGTTCACCTGGGTCAGGATCATCTCCCCATGGAGAATAATAAATGGCAACACTTACATCTCCAGCTAAATCTAACCGCCAAATGTCTTGAATACCTAAAAACAAAGACATATACATACAGTAAGTATGCCCCGTGTAAGGATTGATATCTAATCCTCCGTAAAACTCATTCAACTCACCAGGGAAGGTCCAAACCCATTCCAGTAATCCCGTATTATCATAATGAGCAACTTGATTTCCATACTGACCTAAAACAGATACATTCCCTTCAAAGTCCATTCCAATATCATAAGCTTGTTGTTTATCAATAAACGGTAACGCGGGGACTAGCCAAGGATCAATAACCACTGTTTTCAAGGGATCATAAACATCCATTTGAAACTGAACCTTATCTGAATCTGTTATTTGATAACTTATATTTAATGGTGAATTATCATTCGCAAACCATGCCGTTGGCGCAAGGTCTTTGAACAGATCTATTTTTGACAAAATTTCTAATTGTCCTTCTTCTCCAATTGTTCCGGTTGCTTCATCAATATCCATTAAAATATCACTTGGGTTACATGCCGGGTGAAGCGTAAATGAATACTTTAATCCACCTTCTTCAGGCATAGAGAATTCTAGATCAATTCCTTCATAAATATTTTTATAAATTAATTTCTTAAAAGTGCTAGATCTACGTGTTTTTTCAAGGTTATTAGGATCTTGAAAATTTAAAGTGTGCTGATTTTTTTCAATCGCCGAGATTTCAACTTCCGCATTTGTATTTAACCACTTTAGCTTAAAATAATTAAACGGTATTGGTTGCACTTGTTCTCCTTTTTCTTGTTTTTCATGACGTTCCCACAATTCTTCTGGAGAGAGCTTTTCTTTTTGCCCAACAATAATTCCATTAGCGGTGAAATAGAAAGCATACGGACCATAATTACTGTAATAATGAATTGGGTCTCCCATTATTTCATCATACCTGCCATTATTTTCAGCAATGCCTAAATCACTAAAGGGTTCATTCGACCATTGATTTGAGACTACTTGACCAAATACCAATCCAGTTAAAAGACAAAAAAAACTGAAAAAAATGTGCTTCATATTCAACTTGAAATTTACCTAAAACTTAACGCACCATCCATTCTATTATAAAAATGACACTGCTTTTAAATCTAGATATAACAGATAGACGTAAATATATGAATAGAAGTCAACTATTTTTTCAAATTTAACAGATTGGATTTTAAACGACATAAATAAAACGCAGTGACACTGCATCAAACAAAGGATAAAAAATATTTATAAAATTTCAAACCGATTAAAAATAGCCTTTGTATTTGACACCAATTAGCAGATAAAATGTAGTCAAATTACTTCTGTTTTAAAACCTCAGCAAATGCAATAATTAAATCATTAACCTGCATTGTTTTGTTTAACTTTGCAACTTCATGCGCAAAAAACTCCTACCAGCTTATCTGCTCACTTTCGTAAACGTACTTGGTTTTAGCATTCTAATGCCAGTACTCCCCTTTATTATAGAAAGTTATGATGCTGATAAATGGGTGTATGGGCTAATGCTAACACTGTATGCAGGTTTCCAATTTTTAGGAGCACCATTTCTTGGAACACTTTCAGATTCACTGGGACGAAAACCAATACTATTAGTAAGTCAGGCTGGAACCCTATTAAGTTGGTTTATTTTTCTACTTGCGTTAAACATCCCTGACACTGGGATTTTTGGAATTTCGTTAGCATTAATCATTATTGGAGCTTCACGGGCGCTTGACGGAATAACGGGGGGCAATATATCTGTTTCAAATGCCTATGTCTCTGACATAACTACTCGAGAAGAAAAGTCATACATTTTTGGATACCTTGGAGGAATTGCCGGACTTGGATTAATTATTGGGCCAGGTATAGGAGGACTTTCTGCTTCAACAAGTTTTGGTTTTACTGGCACCTTACTTGCAGCTATTGGCATCTCAATATTTACGTTAGTCGCCATTATTTTTTGGTTAAAAGAGTCTCACCCAATTGAAAAACGGGTGCCTCGCAAAAAAGAATCAATATTCAATAGCTTTTTTATCCTCAAGCGAATTAAAGAAATTGACCCGAAACCTATTATTAAATTGCTGTTTTTAACCAAATTCTTTTTTGGAATCATGATGGCATTTTACATGTCAACCGTTGCATTATTTTTGATAGATTTATTTGACTTTGATGAACAGCAACTTGGTTTATTCATGCTGATTGTCGGTATCTTTTTAGCCTTTAATCAAGCCTTCTTATCACGCATAGTCATTAAACGAATTGGAGAATTTCGCACCTTGTTAATTGGTCTGTTTTTATCCGCAGTTGGGTTAATTTGTTTGACATTGACGGATAATTTTTGGTTTTTTATCGCTTTTTATTACATCATGAATCTAGGCTTATCTCTTAGTTTTCCGACATTTAACGCCCTAATATCAATTCACGCCGATCCAAAAAAACAAGGCGCAGTAATGGGCGTTAGTGAATCAATAAACTCATTTGCACTAGCGGCCTTTCTCATCTTAGGATCAACACTTTACGATCATTTATCCTATAAAGTTTACTATATCATTGCGGCCCTACCAACAATTGCATTTTTAATTGCATTTTTTGGAATCCGGAAGTTGAAAAAGGTCGATTAACATTCATTCTTAATCGATTAAACCTGTTATAAATCATACTAATTATATTAGCATTGATACAGGTTACCTCGTGCAGATTTTTATCTTTGTGTGAAACTTAACAAAAAGCTAAAAAAACTACTTTATGAGAATTCTTCTAAGCCTAGGTCTTTTTCTACTGTTCAGTGTGAATTTGACGGCGCAAAATGGTCTCGATAACTTTTGGGATCTATTTAAAAAAAATGACTACTCAGCAGCAATTTCTGAACTAGAAAAAAAGACTGCAGCTGACCCTACAAATCAAGAAGCATGGCTAATGCTAGCTGTACTTTATGATAACGATCAAGAATCGTACAAAGCATTTAAGGCATTTAAAAGCTTCTATAAATTGACTGATAAAAAATCAGAATATTTAGTTGCATTTTGGAGAACTAGTGCTGTTTACTCTTCTAGAATTGAGCAAAGAAAAGAACGTGAACTCTTTTTTGACGAGGTATTAGCAGATCCAGAAGTTGACGGTGCTATTAAAGCTAACATTCATAATGCCAGAGGAAATTGGGCGCATGACGTTGGAGATTTTGACCTTTACTTAGAAGAGCTGAACCAAATTGGAAGTATTAACAATTGGCAAATAGCTGGAGAGTTCGAAAACATTTCTGCCAGTGGATTTGACAAGAATTACAGCCCAATTAATCAACCAAAGTCTAGTGCACGTTTCAAAAACAAAGAAGAAGCAGAAGTACATTGGTTTAACAGTGAAGTTTTCCGAGTAGGAGAATGGTTTAGACCAGCATACCACTTCGACACAGATAATGCAATCATATTTGCACAAACATTCATCAATAGTCCAAGTGACCAAGATGTTGAATTAAGAATTGGTACTTCAGGTTCATTAAAGGCATGGGTTAACGATTGTTTAGTTTTATCTGAAATTGAAGAATACGATAACTACGCAGATACTTACCGTACTAAAATAAAATTGAAAAAAGGAAACAACCGTTTATTGCTTCAAGTTGGTAGTAGCGAAATTTCGAGCCAAAACTTTATGGTGCGTATTACGGATGGTAAAGGAAATCCAATCAATAACCTCACTCACTCACCTAATTACACGAATTATAGTGCTATCGGCGGAGAAAAATTAAATAGAATTGAATTGCCACAAGAGGTTTACTTTGAAGAGCAAGTAAAAAAGAATCCGGACAACTTATTATACCACATTCTTTTATCTCGTATCTATTTAGACAATGGTAAAACAAACCAAGCACAGCGTGTGCTTAAAAAAGCTGAAAAATTAGCTCCTGACAATAGTTTGATTTTGGTAGAGTTATTAGAGCTTTACATTGACCAAAACAATGAAACTGAACTAGGTGCTGCAATGGAAAAACTAAAAGCAGTTCATCCTGAAAACAAATTGTCTCTTTTATTAGAGTTTAACGAAGCTATTTCAAATGAAAATTATGATGAGGCTGAAGATTTACTAGGCGGACTTAAAACTGCGCTAGGAGACAATGGTAGTTATTTAGAAAAAAGAATTGCTTTAGAATCTGCCCGTGCAAATAACCAAAAAGTAATTGACTTAATTGAAGAAGGTTACCAACGTTATCCAAACGACGAAACTTTTGTTAATTACAAATACTTAATTGAAAAAAGTGTCAATGTTAAGGGAGCTCAAAAAGTCCTTAAAAAATATCTTAAAAAGCATTATTCAACCGGCATGCAACGTAAATATGCTTGGTCATGGAATGAAAGAGATATGGTGGAACAATTTTTTGTTGAATACAAAAAACTACTAGAAGTTAAGCCATATGCAATTGGTATTATGATAGATCTTTCAGACTATAACTATCAATTGAACAGATATCAAATTGCATTGGATTACTTGGATGATGCGATTGTTCTTGCCCCTTTCGTTGGAAATTTATACTCTAAAAAAGGAGAGATTTTGATGGACATGGAGAAAGAAAATGAAGCGTTGGAACATTTCAAAAAAGCCATTACTTATGACCCAACGGATTTTGATGCTCGCCAAAGAATTAGAGACATTGAAGGAATTGACAATCCATTTGATTATTTCGTAGAAAAAGACTACTACGAGATTTACAAAACTGCGCCAAGTGCTGAAGATTACCCGGAGGATAACTCAGTAATCGTAACTGAAGAGAAACAAGTTGTAATCCACGAAAAAGGTGCAGTTGAAGAGCGTAACTATACCGTAATTAAAGTATTTGATAAAGCAGGTGTAGATTTTTGGAAAGAATATTCAATTCCACGCCAAGGATCACAATACTTAATTATTGAAAAGGCTGAAGTTTTAAAAGCTGACGGAACTAAAAACGTTGCAGAAACATCTGGCGGATATTGTGTATTTACAAACCTTGAGCCTGGTGATGGAATTTTCCTTTCTTATAAATTGCAAAATTACTACCAAGGAAACTTAGCAGAGCACTATTGGGGAAAACAATATTTTGATTATTTCATTCCTTCAAAAAACGTTGAATTCTCAATTTTATATGATGAAGCAGAAGTTCCATTAAAATTTACAGTTGCTAATGGTGACGTTAAAAAAGAAGAAAAAACAGTAGACGGAAAGACGCTTTTAATCTACTCTTCTACAGATAACGAAAGTATCAAGTCAGAAGGTTATATGCCTCCTTTAGTAGATATAGGAAGAACCTTACATTACTCAAGTATGCCAGATTGGAGTTTCGTTTCTGATTGGTATTCTGATTTGGCTGCAACAAAAGCAAAAGTTGATTTTGAAGTAAAAGAATCAGTTAAAACACTTTTCCCTGATGGAACAGATGGTTTATCTGAAAGAGAAATGATTGAAGCAATTTATGGTTACATAGTAAATGAAATTCGTTATTCATCTATTTCGTTCAGACAGTCTGGATTAGTACCACAAAAAGCATCTGACGTAATTACTACTAAAATAGGAGATTGTAAAGATGTATCAACGTTATTTGTTGCTATGTGCGAAGAGGTTGGAATTGATGCTAGCTTAGTTCTAGTAAACACAAGAAACAAAGGACAGCAAGCAATGGAATTACCTTCAATTGAGTTTAACCACTGTATTGCAAAGGTAGAGCTTGAAGGCGAAGAGAAGTTTGTTGAATTAACAACTGATTTATATCCGTTCTCAACTGTATCAGCATCTTTAGAAGGCTCTTTCATTCTAGAAATTGATCCTGACAATAAAGAAATTGAACCACGTTTTTTACCACGTTCTCAATCATTGCCAAATGCTATTCACAGAGAAAGTGCTGTGAAACTGTATGACAATAAAATGACAGTGAGTAAAAGCTGTGTTAAAACTGGTGCCAGAGGTGGTGGAATGAGATCAACTTATAGAGATGATGGAGAAGAGGCACGTAAAAAATCAATGCAGGAAGCGATTTCTGGTGATTATGCTAATATTAAATTAGACAACCTTGAGTTTGATGAAACGCTAGAAAACAATTCGGATTCGGTAGCTTATAAGTATGAATATACTGTTAGCAATCCTTACACAAAAATTGGATCATTACAAATTGTTAAAGTGCCATTGGCAGACAATATTGAGCCAATTGAATTCTTATCAGTAGAAGATCGTAAGTTTGGTGTTGAACTTTGGAAATACTTTAGCTACTCAGTAGCGGTTGAAACAATTTCAATCACTATGCCAGAAGGAAAACGATTAGCTGAAAAACCTGAAGATGTAACATTCTCAAACAAATTAGTAGACTATGAATTGTCTTTCAAAGTTGAAGCAGGTGTATTGAAAGTTTACAGAAAGATTCACTTTAAAGAATCAAAAATTGAGTTGGATGATTATGAATTATTCAAAGAATCAATGGAAAAAATTATTACGGCTGACAACTTACAAATTGGTGTAAAATAGGCCAACTAAAACAGGTTATTAAAAGCTCAGGCAATAATTGTCTGGGCTTTTTTTACATCTCTTTTTTCACTGCGCAACAACATTGCGCAGTCGTGCTTTTAGTTTGTACTATCAAACAAAAAACTATTAAAATGAAACAAGTTATTTCAAGTGAAAGAAGACCGATTAAATTGTGGTTAGATGATTTAGAAGATGGTGCATTAGCTCAAGCTAAAAACTTAGCAAACCTTCCTTTTACTTTTAGTCATATACCATTAATGCCAGATAGTCACCAAGGGTACGGGATGCCTATTGGAAGTATATTAGCTACTGAAGGTGTTATAATTCCTAACGCAGTTGGGGTTGATATTGGATGTGGAATGTGTGCTCAAAAAACAAATTTAAAAACGTTAACTAAAGACGATTTGAAAAAAATCTTAGGGCTTGCGCGTAAAGCTATTCCTTTAGGTTTTAACTGGCATGATGAAGATCAAGATGCGGATTTAATGCCAGAAGGATACGAAGACTTAAAAATAGTTGCTAGAGGATATAATAAAGCCTTGAAACAAATTGGAAGCTTAGGTGGTGGAAACCATTTTATTGAAATCCAAAAAGGATCAGATGGCTTTATTTGGGTAATGATTCATTCTGGAAGTAGAAACTTAGGATATAGCGTTGCAAAACACTATAATAAAGCAGCTATTGAATTGAATGAAAAATATCATTCTGTTGTGACAAAAAAAATGGAATTAGCCTTTATTCCTTTACAAGATGATTTAGCAAAAGACTATATCAACGAAATGAATTATTGTGTTGAATTTGCGTTAGCCAACAGAAAATTAATGATGGCTCGTATGATGTCATCAATAACAGAGGTTGTGAAAAATGAATATGATTTAACATTAGAAACAGATGAAATCATTAATAAATCGCACAATTTTGCTGCATGGGAAAACCATTTTGGTAAAAATGTATTAGTGCACAGAAAAGGTGCAACGAAAGCTTTTGATGGCGAATTAGGAATGATTCCAGGCTCACAAGGTTCTTCGTCTTACATTGTTAAAGGCCTTGGAAACCCAGAAAGTTTCATGTCTTGTTCACACGGGGCAGGAAGAAAATTGGGTAGAAAACAAGCGCAACGTGAGTTAGATTTGGATGCTGAAATCAAATTATTAAATGATAAAGGTATTGTGCACGCCGTGCGTAATGTCTCCGATTTGGACGAAGCTACCAATGCCTATAAGGATATTGATATTGTAATGGAAAACCAAACCGATTTGGCTGAAATTGTTGTGAAATTGCAACCATTAGCCGTATTGAAAGGATGAACTTATTTTATCAAATTCAGACTTTATAACTCCAGACTTGCAAGCAATTTGCTCGTCTGGAGTTTTTTATTTTTATGCCATTACAGAACTATTTCTTGCTGCAATTCGTTTTAAATAGGCCAATATTTGCTTAGCTTTTTAACTTTACGATTCATGAAAGTTGCGTTTAGTCCTGTTTATACGTATCAAAAATTACCTGATGGTCACCGTTTTCCAATGGAAAAATATGACCTTTTACCAGCCCAATTATTACATGAAGGCACTTTAACGCAATCTAACTTTTTTCACCCTGAAGCGCTAACCGAGGAACAAATATTGCGCACACACACAGCCGAATATTGGAAAAAGCTCAAGACAGGAACATTATCAAGAAAAGAAATTCGAGCGCTTGGCTTTCCTTTTCACGAATCATTAGTGCAACGTGGACGACACATTTCAAACGGAACCTTAGAATGCGCAAAGCATGCTTTAAACGAAGGTGTTTCGCTAAATGTAGCGGGCGGCACGCATCATTCTTTTGCAGAAAGAGGCGAAGGCTTTTGTATGTTCAATGATTTTGCCATAACCGCCACGGAACTTTTACACGCCGGAACTTTAAATAAAATAATGGTGGTAGACCTAGACGTACATCAAGGAAATGGTACCGCCAAAATTTTTGAAAACGAAAATCGCGTTTTTACTTTCAGCATGCATGGCGAACATAATTAGCCACTAAAAAAAGAAAAGTCTGACTTTGATTTAGGTGTACCTGACGGAATTGAAGATAAAGCTTATTTGCAATTATTATACGACACATTGCCAGGATTAATTGAACAAGTAAATCCTGAATTGGTACTTTATTTAAGTGGTGTAGATATTTTACAAACCGACAACCTAGGACGCTTAGCCCTTAGTATTCAAGGGGCAAAATTGCGTGATGAATTTGTTTTTAAAACCTGCCAAGCAAAAGGAATTCCAGTTGCTGTGAGTATGGGAGGAGGATACTCTACAAAAATTACCGCAATAATTGAGGCACACGCCAATACCTTTAGAGTGGCAAAAAACATTTATTTTTAAGCTTATGTTAAAATCATTCCTAAAAATTAGCCTAATCATTATTGGCTTTGTTGTTTTACCTGCTACACAGCCTCTTATTGCCCAAGTACAACCTGCAGAAGTAAGCACAAGTGTGCCTCCGCGCAACCTAAAAAAGTTATTGAAAAAAATTCCTGGGGTTAAAAAAGTCAAAGAGATTACACCAAGCGACCATTTTAAACGTTGCTATGAAATTTGGTTTAAGCAGCAAATAGACCCTAAAAATGAAAAAGCAGGTACGTTTTTACAAAAGGTTTACCTCAGCGATTATGGTTATGACGCGCCAGTTGTTGCAGAATTAGAAGGCTACACAGCTTATTCTGCCAAAGCAAATGAATTAACAAGTCTTTTAAAAGCTAATCAAATTAGAATTGAGCACCGCTATTTTGACCAATCAAAACCCAAAAAGGGCATTCCGTGGGAAACCTTAACAGTAGAAAATGCGGCATACGATCACCATATTATTATTAATGCCATTCGCAAAGCCATTTACCCAAACAATAAGTTTATTTCCACCGGAATAAGCAAAGGAGGACAAACTACCATGCTGCACCGGTCTTTTTATCCGAAAGATGTGGACGCAAGTGTTTGTTATGTTGCTCCCCTTAATTTTACACGCGAAGATCCGAGAATTTATTCTTTTTTAAACTCAGTAGCAACGGCAGAAGAGCGTAAAGCAGTGCAAGATTTTCAAGTCCTCTGCCTTGAGCGTAAAGATGTTTTAGTTCCAATCTTAGAATCAGTTGCAGAAAAAAACGGCTATAAATGGGACATTCCAATTGCAATGGCTTTTGAATATTATGTGTTAGAATACTCCTTTGCATTCTGGCAATGGGGGGCTTATGAACCTAGTCAAATTCCAACTGCTAAAGCGACAGATTCTGCCCTATTAAGTCATTTAATTAATGTTTCAGGGATTTCCTTTTTTGAACAACATGGCATAGAGGATTTACGCTCTTATTTTTATGCAGCTCTCACTGAAATGGGTATTTACGGTTATCAATACGAACCTTTCAAAAAATACTTATCACAACAATCAGACTATTTGTTCGACTTTACTGCTCCAGATGGGCGCCAAACTAGCTTTGATGCCTCGCCAATGAAAAAACTAAATGACTTTATTCAAAACGAGGCCGAAACAATTCTATTTATTTATGGTGAGTATGACACTTGGAGTGCAACGGCAGTAGAACTAGGCGAACAAGCGCAGGCTCGCGGACTAAAAAAATATGTCAACCCTAAAGGGCATCATGATACAAGAATAAAAAGCTTTGATACTGATACAAAAGCCGAGATTATTGCAACAATTGAGGGATGGATTGGGAAATAATTTGTTTTGCAAACGCAACAGATTTGAGGTTTATAAATCCTTCAATAAGTTTTATAATAGCCCTATAATTGATTCTATTTCCTTTTCATATTGACTATTCTACAAGCTAATGTAGTTGATTTAGGCAATTCACATATTTATCACTACCTTGAACACAGTTGCAACAGTTTGATCATGACTAAAATTTATCTTCTTTTCTCTATTACAATTTTAGCTTGTTTTAATACAATTGCTCAAGATTATGACTTTACCGTAATAGACAATAGTGATTATAGCAACATCCTTAAATACAAGGTTAAAACTTGTATCACATATCAGGTCACAAATCACAAAGAAAATGCGGATAGCAGCATTATAAACATTGGTCATTTTAACCAGAAAGGTCTTATTACTGAAGAAATCGAATATCAAGCCCAAGACACAAATGCCATTTGGACTTTAACGGCACAATATGCCCCCGATAATAAAATTACAAGTGAACAATGGTTTTGGTCTGATTATGAGGTTGATTCTACTTTTTATCATTACACCCCTAAAGGACTATTACAATCAGAATGTGTCACGTTTTATTTCAACAATCATGTGGAAGAGATGCTTTGTGACACATTTCATTATGAAAATGGCGTAAGAAAAAGTAATTCACCCGTTTTTAATTACGACACTTATTTAGTTGAAAAAGAGGACACTGTTTATGAACATTATATGGACGGTAGATTAAGAGGGAAAATTGTGAATGGCTTTACTATTCAAGAATTTGGATATGACGAAAGTAATAAGCTAAGCACCCTTTATTATGTAGAATACAATAGTTATGGAGAGCGAAGCAAAACACTAGTTAAAGATCCTGCTGGTAAACTCATAAAAGAAATTACACGGATTTATGATGGCACCTTAATTCGTAAAATTGAAACAAACAATCTGGAAACAGAAGAAAAATCATCTTTAAGTTTTGTTTATACTTACTATTGATAATCTGACTCTTAGAATAAAAAACAATTGAAATTGTTATATTACATCAATATGAAATCACACTGCATTATCCTATTCGCTTTTACGTTGTTAGTTTTTTCTTGCAAAAAGGAAGAACAGTTGAGCGAAGGAGAGTTTAGTTGCCTCGTTAATGGTGAAAGCTGGCGTGGCACCGACCCAGAAATAGATCGCACACAAGACGGCCTAATAAAGTTTACTACAGAAGATACCTCCTACCGATTTCTAATTCACCTGAATGACAACAGTATGGATACATACGACCTCACAACATCAGGCAATATTGCCTCAGTAATTGATTTGGCAGATGAAGGATTCGAGCAGTACACTACTCACTCAAGCGGAGGAGAAAATTCTGGTACAATTACCATTTCAGCCATATTAATTGATGACTTAAAAAAGACAATGAATGGTACCTTTTCATTTAAAGCACACAAACTAGATGGTAGCAGTTTAAACATTGTGAATGGTGTATTCAACAACGTTCCGTTTATTCAATAGACTTTTAAAGACTTGCTTAGAATAATAGCAACCACAGAAAAAACAGACCACCTGCAACCGCAATTCCACCACCTGATAAAAGTGCAATTTTACCTACGTTTCTACCTCCACCATTATCAAACAACTGAAGATCTTTAGTTGGCGCCATTGAATTTACAAAAATAGTATCTGCAGCTTCCATTGGGCGGAAATTCTTATACGTTGCAGGATATCCTGTAACTGTAACTTCGATTTTTCTAAATGACTTAGAAATCTCATAACGTGGCTCAACAAGCACATCAGAACTAGATGATTTTAACGCATCTGCAACCGCCATTTCTTTAGCATGTGATACGCTAAAGCTTGACGAACCTGAAAAACTTCCACTAACCTTCGTTTCTTTCACATCCAAATCTGCAATAACAGGCTTTTGAATAACTGTTGGTCCTGAAACGTCTGTTTCCTTAACGGTTGAACTTTTAATGGTTTTGCAAGAGTTAAACGAAAAAACCAATGCTAAGATAAATGATAATTGAAGTAGTTTCATAGGGTTTATTTTTAGGGAGTAAAGATATAAAATGAAAATTCTTTTGCAAGTCTTTTTAAAAAATTAAAAAGTGATAATTATCATCCCTAATTCACTAATTTATAGCCTTAAATAGCAAATTATTTTCAGAAAAATAACATTTTCAATAGTAGCAATGATGCATTTATTTTGAATCTTCTTTAACCACAGGATTTTCATGAACCAAATTTTCAAAGTTTCCATCTTGCTCCTTTGACTTTTCATAAAGGTATAGCATAAATTTATCTTGATTATTTGTGTAAGACATATCAATTTTATAAGGTCCATTTAATAATTTTTCAGCTGCATCCAAATAATCTTTTTCTAAAGCTAAAAATTTATACTTTTTATTTATTCGACCTTTTGCGGATTGTAATTTTGTTTTATCGGAGGCGTCTGCAGTTTCTGGTAAACTATAATTTTTAAATGTCCTAAAATAATCTAGCCCTTTCCAAATTAAAAAAGCAAATTCCAATGTTGGAAACTCCTTAAATTTTGCCGTTTCACCACGAACAAAGTCAGTACTTGCAAATACAGGATCATTCGCAGGATCTTCATATTTTTTATTCGGAAAGGCAGTAAAATGGTAGGCCAAAATCTCACGAGCAGCTTTGCGCATTGGTTTATTCTCCGCATCCGGATAATTCCCAATATCTATGTGTTCCTTTTGACTATTTTGAGCAGCATGAATGTACTCATGCGCCATCATCACAGCCAAAACACCTGTTTTCTTTGAAACAATTTTGTGCGCCTTCCCTTTTTCATCAACCCCAGATCGAATAGCATAAAATTGTCTCATTAATTCTTCAATCGGTAAGTTCATTATAACGCTAACAATCTCTTTTTTCTTTTTATTTTCGGATTTGTACATCACCTCCATTGTCGCCATCCACTTCTTCTCTCCTAAATCCAAAATATGATCTGCATTTTGATCCTCCTTAGGGTAACCACCCATACGCACTTTGGCATCATCATTTGGAAAAATATTGTCATAGAAAATGCGATCAGACTCTTCATTCTCTTTATCCAAAACCAAATCATTCGCATCAAAAATTGAGGACAAATTGTAATAATAATCGTAATAATCGACCATTGTTTGCGCCGCTTTTTTCTTCGCGGCAACATCTTTCCCCACCCGCTTATCAAAAAGCTCATTTCCTCGATCATAGTAATCAACACCATAACCTGAAGGAATATCATCTGCGTGTTCAACCTTTTTACGTGGATTCTTTTTATTATAATCTTGCTTCACATTAGCATCATGTTCTCTTATATTAGCTTTTAGGTCATCCTCATAACCTTCCATGGCCGCCATGATTTTTGTGGTCAAAATAATTTCTTTAAATTTTTCACCATCAGGGTCAAAATTAGTCTCTCCCATTTTCACCCAACCTTCTTCAAGTGTTAATCGATTTCCCTCTAAATCAATCATTGTGCCCTCAAGAAGTACCCAACCTTCAATATGATCCCGATAATACAATTCTTCATCTGGTACAAAATGACCTTTTAAAGTTTCCCCGTTTGAACTATTAAAGGCTTCAACCTTTTTATCGGCATAAATCCCATTTTCATTTCTATGCACTTGTGTAATCGATTTTCCTCCACGAATTGTTGAAGCTAAATCTGTCTGTTGCTGTTGATATTGATACATTCTACTTTTAAATTAAAGCCTCAAAAAGTAATTACTCCCCCTTAAAGAGTCTAGTAGATTTTACGGATTTATTTGGCAATGGCTTTTCATTTTCAACCCCACGTCCACGATTTTCAATTCCATATTTAAATCGTTCTTCTAACTCCGGAAGCCATTCATCTTTATTAAGGTCAAGTTTTTGATTTTCCGTTTGCCTAACCTCCATTCTAATAAGGTTTCGGTGTTTGTCTTTTTTCTTTTTATTAATTCCAAATCGTCCCATTGCACTACTACCAGAAGAAGGAGGTGACATACTATCTGTTTTCTGTAGATTTTTACTATCTCTTACAGGAGAATTTGAACCACTTTTAATTGATGTTAACCAATTAGATATTGTTGGCCCTGTCTTCTTATAAACGCGAAATCTATTTTCAGGTTTAGCCTTCTCATCTTTTGACAATTCTTCGCCATATCCATATCGATTAACAAAAGAACTTCCATTAATTTTGAGATACTTACCAGGATCTTTTCCAAAATGTTCTTTCCGATATTTCCGCCACTGATCCCAATTCTCTTTTCTTTTTTTTGTATTAGAACTTTTTTCCTGATCCCATTTAAATATTACCTGCGCTTTTGCATCTATTTTTTTTAGCGTAGCGCTCATATTATCAATGAAAATATTGGTATACAACAATCGCTCTGTATCACTAAGTAAATCACTGTACATAGCATAAAAACTAGTTCTAGACATGATTTGAAATGGCTGTTTAGCGTCATCTCCCGTGAAGAATGAGCCCATCATTATATAATCAATAACCAATCCCATAAATGCCTTAACATTAAGTAATCCACTTTCATCCATTGCCTTATTTGCAAACACATATTCCTCCCAAATTTCATTTCGAACATTACGCGATTCCAAATAAACTTTTCGCTTGAGAGAAGATTCTGAATTAATTTTCTTTTCCTCCCCGCCAAAATGTTCATTAATTAAATTGTCATATTGCGTAAGCGCTATTGACTCTGAATATTGTACTCTAGCTCTCCATTTCTTGTCTTTTATTTCTGTTACAAGCGACTCACCTTCTTTCAATCCTGCATTACTATTTCCCAATTCTTTAGGCCACGTATAGAGTTCTCCGCTAGCGCCATTATCTTTCATTTTTTTGATTAGGTCTTGATCTTTAATTTTATTTTCAGGCTTCATTAATAGATCTGCCATTTCAACAGCATCTTCAATTCTGGTCTTTAATTCAGACCAAGTCTGGAACCATTTTGGAGTTTCAAATTCAATATCTCCTCCAGTATCAATTTGCATTTCCATAGCCGTTTGCTCTTTTCTCTTTTTTGCTTTTTTCGCCTTTTTATAGAGTTGTTTTTTATCTTCCCTACTAATTGCAAAACGACCATCTTCAGTCAAAGAAAGGTTCTCATAATACCCTTCCAATAAATCTTCAGAAATTAAAATAAATTGACTCGTTCCAGGAATTCCATTACTTTTCTTTCTCTTATCAATTGATTCGACCCCAAACCCCTCCTTATTTGCAATAATTTCTTCAAGGGTACTACCTTCTATATTTTTTGCAAACGACTTATTCTTTATATAAATTTCTATTTCATTTTCTGCCGTTCTTTCTTTCATTTCTAATCCAAAAAGAAGGTTTTCCCCAATAAAAAACCCTTCTTCATTTAATGAAAAATTTTCAAGCTTATCTTCTCCGTTATAGAATTCAAACCGAAAAGTATCTTTTTCATAGTCCTCATCTAAATAAAACAGTGAATTATCTACACTCTCTTTTAACTCTAAAGAGTGCTTTGAATCATCCCAAATCTTATTAACTAGCTTGCTTGGATCAGGAACCGGCTCCTTGAATTTATATTTATAAATATAATGCGGTTCTTTTTCAGAATCCGCATTATCAATTTCTTTAAATTTAACTGCTTTTTTCCATTCTGAGATAGCATAATATTTCCCAGGCTCTAGTGGACCTCTTTCCTGCTCTCCATGCTTACCTAAAGTAATGTAAGTTAAATTTTGCCCTTCTTCACGATCTCTTTTTTCATATTCTGGACGAGATTCTTTGCGATCCATTCTTCGAGCTGTAGTACCTGTCTTTGTACGACCAACTTTCCATAGTTTATTCCTCGTTTGAAACTCAACTTTTACGGCTCTTTGAATGACATTATATTCTGTCCCCGATTGTTGAATTGTATGTGCCAATTCATGTCGTAAAAGATCAAGTCCTTCTTCTGAATCAGGATCAAACGCTTCATTCCTAAAAAACACATGATTCTTATAAGTGAAAGCACTCGCATGCAACAAACCTGCTAATTTATGTGAATTAGCCTTTTTGTGAATAAGAATGGAATTAGGTAATGCGTTCAATTGCACTTTTTGCCTTACTGCAGAATCTAACTCACTTCCTTGGGGTAACTCTTCAAAAAATAGCTTCTTTACACCTTCATCTGTTAATTCTCTAAAACCACTTTGATATGGATTAACTGAAGTTAGATTAGAATATCCATTACTTGCTGCAACAGCTTCTTTTTCATATAAATTGTCAACACCACTATCAATAAACAATTTTTCCTCTTTCTGCCTTAAATATGATCCGTTTGCCCCAGATTCATCATCTTCATTTTCTTGATAAATATTTCTTTGAATATCAGCTTTACCATGAGCAAAATCATCTTCGATTACTTTATCTGTATTATCAAAGTCCTTATATTTATTTTGATCATAGTCAGACATCACTCTAAATTAAAGCCTCAAACAACAAATCCTCTTTAGCATACTCTAGCCTCATATTCTTCATTAAAATTTCATGTGTAATCACCTTTTCATTCGCTGCAATAGCATCAATAAAACAAGATTGAACCACATTACTAATTTGCGAGGCGGTTAATTCATATCGATCAACCAATAATTGCAAATCAATTGCATCATCTAAGGGTAAATCTTGTGGTACTGTTTTTTGCCAAATTAAACCGCGCTCAATTTTAGCAGGCTTTGGAAAATGAACGATAGATTGAAAACGACGCATAAAAGCATTATCTAGATTTTGCTTTAAGTTAGAGGCCAAAATCACCATTCCATTATAGTTTTCAATTCGTTGTAAAAGGTAAGCTACTTCTTGATTTGCAAAACGATCATTTGAACTTTCAGTGTCCACCCTTTTGCTAAAAAGTGCATCAGCTTCGTCAAAAAACAAAATCCAATTTTTATGTTCGGCTCGTTTAAAAACACCTGCCAAATTTTTCTCGGTTTCACCAATATATTTTGATACTAAAAGCGACAAATCAATTCTAAAAACAGGTCTGTCAGCAGTTTTACCTAATAAACTTGCTGTTAACGTTTTCCCCGTTCCTGGAGGGCCATAAAACAAAGTTCTATACCCCTTTTTAGCACGCTTGCCTAACTCGGGATGTGCAAGCAATACGTCAACATGGCTTAACCAACTTTTCATATCCTCTAACTGGTTTCGTGTGCTCGACGGAATAATCAAATCATCCCAATGCATATCTGTAGATAATTGCTGCGCAGGAAATTTTTGAGAAAGTTTTGGAGGCATCACCTCACCATATAAAAGCAACTGAACCAATTCGTCATTGGGCAATAACTTTCCACTAAATAACGGAAGGCCATCTCCAACCACATCCAATTCAACCAACGAAAGCTCTGCTAATTTCGCCGTAGGTAATAATAATTTGGCTACCTCTTTTCGCTTTTCAGGATCGCGTGCAGCCAATAAAAAAACCGCCGTTTCACCTGTTGGAATAACACCGCGGTGCGGCGGCTTATTTACACCACCAAACTCAGTGCAAATCACATCAAAATTGGGGTTTTTAGCCAAAAATATATCCAACACCTGTGGTGAGAAATAGGGCGCCAAGGCAAGCAATAAAATAACTTGCTCTTGAAAGTTTAAGTCGTGTTTTTCAACCAATTTCTTCAACTTTTCATCTGCGATATCAAGTTCCTCGGCATATATTTCGTCAATAGCATAATTGGCGGTATCATTTATGTGGGCTACGTGTAGTTGTGTGGCTTTGTCTATTATGTTTTTTAGTGGAGTCATAGGTAATTATTTAAAGTTATCTAGTTAACTCGATCCAATTCAATAATAGTAGAACCAAACTTAAAATACTGATCGAAAATACGTTGCTTAACAATGCCCCTAACATTTGCAGGTAAACTTGTAAATCTTTGAAGTTTTTCCAAACTTGCTTTATCTGCATTATAAGCCATTTTCGTTCCAGTGTAAGCATATTTAATCACTTTTGTAGGTGCCAATGCAATAGAAATAACTCCATCTCCCATATTAAACAATTGATCCGTCACTGATAAATCTTCCCCATTAATATCTTTATTGAAATCATCAGCCCCTGGTGGATTTCCTAAACCTGTTTGAATTAAACCTAATGCAGCTCGTGAAATTTTAAATA
>CAKZPK010000023.1 GCA_937139035.1 uncultured Crocinitomix sp. | reverse complement strand
CTATTCCAACTAAAGGAATGGATAAAAAAGATTTAATAAATTTGCGCCAACAAACGTTTGAAACGATAAATGGACCGTTATTAGATGATAACTCCAAAAAACAATAATTGAAGATGGAAATTACCAACGAAACAGTTGAACATATTGCACACTTAGCTCGCCTAGAATTTAATGGTGAAGAAAAGGAGAATATCAAAAAGGATTTATCTAAAATTATTGACTTTGTTGATCAGCTAAACACAGTAGACACTGATGGTGTTGAACCGTTGATTTTTATGACTGACGCTATTAACGTTTTACGTGAAGATGTATTTAAGCCGAGCATTACGCAAGAAGAAGCCTTAAAAAATGCTCCTAATCATGATTCTGATTACTTCAAAATTGCCAAGGTTCTTAAAAAGTAACCTATATCTTATCAAAAAATAAGACCGCCCTTACAGAAAGAGCGGCCTTAACCCAAAACCCATGAATCATTTAGTCTAATTCAGTTATGGTAATTGCGATTACCGTGCCAAAAAGCAGTTGTAACAAAAAATTAGGAAATTTTTAACAAAACGTGGAATTCCTGTTTTTGTGGGTAATGCAAAATCTAACTGATCAAAATATTATATAAAAAAATAAGACCGCTCTTACAGAAAGAGCGGCCTTAACCCAAAACCCATGAATCATTTAGTCTAATTCAATTATGGTAATTGCGATTACCGTGCCAAAACAGTTAATCAATTAGAAATTAAGAACTATTTAACATTTCATATCCATTGGTCGGATTTAAGTGTTGACTCACGGATATTGGCCATAATTTCATTCGATTAAAAGCAAAATCTGACACCCCATTATTTGCAAATTTCGCAAACCAAAGTCTTATACCTGCGATATTCAATAATTTGCAAACATCTGATTATTGTACATTTATACTATGAGACACCTATTCATATTCATACTATTGTTTTATTGTTTTACAGGATTTACTCAAAACTCAATTGATCTTGCCAACGTTTATTGGCGTACATCTCTTGGCAATGCCGTTGGAAATTCTGACTTAAAACGTAATTTTAATATGTACGTTGCAGATGCCAAGTTACCGATTGTACTTAATGACGAAAATGTATTTATTGTAGGTTTAGAATATCAGCACAATACCATCACCGTACAAGATGATATATTTAGTGGAGCATTAAATTATGAATTTGCTTCGAGCACCTTACAATTGGGGCTTGAGCATAAATGGAATGCAAAATCAAAAATGCTGTTCATGGCTGTTCCTCGATTAAACACAGATTATAATAATGTTAATATCAGTCATTTTCAACTTGGCGGTTTAGCTTTTGGAACGACAAGTAGATCTGAGAATTTTGACTGGAAATATGGCCTTTATTATAATGGTGAGTTTTTTGGTCCTATGTTCGTTCCATTGTTTGGTTTCAATTGGAAAATCAATGAGAAATGGCGATTAAAAACTGTTATTCCAATCAATCTTGAATTAAGCTACCAACCAAAGGATTGGTTAAGGTCGGGATTAAGATTTGATGGGGTTAATGGCTCATATAAAACAAGCCCTGGAGCATTCTTCCCTAATTATCATTTAGACAAAGCTGATAATAATGTTTGGGCGTTTACAGAATTTAATTTGGGTAAAAATGTTTGGTTTCACTTAAAAGCAGGAGCTTCAGTATTAAGAAAATACCGATTTTATCAAGACGATAATACCTTAAACCTAAAATTAGGCCCTGTAAATATTGGTGACGACCGCCCAACAACCAGCACATTATTTGAAAATGGCTGGTCGTTCGAAGCTCGTTTTATATATCGTTTGCCTTTAGACTAATGTTGGTGACCACCTTCTCCGTGCACATGACCGTGAGAAATCTCCTCAGCAGTTGCAGCTCTAACAGCGGCTACTTCAACATCAAAATGCAAAGTCATATCAGCTAATGGATGATTCAAATCAAGTGTTACTTCTTCTTCAGCAACTTTAGTAACTAAAGCAATTGCAGGACCATGCTCTGTATCTAATTGTACGCGCATTCCTTCTGTCAATTCCTCATCACCTTGGAATCCATCTTTTGACACTACACGAACTAGTTCGTCACGACGAGTACCATAAGCATTTTCAGGAGCAATTACTACTTGCAATTTTTCACTAGCAGCTTTTCCTGCTAATTCATTTTCAAGTCCAGGAATCAATGCACCAACACCGTGTAAATAAACAAGTGGTTCTCTTCCCTCAGAGGTATCCAAAATTTCACCAGCATCATTCTTTAACGTATAGTTAATTGTTACGACACTTTCATTTGCAATAATCATAATTTATTTTTTAGTGGCACAAAGGTACACATACTTCTATGAATCACAGTGGTTTTAGCAATTGATCTGAAAATTAGCTATTATTGGAGTGGTATATGGCTCAACTAACTGTACAATATTGTTCTGACTTGCATCTGGAGTTTCCAAAAAACAAGGCGTATTATCAAGCAAACCCAATTGTACCTACTGGAGATATTCTTGTTTTGGCAGGGGATATTATCCCTTTTCAAATGATGGAATATTTTGATTGGTTTTTTGATCAACTTGAAAGTCAATTTAAAGCCGTGTATTGGATTGCAGGTAACCATGAATATTATGGGTTTGACATCTCGCAGCGGTCAGGTGCATTTGAAATAAAAATCAGAGAAAATATTTATTTGATTAACAATTATAAGCTCAATTTAGGAGACATTCAAATACTATTTACAAGTCTTTGGTCTGAAATTAAGCCGCAAAACTATAGGCACGTTCAGCGTGGAATGAGTGATTATTACCATATCAAAAATGGCAACAATACTTTCAACCCTAATGACTCTACTGCACTGTTTAGGGATAATATGAACTTTCTTAAAACTGAAATGGCAAATAATTCTGAAGTTAATTCAAGAATCATAGTTTCACATCACGTTCCTACTTATAAAAACTACCCAACAATGTACAAGAATAGTCTGTTAAATGATGCCTTTGCAACTGAACTGGCACCATTTATTATGGATAATTCTATCAATTATTGGATATATGGGCATAGCCATTGCAATGTGCCCAATTTTAAAGTTGGAGATACCGTATTAACAAACAATCAATTGGGTTACGTTGGGCATAATGAGCATTTGGATTTTCAGAAAGATGCAATTATTACTCTTTGAATAATCCTTTCTAAACCATACACTATAACAAATAGGTACATATCCGTTTTCATTCAGCAATTCTAGAATGTTCTGAACGACTCAACCTTGTTCTAAACAGTAGTTAGGTATCACCTCTCTTCCCATAACTTTGTCCTAACTTATAAACAAATTAATTACAAAGAAGTTAGTAAAGTGTAAATCTGGAAACGGGGTGATTGAGACATAGTTCTTGACCATCCTGTTTTTTTTGCTCCATTGGATTTATTACACTGGCATTATATTTGAATGTTTTCCATTTAATTATATACCTATAATAGATGTTACGATAAGAGTTTAGTACTAAAATCTAGTTTACCTAAAACTGTTTATTATCTTTATTCATCCATTATTTTAATAAATTACAATGAGATTTTTATCCCTATTAGTATTTGCATTTATTACCGCTGGAACTTTTGCGCAAACAAATTCATTAAGTAAAGAAGAATTGAAGACTTTCCGTGATTTTGAAGGAAGTCAAATCAACTTTGAATATGATGAAGGCTTAGCCAATTACATATACGTAACGCAAGTATTAAGCAAGGCCTCAACTGATGTGACTAACCCTAGGGTCAAATTAAAGTCATACATCAAACTACTAAAAGACAATGATGAATATTGTTTCGGAGACATTGTTTTTGCCTTTAATCTTTATAGACAAGGTAAAGCCTGTATTTATAATAATGTTCGAATCCTAATTGGGTTTCCATCCAACATAAAAAAGGGAGATGCCATTGAACATTATTTCGATTTAGAAACTGATGCTACAGGAAACTCAACTATTCAAGGAGAAAAAGTGAAAGAGATTATTTCAACCTCAAAAGAAATGAAGCGTCCAATTACTTTCATCTTTTTCAATTACGAAAAGCAAATTTCATCTTTTACAGTTTCATATGCCAAGGTTTCTCAAAAACTAGGCGGCATACTTTCTACACAAAAGAATTTACTAGAAAAATATATTCATTGTGAATGAGTAAATTTTACTTAATGTCTAGCAAAAAATAGACTTAGAGCTTATAACAGCATCTTAAAATGCCTGTTAAAATCATTTTAATCAAAAAATGACTTCTTCTTTTGTGGGCTATACTGGATTAACTTCAGTGATCCCTACGGGGTGATCATTCGAAGCAGTGACCCCGCCCTATCAATAATGGGGTCAGGTCAATAAACTTAGTAATTATTGAGGTGGTAGAGATTAAATTTCATGCAAAAACGCGCAAAAGTGAACAAATGTTTACTGTGGAATTATATCTCAAACCCTCCCTCAATTACAAACCTTTTCAATTATTTTTTTTCTCGTATAACTAACCTTTACCCATCACTATACTGGTAATTCAAGGTGATACATTGTCTAGCTTTCCTAAAAAGTATAAATAAAAGTTATCAAAACTAATTTGAACAAAGCTCAAACCCTAAAGGATCAAATAAATCCTTTTCATGATTAGTTAGAAAAACACCATCAAACTTAATTCCATTAACAAAATCTAAAAAGATATTATAATGCATTTTCCAATTTTCAGATTTATAGTAGTAAGTGACTTCAGTTAGCAAATCATTCTTTTCGTTCAAAAGGTTATAACATTTATAAAGTTCTCCATTATTCATAAAATAAAACTTTGAAATAATAAAATAATCACCATTGTTTACGAAACATTCTTTAGTTTGATCTACTATTTCATAGCGTTCTTCTAGTTCATTAACCATTAAGGCGTGATACTCCTCCAGAAAATTATCGAGGCTATCATTATTATACTTATGTAAAACTACAATTTGAGAATTCTCCCCGTTTATAGCCCCTTTCGAATTAAAGGCTACTAAATGATTTGCAACCAGTTCCCAATCTTTGGGCTTATTTATTTGCAACCCGTCACCTTTGTCGTAAGTCATCCAATCCACCTCAAATTTCTCCTCATGGATTTTGTATAACCAAATATCACTTTTAAAGCCCTTAGTATATGCACCCGATTGAAACACTTTTGTTTCTTTGTTAATTACTTTTTTTTCTCCGTCAATAATCTCCGAATGTTTTGTCTCTCTCAATTCTTCTGTCTTCAATTCCGAATTTTTTAAATTATTTGAGCAGGATGTTAATGCAATTACTATCAATAATATTGTCAGCTTTTTTAACTTCATACAACTCAAAATACTTACATCAACCCAATCGAAAATTAATTGGGAGTGTATAGATCATTCTAATACAACGATTATGGTGTCTACCAGGAATCCAATTAGGCATTTTCTGTACAACTTCAAGGGCTGCTTCATTCAACATTGGATAAGCTCCCTTTGAAATTTCAATATTCGCGAGACTTCCATCTTTTTCTACTACAAACTGAATATAGACTATTCCATGTTGTCCTTTTTGACTGGCTTCATCTGGATAAACTAAATTGTCTATAATAAATTGATTCATGTTGGCTTCTCCTCCAACGAATGAAGCATCTACTAATTTTATAGGATTTTGAATTTTAACTCCAGACGTATCCCATTGTTCAATTTTGATTAACTCACCATATTTGTATATCTCCCTAGAGGCAATTTTCCCATTCTTAAAATACCAATTCCATTCACCATGTCTTTTACCTTTTATATAGGCTCCAGAATAATCAGTATTTCCATTTTTAAAATAATAAATCCATTCCCCATATTTTTTCCCTTTCTCATAAAGCCCTTTATGATCAATTACACCATTTTCAAAATAATATATAAATTCACCATGTTCTTTTTTTAGTCCCCTGTTCAAATACTGGCCTTTCATTTGACATTCTTTAGAATCAGAATAGTAATCCTCAACAACCCATAATTTATCTTTATTCCTGTAAAGCTTTCGATAATAAACCTGTGAATTAACCTCTGTCTCATTCCATTTAGAGTCAAAGTACGTTATAGTTGTATCTTGTGCCTTCAAATAGCAATTAGTTACTAACAAGATAATTATAGAGAGTGTTTTTTTTATCATTTTATATCAATTAAAATTCACTAAATCGCTCATCAATAATGATCGACCTATATGGGGCTTCTAATGCATACTTAATTTTTAAATCGGGAGTTCCTACCGGAATTTTTGATTCGATTATTTCACCCTCATTTTCCTTAACAAGATTTTCATCACTAACAATACCTCCCGAATACTGAGTTCTGACACTAGAACCAAAAATTCTAGAATAAACATCTAATATTTCCGAGAATTGCTCTATAACACTTGGCTGAATCCAGTCATCAACTGCCGTTCTACATCCGCCGAATACATTTACCCAGCATCCTGAAGCGAATGCTTCAGATTTGAATTCGCTTGGGTTAACATATTGATCCCAACCATCACCTCCATAACCAATATCCATTGATCCAGGTAGTGTGTTAATTTTCTAATTTAAGGTCATAGGATACTTCTTTCGAAAGTAGATAAATTAAATAGTACAAGGCCACTTTTTTTATACCATTCTGAAGAAATTCTTCGGAAGTCATTTTATCTAATTCGACTGACAAGCTAACATTGTTTATCACTCCCTGCCGTACACTTTTATTAAATGATTTATAAAAACTTCTCTGATTTGGAGTCAGGTTGTTGTATGTACTTTGATCTTTAGTGCAGTCATAAATCAGAACTGGCACTCCAATTTTACTCTTAAAGTCAAAAAGTTGTTGAGAGTTAATTGCGTTAAGGTCTATATCTTGTGCCAATGAATCAACATACAAATTCTTATACGCTTCTGCATAGGCTTTAGGTGAGTCCGTAAGCGTTAGATCTGTCTCTAATTTTAATTCAAAATTATCGCAAAACAAGCTATAATCTGAAAGGGTATGATTTAAACAAAATGTAATATCGGACTGCGTTGAGTCATTCAACTCCTCTCTAGAGGTTCCTGAATCGCAAGAATTTAGTATCAATAGAATGACTAACGATATTGTAATTGAGGCGAGTTTAAGTTTTCTATTGCTATACATATTTCATCTTTTCGGTTGTTCTACTTTTTGAACTGTAAATAGTTGAAGACTATTCGTCCGTATTTGGGGTCATGATAAATTTCTACTGCTTCATTTATTCTTCCACCAGGGAGTGTTGTATCTGTATTGACTTTACCTTCAATAAATCTATGCGAACTAGTTTTACCGCTTCCAGGAGGTGCCTTTAAAATAATTGATCTATATCGTAAGTTTGAACGAACTGTTCCATATCCAGTTTCACCTTTTAAATCATACCATACTACCTCAAACTGAACTTGATATTTTTTCGCATCAATAGTCAGTGCACCACTAAAGACTCTTGATGGACTATCTCCATTTAATATCTCTGAAACGTTTTGAAAATAATCTGTCAATTTGAAATATCGTTCTCCATTTGCTACAGATTTTCTGTATGCAAAAGCCATTTGTTGAACACCCCTATCACCTAAAAAATTCTTCAACTTACCATGTCCATTAACTGTAAATGATTCCCCCTCTTTAAAAGGGCTGTTTGCATCTGTTGAGGCACCGCTTATATCCGAATTTTCATTACAGTTGGGGCAAATTTTATTCTCTTTAAAATATGTAATGTAATCCTTAGAAGTTCCGTTACCTATACCAAACTGATCGATAAAGGTCTGATACGTATCCCCTTCGTCAGCGACCAAAAGAGTTTCTCCATCATCATTTAGTTCATAATGCCAATCAGCTGATTTTCCATCAGGATCAATAAACATAAGTGGATTCCCCAACACGTAACTATAATCACTCAAACTAGGATAATCAGCCGCCAAAGGATCTAAACTTAAAAAACGAGCAACATCCGAATCATAAAATCTGGCCCCACGATAATCAAGTCCTGTCTCTACATCTCTTTCGTGTTGGGTCGTGAGGAATTTCTCATCTACTGAAACAAACTCTCTCAATGTCTTCCCATAAGGGTAGTAATCTCCAGCATAATCAACCTCATATTCAATAAAAGTAGGACATTGAATCTTGGGCGTATAAACCACTCGTGTATTCCCTAAATGATCATATAAATAAAAACGACTCATTAAAGTATCATTTAAAGTAGATGGAGTGGAGCTTCCAATATTTTTAGGTTGCTGATACTCCAAAGGTGTAACTTTAGCTACCCGATCTGCACCATTTACATACCATGTCCAGTTATTATCTGCAATATTTAAAATACCGATATTTTTCAAGTAATATTCTTTAGTGGTGTCAATGACGTATTGGGTTTCTTTATAAATGCGCTGATCACTTATTGAATAAAGATAATCAATTTCTGTAGAACCTTTAGTCATATGGAAAGGATAATTAGCACGTGCATAAGAAATGTCACTCAGTGACCTATGATCATCAGACAATAAATTCCCATTTAAATCATAAGTGTAATTACGGTCAATTGTTGTGCCCACACCTTGTACTTTTTTGAGTTGGTTTGTACCATCAACGTATCTGTAATTCCATTCTTCGTTAACTA
This sequence comes from uncultured Crocinitomix sp., assembly GCA_937139035.1. Classification (GTDB taxonomy): domain Bacteria; phylum Bacteroidota; class Bacteroidia; order Flavobacteriales_D; family Crocinitomicaceae; genus Crocinitomix. The sequence continues at coordinate 3,996 of CAKZPK010000023.1, read as the reverse complement.
AATCTGTTCCATCTAATTCTAAGCCACGTTTTAAGTTGGTAATATTACCAATACGGTCATAATTATACTCAACGTCTCCAATTCCGAATGAATTAGGTTTTGCCAAGTCAATCCGGTCTCCTGCATGGGCATCTGCCATGTAAAGGCGATTTACCAAATCATATTTAAATCCATAAACGGTTGCTTTTTCAAAATCACCCATTGACCCTGCATTTGTTACACCATCTAATTTATAGTCAGCGACCGTACCATTAATGTTCCCATTCCAGTTTTGACTTGTTGTTCTAGTTGCTGCAACATCAGCATGAGACGGTACATTATCATCATAACACAAATTATAGTCGCCTACTTCCCTTGAAATTTCAGTTAACCGATCTCGAATGTCATAGGTATATTCAATCGTTTGTGCTTCTTGCTCACCACAACCCGCGTTGCTGTTATTTACGTAATGCTTGGTCTCGGTTAATAATCCAAGTGCATCATTATATTCATATGACACCACTCTATTACCATCCTCTCCATCAACGTAACTCACCCAAATTTCTGTTAATCTATTCCAGTTATCATAATTGTAGTTGTACTGAAAATCGAGTACCCCATCATTTGCAATGTCCACCTCCATATATTCTAAACTACCTCTATAATTGTATTTAGGATAGGTTATCTTAGACGTAACCACTTTTGAAGGATCACCAAACTCACCTGTAGCACTAAACTCTATTAATTCTGTTAAGGTTTGTTCTTCGTCATTATAGGTATAACTTGTTTTTTCAATTATCTCCCCCTCTTTATCAAAAGAAAAAGTTTGTTTGACTTTACCCAATTGGTTATGTGTCGTATCAGTTCCATAAATAAACTGTTTCTCCGCAACTCCTCCAGCTAAGTTTATAAAATCGGTAATAGAACTTGTCACTGATTCCCTAGGAGTTGGCCCACCAGGATCATCAACATAACTCATTTCAGCCATCCAATCATAAGACGATTTATTGCTGAAATGATACTCAAAGTATTCTTCTGGTGTTAATCCAGCATCAATTATTATTGGGTTTCCATATATATCAATATTAGATACAGTGTCTGTATAAAAAAGTGGATCAATGTCAGTATTATTAATTACAGGATAAGTAGCTGGCTGTTTCCAATACGCTCTTTTTTGAACCAATAACCTACCATAATCATCATATTCATATACCCTAAAGAATGGAATAGTATCAGTCTCCAGCGGAGGAACTTCTCCTAATCTTCCATTCTCATCTTGTGAAATTGAGAGTAAACCTTGTTTATTATACATGTATTTAGAGGTTCCTGCATCAATTGTTGTTTCTTTTATCAGTTGCCCTAAAATATTAAACTCATAATGCGTCCATTGTTCCTCTGGGTTAACCACAGTAGTCAGGTTACCATAATTATCATAGGCAAAGAGTGTAATCAATTCTTCAGATATAAATTCCCCATATTGCAAGGTAGCCACTTGTTGACCAACCGCATTGGTATAGGTTACCATTTGTTTTCCATCTTCATCTTCTGTTTGAACACGAATGAATTTTAAATCACCGTCAAATTCAGGATGAATGAGCAATGCTGCTTCTGGTGCTTTTAAGTTAAGCTCGCAGGCCAACATCACTTCGTTAATTAATTTATAGGACTGCTTAACGGTATGGGCATCCATTATATTGGTAATACCATATTTAGCACTTCGTAGTACACGCCCTTTTTGCGTGTCTTCATACAAGCTATGTGTATAAGCCATTGTTGTATCCAACGTTGGAATCAAACTAGCCTGATTACTCAGCTTATAGGGCTTAAATGCTCTTGAAATTCTTCCCCAATTGTCATACCACACCGTACCAGAATGTACTTGAGTAGAATCATTATCTACGGTTGTAATCGCACTATAATTACGCCCAAGTGGGTCAATATAGGCTCTAACATGCTCATCAACACCTGTTGTCCCAGAATAAATATTGGTTTCAACATAATTTTGAGCCGTTCTGCTTTGGAAGGACAAGCTGGTATCTCTTTGCCAATATGCATAATTATTATTGGTCAACAAACGAGAGTTGTCATAAGTCTTTTCCAATCTATCATAATCGTCATAAGTATAATGCAAACGGTGACCATTTGGATTGACAATAGAGTCAACACCGTAATTAGCGTAATAAGCGTAGCGCGTTACCATTGAATCATCTCTTCCAAAGCCTACTGTAATTTGAGTAGGCATCCCAATATTCTTATTCACCACAGAACTATAGTTACCATAACCAGGACAAGATGGACTGTTATTCGTGTTTCTATGCCAGATTTTCAAGGTTGATTCATAATCATATTTCGTATAAATATCAGAATTATTGTGCTCTAATTGAACTTGTGTATATCGGTTTCTTTCATCAACAGTTCTCGCTGTTAATGTATCAAAAGGATAAGAAGCATATGCATTTCTTCGACTATGTTCATCTTCAACTCCACTTTCGGCTAAATAAAAATCCATGATATAGGAGTTTCCACTATCGGTTCTTTTTGCCCATTTTGGTTCCTTTGATTGTAGACTGTCAATTTGCACCACAAAACTTCTAAAATAAAGCCCTCTATCCAATGCCTCTTCAACTAACATTACTTTTACTCCAATTGTATCTAAGCCAGGATCTTCACTATCAGGATTACAACCAATCTGGCTTACACCTGAATAGCCACAATCTGCTGGATCAACTAATGCAGGACAACATTTAATAGCCCCTTCAACATAATATGCACAGTATCCCCATGGAACTTCTTCCATTACTTCATCTTCTGACCCTCGCCACTTAATAGTGAAACAGTCATCACAGTCTAAACTATAATCTTCAGATTCTACACAAGACGGTCCGCTATAATCAATGATTGAATCGATATCAATTTCGGGACGATTCCATCTACTATCATAATTGTAATATTCAGAGCGCATAATAGCAGGCTCAAATTGATTGTTTTTTGTAAAGGTTGTTTTTTGAAATGCTATGCTTCTTAAATTATTTCGTTGTGCATTTTTCTCTCCATCATGCAATGGGATGTGTCCAGCTAGAGCTTCACTTGCCTGATGATCTGCTGGCCAATTAGAACAAAAAATAGCGGTGTCGTTATAATACACCTCATCATCTACACCATACGTGTAGGTGTCGCTTTCTAAATCATAATACATAAAATGGCGACTTTTTCTATTGAGCAAATCAAAATAGTAATAAAACTCCTGTTCTTGATATGCTTCTGGATAATCAGGTGAGTAAGATTTTGTTTTAAAAAGTTGCCAAGAGGGTTGATGCTTGAGTTTAATGTTGGTCAAAGTAATATCCGCACCAAATGGTCTTACCACCTTTCCTTCAACATCTTCTAAACTCATTAACTTTTTGAATCCTTCTGCAACTGTTGATCCGTCATAATTCGCCTCATAATAATCGTACTCAGTAATAGATGCAATATAATCTCTTCCTTCTATTACTTCATCATTACATAAAGTACCATAAGGGTTCATGTCTTCTTGGTACTGGAAAGTCTGATCTGCATTCTCTTCGCTAAATTCTGCGTAGACCTTCGCTGATAATGAGTCCCCAAAATAATGATCACTTGCCTGTAATAACGAGACTAAACTACGCTCAGAAATAGCGGGAGTGCGATTCAATAAAGAAATTAGCGCGTTATCTGAAGGGTAGGATTGTGCACTACTAAAAATGGCAAATACAACATTGTTAGACAAAGTACTATTTTCGGCCACTTCATAAAAAATTGTATCGGTTAAAATGGGCTGATTTAAAAGCAAGGCTTCTACTGCAAAATCAGCATTAGAATTTAATTCACTAGCAATAGCTAACAAGACATCCTGAGACATTTGCCCTTGCGTTAACAAGACATCTTTTAATACATTTTGAGAAAAATTAGAGGCTTCAGCCATTTTAATCATAACCGTATCCGATAAATAAGCATTATGATTATAAATCTTTTTCATTAACTGATCTTGCTGCTGTG
>CAKZPK010000022.1 GCA_937139035.1 uncultured Crocinitomix sp. | reverse complement strand
ATTGAAGGAAGACTTTTGATTGAATTAGAGGAGAAGACGATTGAACTCAATGAAGGTGAATTTGTCGTTATCCCTAAAGGCGTAAATCATAAGCCTTTTGCTCCAGAAGAGGTTAAGATACTTTTGTTTGAACCTGCCACTACGCTTAATACTGGTGAAGTGACTAACCATTTAACAACTGAAAACCTAGATCGTTTGGATAAATAACCATTTGTTTTGTAATTGAAACAGTACAAGAACGTCTAAGAGGGCAATAAAAATACATTATGCAATCTAAGTCTTACACGTTTATTATTTTACTTGGCGTTTTATTGATAACCGCTTGTAAAAAAGAGTACAAAACAGATAATTTGGCCGAGTATCTGGCCGAAAACAGCGATTTAGAAAGAGATGATTTAATAGCGTGCGCGGCTGGAACTGCAGATGGTTTAGATGGTACTGGAAGTTTTCCAACATCCGTATTTTTTTACCCAGTGGCTGGTGCAACTGATTACCGCTATTTCGAAGCTTATAATTTGGCAGATTCATTGGACTTTACAAAGTACACTCAAAAGTTTATGACGGATAGCCCCGTATTTAATGGTTATTTATGGAAATTCAATAATACCGGGTTTGTAAATGAACGTATGGGAGTGGTCACTTATAAAACAGCTGGTAAATTGCATGTGTGCACACCAATCCGCATTAAAACAAATACTAAGCCCACGGAAATAAATCCAGATCTATTGACTATCACAGAGAATGGAGTTAATCCTGAGTTTGAATGGGAAGATGGATTGATTAATGAAAACGTCATTTACTTCCAAGTAATCTCAGATTTGGATGGGAATTTGATTTCTGGCACTTATACCTATGAAAAGAACTTTACTTTTTATGATTTAAGTAATGTGGTTCTAAATATCAAAGATGTTGACCCAGCACCATCCTTATTACCTAACAAAACGTACAGAATTACCATGATGGCAGTAAGTGAAGACAATTGGGTGAACTTGCTCTGTGAAAAGGAATTTAGCACAGCCGAGTAAAGAATTCTCCGCACAATAAGCTATATAGTACATTTATTAATAACTTTAAACTGATTCAATAAGACGATTGCAAAAGCAGTTTGTCATAATTCATTTAAATGAAGCAGTTTATATCCACAGTATTTATTCTAAGCGTTTTAATTTCATGTACATCTCCTGAAAAAGATGTTAATGAGGAAACGCAAGATGTAGAAATGAGTGGTGATTATGAGTTTATTGAAAAAACAATCAAAGATTACGACCTTATTTGGTCGTGGGAAGGTGACTTCACTTCTGAGGAACAAGAAAAAGTGAAGGATTGGATAACGGAGGTTAGTGAAGCAACTAATAAAACCTTAGGTCAATATCAATTTGATGTTTATGTAAATATTATTCGTTCTGATTCTAAAAACCGTCCTGTACCATTTGGTTTTGCACGAAGGCGCGAAGGTAAGAACCAGGTTCATTTATATGTAAATCCAACGGCAACTAAAGATGAGCTTTTAAGAGATTGGACTGCACAGCACGAGTTTAGCCATTTATCTATTCCTTTTTTAGGCAGTAAAAACAAGTGGTTTTCTGAAGGATTTGCAACATTTTTGAGTCGACAAACTATGATGGACCAAGGACTTTATACGCAAATTGAATTTGATTCGTTATATCACAGTAAAATAACTGAAGCAAAGGCCTATTACAACTCAAGCACCAAAACTTTTATAGAAGTGTCAGATAGTTTATTAGATAATTATAACTACTCGCATATGTATTGGGGGAGTACTACTTTTTTGTTTACAATTGATAAACGATTACGAAGTGAACGCAACATGCGATTTGTAGATATAATGAAGGACTATCAACCACTTTATAGAGATAGTGATAAAAGTATTAAAGATGTGATTCAATCATTCGATAAAGTGATTGGAGAAGACTGGTGTTGGGAATTGATGGCTGTTTATAGAAATAAACCTTCTAGTGTTGTTATGGAGGATTATTAATGACATTGATAAGGCACTTAACCATAATATTCTTTTTAAGCTTTCCTTTATTTGGGGATAGCCAAACGATTGATTGGGAATGGAAAAGCCTAGTTAATTATCCTGATTTAGGACGTGATGATGCTATTGCATTTTCAATTGCAGATACAATTTATTTCGGATCTGGAAATCACGGCGGTTTTAGTCAAAGCAATATTTTTTATAAGTATAGTACGTCAACGAATACTTGGGCATTAATAGCTCCTTTTCCAGGAGTTGCGCGTCAATATTCAGTTGCGGCAACTATTGGCAATAAGGGATATCTCTGTGGAGGAATTGATCGTTTTAACAATCCATTAAATGACTTGTGGGAATATGATCCTACAACCAACACTTGGGCTCAATTAGCCAAATTACCAGCTGCACCACGTTGGCAGGCTGCAAGTTTTGTTTTAAATAATGAGTTATATGTTGGTTCTGGACGAAGTTGGGAGGAGATTTATAAAGATTTTTGGTGTTATAATCCTAAACAGGATGAGTGGAGACAGGTAAGTGATTTGCCAAAATTACCGTGTTATGAGACCGTGTCTTTTGAGTTATTTGATTTTGGTTATTTAGGTTTGGGCAGAGATTGTACAGGCGTTTATTTGAATGATTTTTGGAAATATAATCCGTTAGAAGATGACTGGAACCAAGAAATTGACTTTCCTGCTGATGCTAGATATTATGCTAAAGCAGAAGCGTATAATGGTTTTGGTATTGTTGGGTCTGGCCAAAATGAGGCAGGGCTAATGTTAAATGATTTCTGGGCATTTGATCCTATTCAAAAGGCTTGGACAGAGATTCCTGTGCCACCAATGTCTAAGCGTAAAGGTTTAGCTTCGGCGACCATTCCTTTCCACGGCGTTTTTTTTATTGCTGGTATTGATGAGTCCTTTAATCGCAGGAATGAAATGTATCGATTAAATATTATTTCAACTGCCCCTGTAAGCTTTCGTATGATCTATAGTCAGCCAAGTGCAATAATTTACCTTACTGAAATTGGAATGCCAGCCAATGTTCAAGTGTTTGATGTAAATGGCCGAATAATCTATGAAAGCACGGCTATTGATTCTTATATTTACATGGATGTAGCAGGTTGGACTAAGGGACTTTATTTAGTGCGTGTCAATAATGAAGTAAAGAAAATCATCCTGTATTGAGGATTCAATTAACACTATTTAACGTTCAGATTGGTCTAATTTTTGTTACTTCGTAGAACGAATGAAATTAATCTTTTTTATAACCTTATTCATTAGCACTTTTACTTACGGTCAAAGTGCTAATTATAATGACTCACTCATTACCTTAAAAGGTAGAGTGTTAGATACAAATTACAGCGTTGGATTCTACAATGTTGTAGTTTTGAATAAAACAGTTGGTAAAGGTATTTTTGGTGATTACACAGGTAATTTTAGTATCACAGTAAAAAAAACAGACACAATCGGTATTTCTGTTCGAGGATATCAAACTATTTACCTGTCCTATGCAGATAGTTCTTATCATAAAGTATACAACAACAAATTTTATATTGAAGAATTGTCAATCACTACTGAAGAGGTTATAGTTCGTCCATTAAAAACATTAGAAGAATTAAAAGAAGAGCGGGCAAATATTGCAAAGCGTGAAGTGGCTACCGTTACAGTTGTTAACGCAATTGAAAGTCCTATTACGGCTTTGTATCTCGCATTTAGTAAACGAGAAAAAACAAAACGCTATGTTGCTGAAATGGAATACAAAGACCAGCAATATGATGTAGTGAAAGAAATATTGCGCGTATATGTTCACAATGATATTTTTGATTTATCTGAAGAAGATTTCGACGAGTTTATTCGTTTTTTAAATTTGAATATCGATTTTCTTAAGTCAGCTTCAGATTATGATTTAGTGACATATATCAAATCTAAATTTGAGCATTTCCAAAAAATTAAGGAAGGTTTCTAAAGCCAATTATCAATCATTCGTATTTGTATTGAACCTTTTTTAATGTTAATTGTATCAACTAAAAAAGGAACTATGAAATATCTATTATTGGGCTTACTGATTAACATGACAGGCATTATGCATGCGCGTAATCTTGAGTTGTTAGGGTTGCCAGGTTGGACTATTGTTTCAGATGTAAAGGATGATTCTATTCCTAAAGGAGAAGTGATTATTGAGGGCAATGTTAAAATGTTTTCAAGCACTTTGCCATTGTCTGATGTTAGAATAGGAACAAGCTCAAACGAAACTTTAACAGATAGCCTAGGGAATTTCACCCTGAATGCAAAAGCAAATGATACCCTTTTTTATTGCTACCGTTCAGGATGGTCTGAAATTTATGAGCTTAATCCAAATTTTAAAAGCAAACATAGAATAACAATTGATGTTTACTTAAGCCAGGAGCGTCAGATCATGAAAAAACCTGTCATCTATCTATATAATAATACTCCTTTAAAAGCTCAGGTTAATATTGTTCCTAAAGGTGAGTTTACTTTTACTTATCCTAAATATGATAACGGTTGGAATGTTTCTGTTCAGCCCAATGGCGGCATTATTGACTTAAAATCAAACAAGGAATTTCCTTACCTGTTTTGGGAAGCTGAGACGGATGGCTTATTCTTTGACTTTACAGAAAAACAAATGGAAGGGTGGATCATTAAAACAGACACATGTATCTCTTTTCTTGAAAATCAACTATCCGCATTAGGGTTGAATGAGGTGGAACAAACTGATTTTATCACATTCTGGGCTCCATTACTTTCAAAAGAAGAATATGCCGTTGTTCAGTTTTTGTTAGATGATGCCTACAAAAATAGTATAGCAGATATTGCTATCTCACCGCAACCTGACGCTATGCGAAGAGTTTATTTATTAATGGCTCCGTTAGATAACGCTTTTATTGGAATCAATATGGTTCCTCAAAGCTTTGCGCCGTTTCAACGAAATGGTTTTACAGTATTGGAATGGGGCGGAACTGAATTGAATTTTTTAGACCTTAAATTTTAAACATGAAAGAGCTCATTACAATTTTATTACTCATGACAATGGGGAGTTTAACCGCCAAGTCTGAATTAAGGTTGATAGTACCATATACGATCATTAGCGACTCTGTGTCAACCCAAGTGCCAGAAGGTTATTGCAAGGTGAAAGGGAGAGTGGTTTTGACTGATTCAAGTGTTGTTAGAAAAGGGTTTGTTGCAAATTATGACATGACACGAAAAGCTAAGATTGCTGAAGGGACTTTTGATTTAATAATTCCTACAACTGACAGCATTGTGTTTTTCTATTCCCCCAATTATGGTGAAATAATTATGTCTCCATATGATTTTAAAAGTAGTCATGAAGTAACGGTGCATTTTTATCCAACAGATCCGCAAATTATGATGGAAGTGGATAAACCTGTTATTTATTGTTATTCTGAACAGCCATTAACTGCTACAATTGATTTGAATTTTAATGGTGACTTTACATTTTCTTATCCTGCTTATAATGAAGGTTGGAAAGTAGCAGTTAATGAGTCTGGTAGTTTAAAAACGGACGACGGAAATTCATATCCCTATCTGTTTTGGGAGGGCGAAACATCATCTTTAAGCTTTCAGGAGAATAAAAATGGAGCGTATGATGGCTTTTTTGTTCAAACCGATACCATAATCAGTTTTTTTGAAGATCAGCTTACCGCGTTGAGCTTAAATCGCCAAGAACAAACAGATTTTATAACTTATTGGGCGCCTCGTATCATTGAAAACGAACACGTATTCATTCAATTTATGGTTGATGAAGCTTATGCCGAAAACATTGCAGAAATAAGCATCACTCCTAAGCCTGATCATTTACGCCGAGTTTATATGTTGTTTACTCCAATATCAGAATCTCATAATTTAGATCTTAATCCGCAAATTTTTAAGCCAATTAATCGCAATGGTTTTACGGTTATTGAATGGGGAGGTAGTGAGATGAATATTAATACGAATCAACTATGAGGATAATTTTAACCATTTTAGTATTTGGAGTGTCAATTGGTGCAAGTGCTATCGATTTTTATAGAGCATTGCCGCATTATACAATAAAGTCAGACACTTATACAAATGATCTCTTAACAGGTCAAGTAAGAGTTAAGGGGCATGTTTTGGATTATAATGGCAAAGGTTTGGCAGGAGCGTTAGTTAGCACTATAGATGAAGAAACATCTGCATTGACAGACGCTAATGGTGCATATGATATGATTATTCATGATTCAGATACTTCTCTTTTTGTATTTATGGATGGTTATGATGAAATCGCAATGTCAAGATATGACTTTCGAGCGGGACACACGGTTGAAGTAGAATTTAGATTGCCAATAAAAATTGAACAGGATCGAAAGACACCAGTTGTGTCCTTTAAGCCAGTTGTCTATCTGTATTCTACCACAACGCTTAATGTTTCTCTAGCATTGGATTATTTGGGTGAATTAACCTTCACTTATCCTGAATACAAGGAAGGTTGGAATGTTACTGTAGATGCAGGCGGAGTTCATGATTCTAAAAGAACCTATCCGTACCTGTTTTGGGAAGGGGAGATTGATCATTTGACCTATGAGAAGAACGAAAACGAATTAGCTGGACAATTGGTTGCTACGGATACTTTAGTAGAGTTTTTAGAAAGGCAATTGGGCGATATTGGTTTAAATAGAACAGAACAAACCGATTTTATTACATTTTGGGCTCCAAAAATGGCTGTTGATGAATATGTATTTGTTCAATTTTTAGTGGATGATTTATATACATCAAATATTGCAGAATTAACGGTGAGCCCAGAACCTGAATCACTAAAAAGGGTATACTTATTGTACACTACTTATCAAGATGTTCCTAACATTGACTTTACTCCGCAACAATTTGAGCCGTTTGAACGCAAAGGTTTTACTTTGATTGAGTGGGGCGGATCAGAATTAAAAACTTTAATTACTTTATAACTATGAAATTAATAACCACAATACTTGTAAGCCTAGTAGGAATCTCCAGTGTTTTTGCAGAATCTGAGCCTCCAGGATATTATACCGTTGTTTCAGATAAATACTCGGCAGACATTCCCGCAGGAACTTGTATTATTCAAGGAAGAGTTTATGAAGAAGGTACAAAAGAGGGGATTCCTGGTGCTGTAGTTGGTGAAACTAGCCGCACACGTTACATTCTTACGGATACTGATGGAAAGTTTAAATTAAAACTAAGCTCTAAGGATACTAGTTTCTATTGCTTTCATCAAGACTATGAAGAGATTGTTTGCTGGAATTACGATTTTAAAAGTCAACACATTATTACCGTTAATTTTGTAGCGCAAAGACGAATTGTATATATTGATAATCCTGTCGCTGAAAAGCCGGTAATCTACCTTTATTCTGATGAAGAAATTGATGCATCTATAAGTTTGCAACCAAAAGGTGAGTTTACTTTTACATATCCTGCATATGAGGATGGTTGGAATGCAAATGTATCTTCCAGTGGTTTAAAAGTAAATGATCAGGCATATCCTTATCTTTTTTGGGAAGGAGAATGTGAAAACTTGAGTTTCAATAAGAATGGAGGTCAATTAGCAGGTTATTTTATAAATACAGATTCTACCATTCAGTTTTTAGAATCAAAATTGGAGGCTATTGGGTTTAATAGTACCGAAAGAACGGATTTTATTACCTATTGGGGGCCTCGTTTAACAGCTCATAGTTATGCTACTATTCAGTTTTTAGTAGGAGAGGAGTACGATCAAAACGTGGCTTCCCTAGATGTGTCTCCTCAGCCAGATTCGCAATTAAGAGTGTATATGTTGTTCCAAGGAACAGAACTATCTGCAAGTCCCTACCGATTAGTAACAACCGAATTCCCTAGCTTTAAACGGAATGGTTTTACCTTGGTTGAATGGGGAGGTACAGAGTTTAAAGCTGTCAGTCACGCTAAAGCAACTCTTTAAAGTGACTAGGATTATTAACTGAAATACGTCTCTACCACTAGATTAAAATACAACCTTCAAATAAAGGCCGTTTATTCATTTTTACGGAGCATGTAGCAATTCCCGCTTTAGTGCAATTTTAGTATATTGCGTGAATTAAAAATAATCCATTTTAATGAATTCTTATAAATTTCTTATTGCACTAATAAGTGTGATGCTCATTGCGAAAACAGCAACTACTCAAACTCCGGAAAACTTTTTAAAAGAATATAAAGCTCCTGAATTTTCTCTTTCTTCATTAGATTTTTTAAATGAAATTGGCGGAAGTAATTTCGCTTGGGGTGCGAGTATTGAAAGTTCATTTTCAAATGTATTCAATGTAAATTACCAATTTTATAAAAACTCAGACTCGTATCAAGGAGCTGTAAATGCGAGACTGTCTAATTATATAAGGTTTAAGTCTGTAAATCCAGATGTAGTGGAGGAAACGAAATACTTTTCAAACACTATTTCTTTTAATGTGGTTTCGAATAATTATTTCTATTTAAAAAAAGATAAGAGATTTTTAAGTGCACATGGGGGGATAACCGAAGTGAGTAATTACACTAATGATGATGAAGTTAAGACAGAATATAACTCCCTAATTCTTGCCCCAGCAGTTGG
>CAKZPK010000021.1 GCA_937139035.1 uncultured Crocinitomix sp. | reverse complement strand
CTTGGCATAAAGAGAAACTCGTTATTCAAATCCCAATATTGCGCTCGAAGCCCTGCGGTCAAACTCCATTCTTTTGTGCTATCTGCCCCGTTCCAAGTATTTTGTGCAAAAGCACTAAATCGATTAGATTCCAACAAAATATCCGTTTTCACTACATCTTGCAATAACACTTGATTAACATCATATACTAATGAATACCCCGCAGAATCTAAGCGTTTCCATTCATTCAGTTGATCCGAAATAGTTTCTCGTTGATACTTCACGCCCCATTGCAAAAACGTAGTTAATGAACCTTCTTTGTCCCATTCCCAGCCGCCTTTGTGGGCAATATTTGATACATTTGAAGTCAAATAATTTCGGGCATAACGATGTTCAGTCCCTGATCCTAAGATACTTACAACATTTCCAAAATTGCTACTTCCTAAATCCGTTTCTAAAACACCCAATTCATAATACCCCAAAATATCGAACTCTTCATTTTCTTGACTACCATATCGAGAAGCCAATAATTTCAGAAAATAATTGTGTTCTTTATTGATATTTGTCAACGCAATACCGCCCATGTAAGTATTAAATTCATCAATTTCTTGCCCTTCAAAATCTACATTTAATTGCAAGGCAAAATCAATTACTCCTAGTGTAGAATTTCGTTGCGAAGGCTGAAAATAATATTCACTGGTGTTGTAATTTCCTAAAACGCTCAGTTGCCAACTTTCATTAAAATCATAACTAAACGCGCCTTGAAAATCGAAAAAGTTCGGAGAATATTCTCCTGCTAAATCCAAGCTTCCCAATAAATATTGAGTGGTTTTGTAGCGAGCGCCCATCAAATAACGAAAAGCTTTTTCCGTTTTTTTGTTTTTATCTTTATAAACAGCACCTTCCAAATGAGCAGAACCACCGAGCAAACTCATACCAATTGAGGCTTTCAATGAGTCAGGTCTTTTGTAATTAATATTCAAAACCGAAGATAATTTATCGCCGTATTTTGCATCAAAACCACCAGAAGAGAATGAAATATCTCGAATTAAATCAATATTAGGAAAAGACAACCCCTCTTGTTGTCCAGAGCGAATCAAGAACGGTCGATAGATTTCAAAGTCATTGATATAAATCAAATTTTCATCATAATTCCCGCCTCGAACTGAGTATTGAGAACTCAACTCCCCTCCTGTTCCTGCACTCACACCAAGTCCGATTACCCCCAAAACCTGCTCAAAATTTAGGGAAACCGTCGGAATCAATTTCAATGGTTTGACATCAACAGGTTTATCAGAATCTCGATTCAATAGTGTCGAATCTTCTACAACTACTTCCGTAAAAACCCTTGACAATAAAGTCATGTCAATTTGTCGTCGCTCTCCTTTTTTCAGGTTAACTACCACAGTATCAGCAATATAATTCACATAAGAATAAATAAGAGTAATATCTTTGTTAGCTGGAATTTTAATTTCGTATAAACCTGCTGCATTTGCTTCTACCCCTTTATTATCAAGAATAACACTTGCAAAAAGCGGTTCGCCTGTTTTCGTGTCTGTAATTGTACCAAAAACCGTAGCGTTTTGCGCTAATGCAATCGTTCCGATACAAAATACTAATAGAATACTTAGTTTTATTTTCATCCTTTTGTTTATATGTATTTTTATTTGTGGGCCATGTCGGGGCAAAGGCGTGCCTTTGCCCTACGTGCCACGCCCTACATATTAATGGCTTCGCCAATTTTTGGCAAATGTAATTGTTTTCCTTTGGTTTCAAATGCCGTTGCTGCTACATTATGATCTATTACAATCCAACCAAATGTATCATAATGACAACCGATAATATTATCGCATTCTATAAAGTCACTCGCTAAAACAGCATCAGAAATCCCCATTGTAAAATTATCGCCCATTGGCAAAATAGCAAAATTCAATTTCGGGCTAGTCATAGGTATGAGTTTCATATCCCAAGTCAAAGCCGTATCTCCTGCAAAATAAAAAGTGCCTTCTTCTTCATTTGTAATTACAAAACCGCCTGGATTTCCGCCATAGGTTCCGTCTGGTAGAACGCTTGAATGTACCGCATTGACGTATTTTACTGTTCCAAAATCAAATTTTCTTTGTCCGCCATGATTAACTGGATGACCTTTCAGTCCTTTTGCACCATACCATGAAACGATTTCATAATTAGAAATAATCAACGCGCCAGTCCTTTTAGCAATTGCTTCGGCATCTGCAACGTGATCTTCATGACCATGAGAAATTAGGATATAATCCGCTTCTATATTATCTGGATTGATATGATCAAACGTTCCTGCGTCAGTCAGTTTTTTCCTTGCTTTATTAGCTAATTCACTTGGAGAAATAAAGGGGTCAAATAATAATTTTTTGCCACCTACTTCAATTTGAAAACAAGAATGCCCATAATATGTTAGGTTCTTTATGATTTTATGTGATGATTAATAATATCTTTTTTATTCTAAGCTTTTAACCTCCCCTAACCCCTCC
>CAKZPK010000020.1 GCA_937139035.1 uncultured Crocinitomix sp. | reverse complement strand
CCTTCTGTTTCAAAAAGAGCGCCTAGATGCTCAAAAAGAATTACTAATTCAGGCTCATGGAAAAATTCAAAGAACCTTAAAAGAACTTGAAAAAACACAGCAGAAATTAATTGAATCTGAAAAAATGGCTGCTTTGGGGGAACTAGTAGCAGGAGTTGCGCATGAAATTAACACACCGCTCGGAGCTGTTAATGCCTCCAGAGATAGTATTGCATATAGCATTAAAAATATTCAATTGAATTTGCTCAAGGTTATCCCAAAACTAGACCCTATTCAGCAGGAGTTGTTTGAAAACCTTATTCTTATAGATGAATCTCGGTTATCTAAATTGAATTCACGCGAAGAGCGAAAAAAGAGAAAGGCTTTTCAACTTAAATTAAAAGAAATTGGTCTCAATGATAGAGATAGTCATGTGTTATCAGAACTACTTGTTGACATAGATTTTAATGAAGATTTTGAAACCTACTCTCCTTTAATAATGAGTCCCAGTGCCTCAGAAATTTTTATCCTAATAAATAATTTTCACAGGATTCACTCCTCTTGCAATGTGATTGATATATCAGTAAAAAAGTCGGACAAAATAGTATTTACACTTAAAAGCTACACCCATTTGCAAAAAGAGAAAGCGCAGTCATTCTCATTAAAAGAATCGCTAAATATTGTTTTGGACATTTACCATTCAAACATGAAACAAGTAGAACTTGTTAGAAACTATGATGATGATGTACCAAACATAACGGCAATTCCTGACCAAATATCACAAATATGGACCAACCTACTTTTTAACGCCTTGCAAGTAAGTCTGTTTAAGGGAAAAATTGAAGTAGGAATATGTAATAAACAAGACAAAATTGAGGTCTATGTTAAGGACTTTATTGGAAGTTTAACACCTGAAGTGCAAAAGAAAATGTTTAATCCTTTTTTCACCACAAAGGCCATAGGTGAAGGAACTGGGCTTGGACTTTCAATTGTAAAACGGATTGCTGATGAACATAATGCCATTATAAGGGTTGATGTAAAAGAAAATGTATCAACAACTATAACACTAATTTTTAATCAATAAGCTATGAAACAATTATTTGAAAACGACTACCAAACTATTTATTTACACGAAGACAACAACATTTTTGAACAACGTTTCAAATCAAAATCACAAGAAATATTTGGAGAAGCATACATTAATGAGATGCGCATTTTTGGTGATCAAATGGCTGCCAACCAAACGTCTGAAAAAGAGGTATCAAAACTCATTATAAACACCTTGGATGGTGGACCAACAATGGAACCTACAGTTCAAACATGGATGCACAACAATTTTTATCCGCAAATTTCCAATATTGGTATAAAATCAAAAGCTTATTGTTTAGGTGAAGAAATTCTTGCCAAACTATCGATTGAGCTAACTGTGGAAGACGACCCAAACGCTCTGTTTAAATATCAATTCTTCAGCTCATTAGAAGATAGCATTAACTGGCTTAATGCTATTTAAATTGGAGCAATATGAAACCAACCATATTATTTGTAGATGATGAAGACATTATTCTTCAAGGACTAAAGAACCAACTAAAACCAGTACTATTTGAATCCTGCAACTTAGAATTTACAACTAAAGTAGATGAGGCAATGGAAATCTTGGAAGAATGTGATATGCTAGACATTCCTTCCATTGTTTTTAGCGATTGGATTATGCCAGGAACAGATGCGGCAATGTTTTTAAAGGAAATACATTACAATTTTCCTAAATCGAAAAAAATAGTGCTTACTGGGCAAGCTTCAGAACAAGAGATGGAAGAATTGATGCTAGAAGTGGACGTAGAAAGAGCAATTCGCAAACCATGGGACAAAGAAGACATTTTATCTTTGATTCATGAAATGATTGAAAATAACGATTTTAAGGAAACTATTTATGTGCTTTGCGTGGATGATGAAGAAAGCATACTTAGAAGTTTAAAAACACAACTCAAACAATTTTTTGGAGTAAACTTTATAATTGAAACGGCTCAAAGCGGAGAAGATGCTTTGCTACTGTTAAAAGAATTGGAAGAGGAAAACAATCTCCCTCATTTAATTCTTTCCGATCAAATTATGCCAGGGCTAGCAGGTGATGAATTTTTGGCTGAAGTAAAAAAATTATATCCACAAATTGTTCGAATTCTATTGACAGGACAAGCAAGCCAAGAAAATATAATTAATGCCATAAATCATGCAGGGCTGTACCGGTTTATTTCAAAACCGTGGAATATAGATGATTTAAACTTGACTGTTAAATCTGCCTTGGAATCTTACGAAGCCGAGGATAGAGTGAAAGCAGAAAGGAAACGAGTTTTAAACCTTTATTTGTCGCTTGAAGAAAAAGTAAAACAGCGAACTGAAAAAATAATGATGCAAAATGAATTGATTGCAAATCAACATTTAAGCATTACGCAAAGTATTAATTATGCTAAAAAAATTCAAGATGCCATTTTACCTCCTAAAAATTATTTAACGCAGTTTTTTGCTGATTCATTCATCTTGTTTCAGCCTAAAGATATTGTTAGTGGTGATTTTTATTTGTTTTGGGAAACGGGACCACGTGAAGCAATAATTGCAACAATTGATTGCACAGGACATGGCGTGCCAGGCGCTTTTTTGACAATAATTTGCAAGTTTGTAATGGAGTTAGCCGCTAAAAAAGATAATACGCCAAGTCTCAACCCTGACAAGTTGCTTTATGAGGTCAATGAAATGATGATCACTTATTTGTCCAACCATGAAAACGAAAAGCACCCCATCATGGACGGAATGGACATAGCACTGTGTAAAATTGATTATGAAAATCAGCTCGTATATTTCTCAGGTGCCTACCACTCACTCTTGATGTTTCAAGAAAATGAAATAATGGAAATTCGTGGAGACAGAAGATCAATAGGGTTTACGCCTAAAGGAATAAAAAGCCATACAGGAGAATTTAAACTCCATATTCAAGAATTCAATATTGGCGATCGTATTTACATGATGTCAGACGGATTTGTTGATCAGTTTGGAGGGCTTTATGACAAAAAATACACAAAACGACGATTTACGAACCTGCTTTCTAACATTCAACACAAAAACATGGAAACGCAGTACAACCTTCTCAAAATGGATTTAGAAAAATGGAAAGGACAAGAAGAGCAAACGGATGACATTGTGCTTATTGGAATTGAGTTTTAATCTCTTAATTAAATACGGATTATGAAATTGGGATAAATTCTAAAGATCTAACCCAAATATTAATCGCTTATAACTTCGCATTTTTACCTAACTTTAATGCTTAGACTAAATAGATTATGAGAAAATTACTTTTTATATTATCATTTATTTTTACGCTTTCTTTATCAGCTCAAATGCGCGTTTCAAACAATTGTCGAGCAGATATTGATGCTGTCGTAAACGCAGTAAAAAATTCCAAAAATGGTATTTCTGATGAAATAAAAGCTAAATACCCTATCAACTCGATTAAACACACTAATTATCTTTCTCTTCTGGTTAAAGTTGATGCCAATTTCGATTCTGCAGATTTAGAAGCCCAAGGAATTATGGTGGGATCGCGTGTGGCAAATATTGTTAGTCTTAAATTTCCATTAGATCAATTAGCAAACGTATATGAGATTTCTGGCGTAACAGAATTACAAGTAGCAAATAAAATTAAACCCGACTTAAACAAAGTATTATTTGACACCAAAGTTGACAGTGTTCACCGCGGTTTAGGTTTGCCAAGTGCATTTACTGGTAAAGACGTATTAATTGGAGTAACTGATTGGGGATTTGACTATTCGCACCCTATGTTTTTTGACACCTTATTAGAAGATACTCGAATTTTAGCAGCCTGGGATCAATTTAAAAACTCGGGACCATCACCAGCAGATTACGATTACGGCACTGAATATAATTCTCCTGCAACATTAGACGCCGCACAAGCTGACACCGCCAACATTTATTCTTTTGCTACGCATGGAAGCCACGTTGCTGGAATTGCTGGAGGAAGTGGTGCCGGAACAATTTATAGAGGGGTGGCATTTGAATCGCAATTTTTGTTTACAACATTTTTAGTGGACGAAGGAGCAATATTAGATGCCTGGGAATGGATGTATACAAAAGCACAAGATGAAGGTAAACGCCTAGTAATTAATATGAGTTGGGGCCTATACCACACTGGAGCTTTAGATGGCACTTCTATTCTTTCTCAAGCCCTTGATAATTATTCAGAAATGGGGGTACTTTTTGTAACCTCTGGAGGAAATAATGGAAACGTAGATTTTCACATTAAAAAAGAATTTACAGGTGATACTTTACAATCACGAATCATGTTTTACACAGGCGCTACACCAAATTTATGGGGGCAGAGTATTCACGCTTGGGGAGAAGAAGACGAATCATTTTTAGGAGGTTTCCGTGTGTTAAACGGTAGTAATATTTTACAAGTTGAAACGCCTTGGTACAACACACTGACTACCGACACTTATATAGATTCATTTTTAATTGTTCCTGCAACAACTGATACGATTTTCTACAACCTATCAATGGATGCAGCTTACCCCACAAACGATCGACCACAAATGCGTTTACGCATTAAAAAAAGTGCCCCAGGTTATAAAATCATATTAAAATCAGCTGCATCTTCTGGAACGGTGCATTATTGGAATGTAACAGAATTAACCACAGATGTAGGAAACTGGGGAATGCCCTTTAGCTCAATTGGAGCAGATTACACTGCAGGTGACAATTTATATGGCATTGGAGCACCGGCTTGTTCAAATACAGCCATTACCGTTGCTGCATTTTCTGCTAGTTATTTAACTGGTGGTGGAACATTAATAGGCGGAGGACCTGCAACATTCTCAAGCGTTGGCCCAATGATGAATGATCAACTCAAGCCAGACATCTCGGCACCTGGCGTTTCTGTAGGATCTTCAATATCATCTTACACTGACAATGGTTATACCGAAATAACTTCGGTTTCTTTTGATGGTCGTGATTATCCTTTTGCAAAATTTAGCGGAACCTCAATGTCAAGTCCTGCAGTGGCTGGAATTGCGGCTTTAATGTTAGAGGCAAATCCATATTTATCGCCATGGCAAGTGAAATTGATTGTGATTGCCACTGCTCGTGAAGATTTTTATACAGGCGAAATACCAGAGGACGGCGACACAAAATGGGGATGGGGAAAGATCAATGCATATGCAGCCATTAAAAAAGCGTTAGCAACAACTGGTTGGATGGAAATTAAAAAACCATTGGATTGGAGTGTCTACCCAAATCCAACATCTGGCATCCTCAACATTACAGGTATTGATCTATCAGGGGCAGAGATTCAAGTGTTTGATTTATCAGGCAAGCTATGTGGCGAATATCAAAACACAACCTCTATTAATACCTCAAATTTAGGTTCAGGGACTTACCTTTTACGCATTATAAAAGATAGTAAAGTTGAGCAGGTGAAATTTGTTGTTCAATAATAGCAACTACTATCAATAGGGGTAAAATCTTTTTTCTCGACATAACATTGTGTTAACAATGTCTTTAATTATGGTGCTATAATCTATAGCTTAAGTAGTTTATTATGAAATTGTTAAATTTACATGAACAAGCAACCGCCTATGAAACTACTATTTACCTCAACCCTACTTCTTTTTAGTACCTATTATATTAATGCTCAAAGCTTTTTTAATGTTGATGTTGTACATAAAGTAGAAATTACTTTTTTTGATGACAATTGGGATCATATTCTCGACTCACTAGCAAGTGACGGAGCAGGAACCGGAAGCGGAACTGGTAGAATATTAGCTGACGTTATTATTGACGGAACAGAATTTGACAGTTGCGGCGTGCGTTACAAAGGGAACAGTTCAATGGACACCACAAGTAATAAGAACCCATTCAACATTGACCTTAACTATATAGTATCAGGTCAAGAATATCAAGGGAAAGACAAAATTAAATTAGCGAATTGTTATACCGATCCTAGTATGGTTCGAGAAGCCTTAACTTACGAATTAGCAAATTTATACATGGACGGTCCGCGTGCAAGTTTTGTTGCGCTTTATATTAATGAGGAATACCGAGGAATCTATACCAATACAGAATCTGTAGACAATGAATTTTTAAGTAAACATTATGGATCTAGTAACAATCCATTTTTTAAATGCGATCCTGAAACATTCGATATTTACGGAGACAATTCTAACCTTGCCTATCATCCTGACTCAATGGATTACGCATTGCTTTATGATATGAAGTCTGATTATGGATATGAAGCCTTGCAAGACTTAACCTACCAATTAGAACATGAACCTGCAACTGTGGGCGATTATTTAGATGTGGACAGAGCTTTGTGGTTCTTGGCAGTGAGCAGTGCTTATGTTCATAATGATGGATATACCGCTTTTGGTCATAATTTTTATGTTTATAAAATGGATAATGGCAAATGGAGCATTGTAATTTGGGATGTTAATATGTCGTTTGGTGGTTTACTTTGGGATGGAACTAATTTATTGCCACTTGGTTTTGATGCATTAGCAACACAAGATCCGTTTTTACATGATGACGCCGTGGATTTTCGACCATTGATTGCACAATTGCTTTCCAATCCTAAATACAGAAGAATGTATGTGGCCCATTATAAAACAATTGTTGCCGAAACAATTAGCAATAATCATTATTTGAATCGTGCAGAAACCATGCATGATCTAATTTCTCCTTATGTAGAAACAGAACCTTATTCTCATTATCCTTTTGATGATTTTAATGCTAACCTTTATGACAATGTTGGATTTTGGTTTGATTTAAGACCCGGATTAGAAGAATTAATGGACGCAAGAGAACCTTATTTAAATGGATTAACAGAGTTTGGCTACACACAACCAACAATCAATCCTATAACTGTTTCACCTGCGGACCCTGCTCCATACACAGTTGCAACTTTTACAACTAACATAACGGATGCTAGTGTAGTGCAGTTTAACTATCGTTATAATGAGTTTGATTACTTTTTAACACAAACCATGTATGATGACGGTGCACATGGTGATGGCGGTGCAGGAGATGGTGTATATGGTGTAGAAATTCCAATTTTAGCAACAGATTTAGAATATTACATTTATGCAGAAAACCCTCTAGCTGGAAAATTTTCGCCTGTTCGTGCAGCTTATGAATACTACACACTAGTTCCAAGAAAAGGACTTGTGATTAACGAACTATCAGCCAATAATGCCACCATTGCAACAGATGAAGATGGAGACTATGACGACTGGATTGAATTGTACAATAATTCTGACGAAACGATTGATTTAGATGGATATCATTTATCAGATGATGCAGGCGATATGGGCAAATGGACATTTCCAGCTGTTTCTATCGCTCCAGGAGAATATCTTATTCTATGGGCAGATAGAGACACGTTAGATGCTACTGATTTGCATACCAACTTTAGATTATCAGCTGGTGGAGAAGTACTTTCTTTAAGTGATGCTGATGAGCAATTGTTAGATCAAGTTGATTTTGCAGAACAATATGAAGACATTACTTACGGAAGGTTTGAAAATGGAATTGGCACATTTGATTACCTCTACCCTACTTTTAATGCAGAAAACACGGCTCCAGTTGGACTGGAGGAAGAAGTCAAGGAAATTCCAGTTTTATCTGCCTATCCTAACCCTGCACAAAACCAGGTAACCGTTAATTATAGTACGGCACAAACAACTGTATTGAGACTTTATAGTGTAACGGGGCGTTTAATGTTAGAGCAAGCAATTACAGATCAATCGAATGTTGAATTGGATATTTCTAACCTTGTAGCGGGCTTGTATATTATTACAGATACCCAAGGGCGTTTTTTCAAGTTGATGGTAGACTAGGCTTTCTTATCCAAAAAATTGCCCAGGCTTTTGAGCTTATCATCCCAAAACTTGTCATAAACGGCTAACCAATCTTTAATTTCGTTTAACGGAGTTGGGTTAACCTCACAAAACCGTTCGCGCCCTTTATTGTGCGTTTGAATTAACCCGGCGTCCTCCATTAGTTTAATATGCTTTGTTATACCTTGGCGGCTAATGTCAAACTCGGCGGTTATTTGTGTTAAAGACAAGGCAGATGTCGCCACGACTAATAAGTGAAAAATTTCACGCCGATTAGCATCCGCCAGTGCCTTAAAGATTTTATCAATGCTATATTTTTTAGACATTAATTGCTGTTAAATGTTTATCCAAATCAGTGATGCATCTATCCCATCCCCCGCTAAAGCTATTAAACATAGCTACTGCCGATTCTCCTGGGAAATTGCTAATTCCTGAGTGCTCTAAAATAAGAAATGTTCCTGATTCGTTCTCTTCTAATTTCCAACTAACTGTTGTAACAATATCCGTTCCTTCTACAACCCAAGTGTACACCAATTCTGTAGTTGGATTTACTTTTAATATTTCACCGTTTATTGTGGTGCATTGATCCTCTGCTTCATGTTTAAAGGTATACTTATAACCTTGCTCGGCTTTAAAATCTGCAAGAATAAACCAAGTAGAAATTTCCTTTTCTAAAGTAATTGCATTCCAGATTTTAGAAATTGGATGCCCAAACTGATGCTCTTTTACAATTTTATCATTCATCTTTTTTAATTTTTGTTTTTTTACGCAACTATATGGTTGCAAATATAGTTTATTTTTTCATTGCGCAACTTTTTGGTTGCTAATTATTTTTAATCATAAAAAAACCTCTCCACAAAAATAGAGAGGTATTAATAAGATGTGATTCATACAACTAGGCGTTAAGGTAGGTGCCAAACTTATCCTTATAAGCAAATACAAGCACTACACCTAATACAAGTCCAATGACTGATCCCATTACAGTTGCAGGATCATGGAACACATGGAAAAGTGTAGCATTTACCATTATTGCAATAATGACTGTTAATGAAATTGGAATAAATTTACCAGCTAATAAAGCGAGCCCAGCAACAATTTCAAGCGCTCCTACAACTCCCATAAAACCAGAACTGATATAAATATCCATTAAGGTACCACCATCACCTGGCACTGGTGGAAAAGGCATAAATTGAGCAAATTTATTAATTCCAAATAGTAACATAAATGCAGCTAAGAGGATCCGAATAACTAAAGTAACTTTTGAATTCATAAGGCTAAATTTTACATGTTTAAACATTTAATATAGCCTATTTTTTTCAAATACTGCTCATTTTAAAATATTTCCTCAAAACAAAACCACTATAAAACACTGAATTACAACAAATAAAGAGACGGCCTTTTAATTTTAACAGCAAATTAACATAAAATACATGTTGCAACATGTATTTTATTCTATCTTTGTTCCATTCGTGGTATAATTCATGATAATAATAACTTTAAACAACAAAAAGATGAAAATGAAATCATTAATAATATTGGCCTTTTTTATCATGCCAATTATGTCTATAGCTCAAGAGTTAACACTCAATATGGACGCCGTAAAAATTGCCTTTGTAGCAGACATGCAAAATACAAAAGGAACAATTTCTGGCCTGCAAGCAAAAATCAAATTCAATATGGAAGATTTAGCACAATCATCAATTGAAGGAACTGTAGATGTAAACACATTAGACACAGGCACTAAAAAAAGAGATGATCACTTAAAAAGTGCGGATTATTTCGATATGGCTAAATATCCTACCATGTCATTCAAAAGTATTTCAATTGAAAAAGACGGAAATAGCTTTGTTATGAAAGGAATGATGAAAATTAGAGATATAGAGCGAGAAGAAAAAATTGTCTTCACTTATGTAGACAAAGTATTTAAAGGGGAAACTACAATCCAAGCGGCACTTTACAAAATAGGAAACTATGCTGACAAAAAACCAGAGAAAACAAATGTTGTAATCTCATTTTTGCTACCAGTGATGTAGTTTTAAAATAACAATTGATATAGTTAAAAGCCTGGTTCGTTTTATCGTCCAGGCTTTTTTCTTGCTCAGAATGACATAAATCAGCGAATAAAATGTCGATTATTAGTGTTGCAAACCATCTTTTCCTCTAACTTTCAGTTATCGTTATAAAGATTTAAAACTGAATTATGGAAATTATAGATAATATGTATTATGGGTTTGGCCGCATAGTGCTAGCCCTTTCACTTGCAGATGGTAAAGTGGATCAATCTGAAATTGAAATGCTTGAAAAGAGCATTGATGAAGTTGCTGAAGAGCGAGGCATTGATTTGAGCATGATAACTACGTCCTTTCAACAATGGAAAACCATCAAATCTTTTTCAACCGAAGAAATGATGCGCGGCGGCCTTCATGATTTCCATTTAGGTGATTTACACCTCACGCCTGAATTAGCCTCTATATTTCGTTCAATAGTTATTGATGTAGTAAGTGCTGAACCTCCAATAACAAGTAAAGAACAGGAGATGGCACGCGAGTTTATATCCTACCTCAATGAGCGCGAACGAAACATAAAATAAATAAGCCAATAGGGGTAATTAAAAGTTGACGTGTCACACTGGTGAAACAATCAAAATATAATTAAATGAAAAGAGCAAGTTTATTCAATCAAACCAAAAAATACTTTTTTATAACTTTAGGTATTTTTGCATTAGTTGCATGTAAAAAAGTAGATGCATCAAAAGGGACACCACAAGACCATGTTATTAATGAAACAGGATTTACAGCAATTGATTTTGGCGTTGGTGGTAATTTAACATATACCGAATCTGCAACAACCTCTATCATTATAAACACAACTGACAAGGTTCTAAAAGCATTGGATATTAAAGTTAAAAACTCAACTTTATACATTGAGACTAAAAACGGTTATAACATTAAACATAGTGAGGACATTAAGATCACTATAACTGCACCAAATATAAATTCAATCGCTTGTTCAGGCAGTGGAAACTTGACTGCAAATATTGATAACGCAACTGAATATGCATCATTTAACTTAACCGTTTCTGGTTCAGGATCTTTACAAACAACAGCAATTAATTCAACTAACCAAACCATGGCCGTTTCTGGTTCTGGCAGTCTAACAATAGATGAATTAAACACTGAAAATGCAAATGCTACAGTGAGCGGATCAGGCGGAATCAACATTAATGCCGGAACAGCAGTTAATAGCAAAGCTACAGTTAGCGGTAGCGGAGGTTATGCTGCGTTTAATCTAGACGCTGAAAATGCAGATGTTTCTGTATCTGGCAGTGGCAAGGCTGAAGTGACAGCAAATGCTGCATTAGATGTTGTGATTAGCGGATCTGGAAATGTATATTATAAAGGAACTCCTATTATAAATGTTACAAGCTCTGGTAGTGGTAATTTAATTAATGCCAACTAGTCAAATCATAAAACAATAAGGAGAAACTGAGCCTATTAACGGCTCAGTTTTTTTATTTAAAAGTGTAAGAAATTCCTAAATCTAGATTAAACGAAAATAAGCGCTGATTAATTTCTGTATTCCGTTTATAAACAGAATTTACAAAGGTTTCAGCAGAAGGAATTAAATGAAACTGCATGTTGTCAGTTAATTCATAGTTATAATCTAAACCCAAATTTATTGCACCAGTCACATTTCTAAAAGGCGAATTTATAGCGTTGTTGCTATGCGCCACTGGTGCTAAAGCCGCTAAATCAACCCATGAGGATTGTGCTGAAAATAAAAAATTAACCTTAACACCTCCTAGAATAAACAACTTGGACTTTGATCTCTCCAAGGCTTTAACTCCCAACAAAAAGGGAATTTGAAAATATTGATAATCATTACGAGTAGTATGTGTTATTAAATCGTGCTGAAAGTCATATTTATCGCTATAAAACTTATAGCCTACACCTGTTCGACCTATTAATCGTTCACTAATTCTAAATTGAGCATCTAAACCTACCTCAAAACAATTACCATAACTTTCATGATCATTCTTATGTGTTATCAAATCATGATGAATTCCACTATTTAACATTCTAAACGACTCCCCCAGCCCTGCATGAAATAGCAGTGAGAATTTTCTTCTCGATTTCTTTTTAGTAATTGGATTTCTTGCAGCATTATACTTTGTTATTGCTAAACCTTTGTAGGCCGTACTTAATGTTATAAGTTTTGGAGAAATATTAATCAAATGTGGAATGTAGTTTTTTTCAAATATTGTTGCTTTAGGACTCCTTTGTTTCAAACTCCCCAGACCATCCTCATCCTTTAATAACACCAAATTGATAGAAACAGGAACCTCTACATCATCCTTATTGGACTTAAAATCATCTCTTTCAAACAAAACGCTCAAGTTACTATCGTGCGCATAAAATCTCTTCCTTTTCATTCTGTTAATGACCTTACCTGCACTTTCTGTCAACTTTTTTTCAGACCAATTTTGTTGCCTTTCAAAGCTCGTTGACATATTTAGTAAATTAACTTTATTAACAGCAATCAACTCTTCCGAAAAATCCTGTACTAGACTTTCTTTAGACTCTAAATTGAAATTGAACCAATAAAATATAATAATCGTTAAAATAAAAACTCCGCCGCCAAACATCCACCAAAACAACCCACGCTTTTTAGGTTTTTCTTCAATTATTCCCATTTGTATTCCATCCCAGACAAAATCCTCTACTGGTAACTCAAATCGCTTGGCTTCTGCCTTTAATTTGTTCAATATTTCTTCTTCTCTTACCCCCACTTATGCTATTGATGAAAATATGTTTAACTTTTTTAATTCCACTTTCAATTTACTTTTTGCTTTTGTTAATTGACTTCGAGAAGCACTTTCAGAAATCCCAAGTAATTCGCCAATTTCTTTGTGAGCATACCCCTCAAATACACTAAGATTGAATACCGTCTTATATCCAACAGGTAATTTGTCAATTAATAAGATAATTTCATCAAATGACAATACATCTATAGCTTCATCCCAACTTGATGAGGGTCGCTCAATAAGTGCATCTCCTATTTCAAAAACATACTTTTGTTCCCTTTTTATATAATTAAGACAATTGTTAACCAAAATTCGCTTCATCCATCCTTCAAAATTCCCATCTCCTTTATAAGTTTTAATGCTTTTATAAATTTTTATAAAACTTTCTTGCACCATATCATTAGCAACATTTGCATCACTAGTATACCGATAAGCAATCCCTTTAAATTGGGGAGCATAAGTCTCATAAAGGAGTTTGAAAGATCTTTCATTCCCCTCTCTTATTTCTGATATAATTTGAATAAAATCCACTTTTTTTAAAATTTATAAGAAGCGTTTTCTTGTTTTGTTTTGTCTTTTCTTCAAAAGGTTAAACAAAACACTTTACATTATGTTCGAATTAAATTTTAAAAAAACATTTACAGCTGCAGTATTTTTTGGCTTAACACTTAGTGCCACAGCTCAAACTGCAAGAGTTCAAATTATTCACAACTCAGCTGATGACGTTGCTCAAGAAGTAGATGTCTATCTAAACGGAGATCTTTTAGTAGATGACTTTGCGTTTAGAACAGCAACACCATTTATTGACGCTCCTGCAGGAGAAGAAATTGAAATTGACATTGCACCTAACACAAGTTCAAGTGTAGATGAATCCATTGCTAACTTTCCTTTAACACTAATGGAAGGATCAAAATATGTTGTTGTGGCAGATGGAATTACAGGATTAAGTCCAACTGATTACTCTCCAGCACCCGCATTTGGATTAGAGATTTATGCTATGGGAAGAGAAGAAGCAACAGTGCCTGACAATACAGACGTTTTAGTGCACCACGGTTCAACAGACGCTCCAACGGTAGATGTTTTTGAAAGCTTTGTACCCGCAGGAACCATTGTAGACAACGCTCCTTATTCTGCATTTGCAGGTTATTTAGAATTACCAACATCTGACTATACGCTAGAAATTCAAGACGAAACAGGAACTGTAGTAGTCGCAAGTTACGAAGCTCCTCTTGCAACCTTAGAACTGCAGGGAGCCGCCTTAACTGTAGTAGCATCCGGTTTTTTAGATCCATCTGTTAATGGAGACGGTCCAGCATTTGGTTTGTTTGTAGCATTACCCGCAGGTGGAGATCTAATTGAGCTACCAACATCCACAGCTCGTTTACAAGTAATTCATAATTCTGCAGATGACATTGCAACAGAAGTTGATATTTATTTAGATGGTGCGTTACTTTTAGACGATTTCGCATACAGAACCTCAACTCCATTTATTGATGCACCAGCAGGTGTTGCAATCGAAATTGCAGTTGCACCAGGAACTTCAACAGACGTAACAGATGCTATTGCAACATTTCCACTAACCTTAGCTTCACGTTCAAACTATATCGCAATAGCCGACGGAATTACAGGATTAAGCCCAACTGAATATTCTCCAGCTCCTGCATTTGGATTAGAGATTTATGACATGGCAAGAGATGAGGCATCAACAGAAGGAAATACGGATGTATTGGTACACCACGGTTCAACAGATGCACCAACAGTTGATGTTTTTGAAACTTCAGTTCCAGCAGGCACAATTGTTGACAATGCACCATATACAGCATTTTCCGATTATTTAGAATTAGTAACAGCTGACTATCTTTTAGAGATTAGAAATGAAGCTGGAGACGTAACCGTTGCAGGATATGCTGCACCATTAGCTGCATTAGAACTTAACAATGCTGCAATAACTGTGGTTGCATCAGGTTTTTTAGATCCATCTGTTAATGGTGACGGTCCAGCATTTGGTCTTTGGGTAGCGCTAGCTTCTGGTGGAGAATTAATTCCATTACCTACCGCATTTTTAGGAGTAAATGAATTGACGGAATTAGAATTCAATATTTATCCAAATCCATCAACAGATTTTATCAATATCAATGTTGAAAATAATGAGACTATTGATCAGGTAATCATTACAGATATAAATGGAAAAATTGTAAAAACTACAAGTTTCTCAAAACAAATATCTGTGGCTGATCTAGACAAAGGGATGTACTTCTTAAACATTACAACTGCAGAAGGAATCAGCAAAAGATCATTCATAAAACAATAGAATTCTTAATTTCTATTTTTCATATTTTATCGTTAATCGTGTTGTTTTCATGAAGAAAAGAGTCCTAGCATTTAGATGTTAGGGCTCTTATTTTTTATCCGTAAATCCGCCTGTTAACACAACCAATTTATCCAAATGATCAATAACATTAGCTATGCCCATACGCACAACTACTTTTTGCTTATCACCACAATACCTTAAATGATTTGCAATTGTAATTAGTTTTAAAACTTCTCTAAGCTCAGACATTACTACTAAAAAATCCTCATTCTGCTCCTCTTTGTCAGACTTGACAGTTCCATGCGTTAAAAAGGAGGAAATCCCTAAAACTTTTTTTCTAAGCAAAGGCCCAATTCCATCAGGATCGTCTTTCGGAAAATTCTCCGTCACCATAAAAATTACTTTTATCAATTCTCTAGAATGATACCGCACATCAAGTTTGGCTTGTAATATTTTTTTATTTTGACTTTGCATTTTCTTGTTGGTGAAGATACAAAATGATTTAAAAGCTTGGATAGGGGATTCTTATACATATTTCGTTTTATATTAGAATGCACCATTAACCAGGTGTTTTCATGCTTAACCAATTTAAAAGCACTCTTATTTTAGTTGCGACAAAATAAATGACGATCCTATGAAACACTTCGCCTTACTTATCATTCTCTTCATCCCTATTTTCAACTTTGCTCAATATTGCGATAGTTTTGAATTAACACTCGAAGATGAACTCGAATTTGGTTGTACAAAAAATTCAATCACAACATTACACGATCAATTAGATCGTGACTATCTATACGTTGCAAATACAGCTGGTGGCCTATCAGTAGTTGACCTTTCTGATCCTGAAAACATGACCTCTATTGTCAATTTACCAATAGATAATTTTGCCAATATACCCGTCAATAGAATCACACAAGAAGGAAACTACCTTTACCTAGCATTAGGAACACTTTTTGGTTCACACGGCGACCCATCAGGCATGGCAATAGTTAATATTGAAAATCCTTTGTCGCCAACGGTTTTAGATGTTTGGATTTCTGAAGAAAATGCTGGCTGTGCTTATGTTGCAGTAAGAGGACACTTAGCTTATTTATGTGCTCTTTCAAACGGTGTTATTGTCTTAAATATTGCAGATAAAGAAAACATTTCATTCGTTTCTCAATACATTCCACCAACTAACTGGCCTGACGCCGTGGACCCTGACAAAGTAAAGGCAAGACACATTGTTTTTGAAGGTGACAAAGCATATGTAGCATATGATGCAGGAGGAATGCGAATTTTGGATATTAGTAACCCATCTGAGCTAAATGAAATTGGACGGTATTCTAACCCTGCAATGGACGGAGCAGCTAGAGCCTATAATAATATTGTTAAAAAAGATAATTTGCTTTATGTTGCAGTTGATTATGCCGGAATGGAAGTTTTAGATATTTCAAATACAGATGAAGTTACGCTTCATGGATGGTGGAATCCTAATGATTTTCCACTAGCAAATCCAGCAGCCACAAGTTGGAAATGGTTCAGTAGTGCCTATCATACAAATGAAATTCACTTGATAGATGAATGCGGTGTTCTTTTCATGTCATGTGGAAGGACAGAGATTGTTGGGCTTGATGTTTCTGATCCTTCAGAACCTATAATTTGTGGTTATTTTGGTGATTCTACCGACGACATTTCATCCTATGGGATGACCGTTTATAAAGATCATATTTATGCTGGCCTTATTTGCGTTCCTCCAGGACCATTTGTTCCATTCACAGGAGTTTGGTCTGGTGTAAAATCTCTCGTTTACAATTCAGATTGTGCACTTGAAATCAATGAAGATATGCCCGTTGAGAAACTCAACATTTTCCCCAACCCTGCAAAAACAGAAATAACGATCGCTAATACAGCAAATATTGATCAATTATCCATTTACGATTTAGCTGGGAAATTGATTTTACAAGCCCTTTCTGGAGCGAATACTATTTTAATTGAATC
>CAKZPK010000019.1 GCA_937139035.1 uncultured Crocinitomix sp. | reverse complement strand
AAACAGAATTAGAAAGAGCTGTTCAACTTGACCCAAATTATAGTGATGCTATTGTATTATTGGCCAGAATAAAATCTGAGTTCAACTTGAACGAAGCACTAGAATTTTTGTTGAGTTTAGAGAATTTAGCCCAGCTAGAACCTCAAGTAAGAATAATACTTACAACCATATTTTGGAAACTTGGACAAAAGACAGAAGCCTTGCTCCATTTTAAGAAAGAATATTTAATAGACAAAGGTTCAACAAAAACCTTATTTTTGTACCTACCTGAAGCAGAATTCATACCTGAATTTTTGCAGATAATTGAAACCGACAATGAGTAGAAATTTTGAACTATCCCACATTCCGGAACGACCGGAAAAACCCAGAGAAGCTGGAGTTACAATGATGATGGACAAAGGCATGAGCCTTAGAGAGGTTGAAAATTTTATAGATGCCAGTGGCGAATTTACCGATATTGCTAAATTCGGATTCGGAACAGCATTTGTCACAAAAAACCTCGAAGAAAAAATAAAACTTTATAAAAGTGCAGGTATCCGCCCGTATTTTGGAGGAACATTATTCGAACTTTTTATTGCTAGAAACTCTTTTGATGACTTCAGAAGAGTAATTGATAAATATGATCTTGACCTTTGTGAAGTATCAGATGGATCGATCATCATACCGCATGAAGAAAAATTAAAATACATTTCTGAATTGGCTAAAGATCGTACAGTAATGTCTGAGGTTGGGTCAAAGGATGAAGGTATAATCATTAGTCCTGCAAAATGGATAAAAATGATGAGCACTGAACTTGAAGCGGGTTCGTGGAAAGTAATTGCTGAAGGACGTGAAAGCGGTACAGTTGGTGTTTTCAGACCTAACGGAACGGCACACACTTACCTTATTAACAAAATCATTGCAAAAATAGATCCGAACCAAATTCTTTGGGAAGCTCCTAAAAAAACACAACAAGTTTGGTTTATTAGATTGTTTGGACCAAACGTTAACTTAGGAAATATTGCTCCTAATGAAATGATTCCTCTAGAATGCCTAAGATTAGGATTAAGAGGAGATACATTCTTCGAATTTTTACCTGAAGAGGTTGAAAAACAGCTCAAGCAAACCGCTGAGTAATCATGGATAAAAAGGATAAAAAAAACTTTCTAGGAATTGCTCTGCGCGGTATCGGCATGGGTGCTGCAGATGTTGTACCTGGAGTTTCGGGCGGAACAATTGCTTTTATAACTGGTATTTACGAGGAACTTCTTGAAACCATAAGCGGCCTTAAATTAGGTTTGCTGAAAACTTGGAAAAAAGAAGGGTTCAAGGCCATGTGGCGTGAAGGTAATTTCAGTTTTTTACTGGCACTGTTTACTGGAATCATAATCAGTATCGCATCACTTTCTATCCTTATTAAACATTTACTAGCAACCTACCCTATACACTTATGGGCTTTCTTTTTCGGGCTAATTATTGCCTCAGTTTGGTTAGTTGGAAAAAGTGTAAAACAATGGAATGTCAAAAATATTCTGGGAGTTGTTATTGGTACAGTTGCGGCTTATTTCATAACCACAATTAGTCCTTCTCAAGAAAGCAACCATCTATTTTATATATTCGTTTGCGGATCAATCGCAATATGCGCAATGATTCTGCCTGGTATTTCAGGAAGTTTCATTCTTTTATTATTGGGCGCCTACACAACCGTTTTAGGTGCGGTAAGTGGTTTGATAGAGGCATTAAAAGCATCCAATTGGGACTTAGTTTTCAGTAATGGAATAATGCTTTGCGTATTTATCCTCGGTTGCTTAGTTGGCTTAATTAGTTTTTCGCGCATCCTCAATTGGCTCTTTAAAAAGGCCCATGATTTTACAGTAGCTATTTTAACAGGATTTTTAATTGGCTCTTTAAATAAAATCTGGCCATGGAAAAGAATCATTGAACCTCATTTCAAACATTTAGGAGAACCTAACGAAGCACTGGTACCATTAGTAGAGCAAAACATCTCTCCTAGTTCATACCCAGAAGCAGCAAGCACTTTTAACGCAAAATACGACTGGACTCTTCCAGAAGAACATTTCTTGTGGGCTAGCATTGCATTAGCACTTTTTGGTATTGTCATAATTATAGTTTTGGACAAGGTTGGAAAACCTAAAAAATCAGCATAAATTAAGCCCAATATTGGAAGCCTAATTTCCTGTCTAAATCCTTTTAGCCCCTATTTCTGGGTATTTGTCGAAATTACCGACAATCTAAGCAACCACGCGCAAATCAATACGTTTATTAAATTGTTAAGATTCGGTTAATCGAATGTAAACTTTAGCTTTTAAAAGAGTAAATTTGATTTTTAGGCACATTAAGACAATGAAGATGAGATCCATATTTAAATTAATTGCAGTTATCGGGTTAATAACCGCAGCCCCATTTAGTTCTCAAGCACAAGTGTGCATCCCAACATACGGAACAGTATGTTTTACGGGAGGCGGTGCAATCACAGAAGATTTAATTGATAATTTTTGGACAGTCGGAGGAATTACTGACATCACCAATATGGATACTGACTGTTGTCTACTTCCTAACAATTATTGGTATACAGGTTTAGAAGTACATGGCTGCGCAGGTGAAACAATCGAGACAAATGTACAATGTGAAGTTGGTGCATTTGATCAAGGCTTTGCCATTTGGATTGATTGGAATCAAGATGATGTCTTTGCTGTACTAGAAAAGGTTTATGCCTCTCCTGATTTTGGTGATGGTGTATACACAGGTTCATTTACTATCCCTTTAGATGCTGATCCAGGTTCTTACAACATGCGTGTTAGAAGTAAATATGCTTCTGCAGGTGCTGGAATTAACCCATGCGACAATCAAACTTATGGAGAAACAGAAGACTATATTGTAGTTGTTGGAACTTGTGATCCTACAATTTGTGAAGGAGATACAGTTGAAATTGACTTAGGAACAATGCCTCCAGTACCAATTACTTACAGCTGGACGCCAGATATTGATATTGCAGATGCTACTGCTGGACCAACTGTTGAAGTTTGGCCCACTGTCACTACTGAATATATTTGTGAAATTACTTCTCCTGATAGTACTTGGTTTGTTCCAATCAACGTTTATGTTGTGCACCCTGCAAATCCTTTTGCTGGTTTAGATGACACAACTTGTCATGATCTTGGAGCTCCTTATGTTTTCCCTGCAACCTTAGACATTCCTGAAATAGAAGTGACCTTGGATTGGGAAATGGATGACTTTGATGGTGTAGGAACTCCATTGATTGCTTATGCACCGGGTGATGATGAATTAATCACAGGAGTAGTTGTAAGCATGCCTGGAACATACGATTTTGTTTTATATACTGAGGATGTTACTGGATACTGCCCTGATCAAAGTGATACGATCACATTACTATTCTCGGCTGCCGAACATGAACTAGCCGCAACAGATCCTTTATGCTTTGGTGCCGCTGACGGAACTATTACAGTTACAGGCACGGGAACGCTTCCAACTGCTGAATACAGTATTGATGGTGGTGCAACTTGGCAACTATCTGATACATTTACAGGCTTAACTGCTGGAGTATACACCGTTATTTCGAGAGATGAATACGGTTGTGAATTCACTAGTGATATAGAGTTAATCGATCCAGATGAGGTGGGTATTACTGTATCCTCAGATACTTTGATCTGCCAAAACGGTACTGCAACTGTTACGGCTTCTGCAACTGGAGGAACATCATTCACATACGATTGGAGTATCCCTGGAGCAGATGACACGGACACACAAACTGTCTCGCCAGTAGAGTCACCATATATAGTAACAGTGACTGCAACGAATGAATTTGATTGTACATCAATCATGGAAACAATCGAAATCACACTTCGTGACCCTATTACTTTAGTGATTTCTGAAAATGATTCAATATGTCCTACATTTGGTTCAGGAGCAACGGTAGTTGCAACTGGAGGTGATGGAGCATTTACTTATACATGGACTGAAAATGGAGCAGAAATGGATGACCTTGCTAGCAGCATTTCTACAACTCCAGATGTAAACACTGTGTATTGCGTAACAGTTGATGACGGTTGTGAAACAACACCTGTTACAATTTGTACCCAAACAATTATTCACCCAGTTCCAGTTCCAATCTTTACTTCAGATATTACTGCTGGATGTAATCCTTCTACTGCACTGTTTGAAGCTACAGTAGTTCCTTCAGATATCCCAGTTTGGACAATTAATGGTTCTACTTTCACAGATTTGGATGATGTAGCATATGAATTTACAGAAGTTGGTTTTTATGACATTACACTAGAAGTAACCAATGAATGGGGTTGCGTAAATGAAGTAACTGCAGTTGATTATTTCGAAATTGTTGATGTACCACATTTTGATTTCTTCATCAATCCTAATCCAACGACAATTTTCAACACTAAAATTAAGTTAACACCTTCAGATTTAAGCACTGGTCATACTTATGAATGGAGCATGCCTGAAGGTACTCCTTCTACTTCAACTGAAGAGACACCAACAGTATTCTATCCAGAAGGTGTACCTGCCGATTATGAGGTTGAGTTAACTGTAACAAATGAATACGGATGCTACAGTACAAAAGTGCATACCGTTAACATTTTAACTGATGTAATTATTTACGCACCAAACGCATTTACACCTGATGGTGACCAGTTTAACGAAGGATGGAGTGTTTATATTGATGGTATTGATGTTTACGATTTCAATTGTCAAATATATAACCGTTGGGGAGAAATTGTTTGGGAATCGTTTGATGCTTCAGCCGTATGGTACGGAACTTATGGTTCAGGCATGGCACCTGAAGGAACATACGTTTGGGTTGTTCAAGCCAAAGAAGGTACAACCGACA
Organism: uncultured Crocinitomix sp.; assembly: GCA_937139035.1. GTDB lineage: Bacteria > Bacteroidota > Bacteroidia > Flavobacteriales_D > Crocinitomicaceae > Crocinitomix. Next base: position 287 of record CAKZPK010000019.1, on the reverse strand, counting down.
AAAGATTAGAATTTAGAGGTACAGTTAATGTACTGAGATAAAGATAACCCCCCTCTCAAAAAACACTAGGGCTGTCCTCCAGGACGGCCCTTTTTGTGTTCAATACTTTTTGGCAGAACCAATTTCATTCACTTCCCTCCCACTTTTTTGACTGTTCAACGATCCAACTTAATTGATCTTCCAAGCGATATATCTCCACGCGAATAATTTCAAATTCTCGCTGTATTATATAAAGGTGTTCTTTTGTATTCAATAATTTTTGATAATCCTCCAAATTCTTTAGCAAT
>CAKZPK010000018.1 GCA_937139035.1 uncultured Crocinitomix sp. | reverse complement strand
TGTTCTAACAAAAGCAGGTCCTTTACCTGGTTTAACATGTTGGAATTCAATAACGGAAACAATTTTTCCATTGTACATCATGCATAATCCATTTTTTATATCTGAAGTATTTGCCATAATTTCTCTGTTATAAAGGACCTTTAATAATTCCTTTTTTTGATTCTTGTATAAATTCTAAAACGATTCTTTTTTCTTCACAATCTGGTATTTCCGATTCAATAGATTTGACACCATTTGAAACAGAATTGTTCAATATAAACAAATTCCGGTAGATGTCTTCAATCATTTTCAAACTCTCGTCAGTTAAACCTCTTCTTCTTAACCCAATGGCATTTACACCAGCATAGGTTAACGGTTCACGTGCCACACGAATAAATGGAGGAACATTTTTACGAACACTTGTCATACCTGCTACAAAAGCGTGTTTTCCAATTCTTACGAATTGTTGTACTCCACACATCCCTTCAACAATTGCCCAATCTTCAACAATCACATGTCCAGAAATTCCAGTGCTATTAGCAATAACAACATTGTTTCCTATTGTACAATCATGTCCAATGTGCACATAACACATTAAAAGACAGTTTTTTCCAATAGAAGTTTTTAGTTTGTCATCAGTACCTCTATGAATGGTAACACATTCTCTAATAATGGTATTGTCACCAATTTCTGTGGTAGTATATTCTCCTCTGAATTTTAAATCTTGAGGTACAGCAGAAATTACTGCGCCTGGGTAGATTTGAACGTTTTTACCAATTCGTGCTCCAGGATATACGGTAACATTTGGTCCAATAACTGTTCCTTCATCAATTTCTACATCTTCGTAAATAGTGGAAAAGGATTCAATTGTAACATTGTCACCAATTTTAGCCTCAGGGCTAATATTTGCTAGTTTACTTATCATTCAGTTTTATCTTTCACAACTTGCGCCAACATCTCTGCTTCCATAACTACTTTACCGTTTACATAAGCTTGTCCGCCCATGTTCACCAAACCTCTTCTAATAGGAGAGAGTAGTTTTAAGTCAAAAATTACAGTATCACCTGGGCGTACCATGTTTTTAAATTTCACTTTATCAATTTTCATGAAATAGGTCGAATAAAGATGTGGATCCTCTACTTTGTCCAAAGCAAAAATTCCACCAACTTGCGCCATTGCTTCAATTTGGTATACCCCAGGGAAAATTGGATTATTAGGGAAATGTCCTGTGAACTGTGGTTCGTTCATAGTGACATTTTTTACACCAACAATTCCATCCTCCGTAATCTCCATTACTTTGTCTACTAACAAGAATGGGTAACGGTGAGGTAACATTTTTTCAATTGCAACAATATCATAAAGAGGTGTTTTTTCTAAATCAAAAAACTTACCTTTTTTCTCCTTTTTACGTGCATGTTCTTTTAATAGTTTAGCAAAACGTACATTTCCTCCGTGTCCTGGACGAGCTGCTAAAATATGTCCTTTAATTGGACGACCTAATAAAGCTAAATCACCAACAATATCTAACAATTTATGTCTTGCTGGTTCATTTTCGAAGTGCATTTTTGTATGGTTTAGCGTACCTATACCGTCAACAGTTACAGACAAGTCTTCTTTTCCTAAAAGCTTTGCTAAACGATCCAATTCTTCTTGCTTTATATTTTCTCTTTCGATTAATACAATTGCATTGTCTAAATCCCCTCCTTTAATGAGGTCGTTCATTGCCAAGTATTCTAATTCTCGTAAAAACACAAATGTTCTACATTTTGCAATTTCCTCTGCAAAATCATTAATGCTGTACATACTTGCGTGCTGTGTACCCAATACTGGCGATTTATAATCCACCATTACTGTAAGACGATATTGAGTATCAGGAATTGCTAAAAATTCGATTCCTTTTTCAGCGTCCTCCCATTTAACGTTTTCATCAAGAATAAGGTAGTTACGTTCGGCGTTTTGCTCAGCTAAACCCGTTTTTTGAATCGCTTCAACAAAAGGATATGAACTACCGTCCATAATTGGAACTTCAGGAGCATCCAATGTAATTAAAGCATTGTCAACTTGCATTGCATATAGCGCCGCTAAGATGTGCTCAGTTGTATAAACTTTTCCACCGTTTTGCTCAAGAGTTGTTCCTCTAGCAGTTGAAACTACATTATCGGGATCAGCCTTAATAATAGGTTTTTCCTCTAAATCAACTCTTTGAAATTTGTAACCATGATTTTCAGGTGCGGGATGAATTGTTAGGTTAACAATTTCTCCTGTGTGAAGTCCTACCCCTGAAAGGGCGATTTCACCGTTAAGTGTGTGTTGCTTATCAGCCATTCGACTTGAGATTATTTTCTTTTAATTTTTTCAATTCATTCTCCACCTCGCGCAGGCGATCCAGAATTTGTGGTAATCTTCTGAATCCCATATAAGATTTTTTATAGTCCTCTGCCTCATAAGCAGGAGAACCTAAAAGCATTGTTCCTTCTTTTTTAATTGTTTTTGGCACTCCAGCTTGAGCACCAATCATTGTGCCATCTGCTAAACTAATATGTCCAACAACTCCTACTTGTCCACCAACCATCATATTTTTACCTAATTTGGTTGATCCAGCAATTCCAGCTTGAGCAGCCATTACAGTATTGTCGCCTATAACTACGTTATGCCCTATCTGAACCAAATTATCTAGTTTAACTCCTTTCTTGATAATAGTCGAACCTAATGTCGCTCTATCAATACAAGTGTTGGCTCCAATCTCTACATGATCCTCTAAAATTACATTTCCAATTTGTGGAACTTTTTGGTAGTTGTTTTCAGAGTTAGGTGCAAAACCAAAACCGTCAGCTCCAATAATTACACCAGAATGTATCGTGCAAGATTTTCCAATTATACAATCTCTATAAACCTTAACACCTGCAAATATTTTCGTTTCAGCTCCAACTTTTACATTATCACCGATATAAGAATTAGGGTAAATATGTGCCCCATCTTCAATTATAGCCCCTGCACTGATATATGCAAAAGCACCAATATAAACGTCTTTTCCAATGGTTGCAGATTCAGCAACATAGCTCATTTGCTCAATTTGAGGAGCTTTAGCCATGGCTTGATCATACATCCCCAATAGCTTTGCAAAGCAACTGTATGCTTCTTCAACCTTAATTAAGGTTACGTTTGCGTTTATCTCCTTTTGAGGTTCAAAACTTTTATTTACGATTACAATTGAAGCTTGCGTAGAGTATATATGCTCTTCATATTTAGGGTTCGCTAAAAAAGATAAAGTACCTGCTTTACCTTCTTCAATTTTTGATAAACCATTTACTGTTGTGTCTGGATTACCGACGATATCTCCCTCCAATAAGGCCGCAATTTGCTGTGCTGAAAATTCCATTATGCCAAAATTAATAATTAATACTGCGAAGGGTTACCCATATACACGAAGTTTTCAACAAATCGTTTGATAAAACCTTAAAAAAAATTAGTCCGTTTTGGTATATGAAAGGTAAAATTTTTCTACAGGGGTAGATAATGCTGCAATGTTCAGGTTGTCAGATGCCTTTGCTAAGTCAAGTATATCGCCATTTCTAAGCTTTATGATGATTTGTTTATACTTCTCATCATAAGCGCTATTAACCAGTTTTTCGCTTTTTATAAAATAATGGGTTTCATCTGCAGAAATTCCGAGCTTTGCTTGAATATTATTTGTTATTTCAGAAATTCTTTCTTGCGGAAATGGTTCTTTAGAAATGTTTGTTTTAAACAATTGACGAGAAGCAATGTCTTTGCAGAGTTTTGAAAGAATTTTGTCCTCACAAGATTGCCAAACTTTTAAAGACGTGCTAATATCGCTATCATCTATTAATGCAAAGTTTTCAAGCATTGCATCATTTTGCTTAAAATGATCAAATGTAACATCCTCCTTTAAAAACACTTTTAAACTTGGACTGGCAAATAAATCCATTCCTTGTTTGTAAAGATGTTTTGCTCGCTTAAGAATGCTAGTGAGCATAAATTCAGAAGAAACAACTGTTTTATGCATGTAAACTTGCCAATACATAATTCGGCGAGCTCCAATAAAATTTTCAATTGAATAAATTCCTTTTTCTTCAATTACTAAATTGTTATTGGAAACATTTAACATGGTAATGATTCTGTCACTACCTACTACACCTTCAGATACTCCTGTAAAATAACTGTCACGTTGCAAATAATCTAATCGATCCATGTCTAACTGACCGGAAACTAATTGATGCAAGAATGATTTATGATAACTATCTTCAAAAATTGCAATGGCTAAGTCTAATCGGCCGTTGAACTCCTGGTTTAAGCGTTGCATAAATAATAGCGATACTTCTTCGTGATGAATTTTATTTAGAAGGGAATGTTCTAAAGTATGGGAAAAAGGACCGTGACCAATATCATGCAAAAGAATTGCAATTGTAGCTCCAAGTTTTTCTTCAGGTGTAATTTCTACCCCCTTTGAACGCAAAACATCAATAGCTTCTACCATTAAGTACATTGCACCTAAAGCGTGATGAAAACGCGTGTGGTTGGCTCCGGGATATACTAAATGTGAAAGTCCCAGCTGTTTAATTCTTCTAAGGCGCTGAAAAAAAGGATGTTCGATTAAATCAAAAATTAATTCGTCCGGGATTGTAATAAAACCATGTACCGGATCGTTAATAATTTTTCTTTTGTTGTGCGTGTTACTATGCAAATTCAAATGATTAATTTAACACCTCAAAACTAACTAAAAATAAAGAGATGGAAGCAAGAATTCTTTGGGCGGATGATGAAATAGACCTTCTAAAGCCGCATATTTTGTTCTTAGAGCAGAAAGGTTATGAAATCGACACGATTAATAATGGGTCTGATGCCGTTGATATGGCTGAGGAAAAGCATTATGATATTATATTTTTGGACGAGAACATGCCTGGTTTGAATGGGTTAGAAACGTTAGCGAAAATTAAGGCAAATAATAGTAGTGTTCCAATCATAATGATCACCAAAAGTGAAGAAGAATACATTATGGAGGAAGCCATTGGTGGTCAAATTTCAGATTATTTGATTAAACCGGTGAATCCAAATCAAATATTATTGTCGTTGAAAAAGAACTTACTGAAAAAAGATTTGGTGAGTCAAAAAACAACGCACGATTATCAAGTTGAATTCAGACAAATAGGAATGCGCCTGAATGACCGCTTGGATGTTGATGAGTGGGCTGATATTTATAAAAAGCTGGTGAATTGGGAGATTAAATTGGAGGAATCCAATGATGAGAGCATGAAGGAGATATTTGCCATGCAAAAGAAGGATGCAAATACCCAATTTTGCAAATTTGTAGATAATAATTATCGAGATTGGATTGACGGAGATGAAGATCGACCATTAATGTCGCATGAGTTATTAAAATCTCGTGTATTTGATACTGTTGGAAAAGAACCTGTTTTTTTAATTGTAATTGATAATTTAAGATATGACCAATGGGCGGTTTTAAAACCTCTGATTAGTGAATACTTTAATGTAGATAACGAAGAGTTGTTTTATTCAATTTTGCCAACGGCAACACATTATGCCCGAAATGCAATTTTTTCAGGAATGATGCCGAGTGAAATTGAAAAGCGTCATCCAGATTTATGGTTGAATGAAAATGAAGAGGGAGGAAAAAACATGCATGAAGCGGAGTTGTTAAAAGCAAATCTGAAACGAAATAACAAGCATGTAAAAATGTCCTATAATAAAGTGGTAAAATTAGATTTTGCTAAACGCCTAGTAGACCGCTTTAATGATTTATTACAGAATGACCTAAACGTAATCGTTTACAACTTTGTTGACATGCTTTCGCATGCACGAACAGAAATGGAAGTAATTAAGGAGCTGGCTGATGATGAATCTGCTTATCGATCTTTAACAAAATCTTGGTTCAATCACTCTCCTTTAAGAGACATTTTTAAGAAAATTTCAGAGAAAGGAATTAAGACCTATTTAACTACCGATCACGGAACTATTCGTGTGGATACTCCAGTTAAAATTGTGGGGGATAAACATACCAATACGAATTTGCGTTATAAAGTAGGTAAAAACTTAAGTTATAAGGAAAAAGATGTGATTGTGTCTAGCGATCCAGCTGCAATTAAATTGCCGAAAACGAATGTAAGTTCAAACTTTATTTTCGCCAAAGAAAATGACTTTTTTGCCTATCCAAATAACTTCAATTATTACGCTAATTATTACAAGGATACTTTCCAACATGGAGGTGTTTCATTAGAAGAAATCATTATTCCTTTTGTTGAATTGTCTGCGAAATAATTTTTAAGCTCAAACTTTTTATTTTATCTTTGATAAAAGCAGGTGAATGAGGTTTGTATTATCAAGTTTGGAGGATATTGACAAAGTAGCTCCACAATTTATAGCAGCACTTGGTGACCATAAAATGGTAGCGTTTCATGGTGAAATGGGAGCGGGTAAAACTACGTTCATAAATGGTCTTTTGTCTCATATGGCAATAGAGGACCATGTTTCATCTCCTACTTTTTCAATTGTAAACGAATATTTCTCAAAATCGTACGGCAAAGTTTATCATTTCGATTTTTATAGAATTGAAGATGAGATGGAAGCGTTAGATATTGGAGTAGAGGAGATTTTTGAAGAAAACGCCTATTGTTTTATGGAGTGGCCTGAACGAATTGATAACCTTATTCCTGAAAATTGCGTATCTGTTCATATAGAATTAGATAAAGCTGTACGAATAATCCATTTAGAATTATGATGACCGACCCGGAAACGCTGAAAGCACTGATGAAAGAAGGAAGCCTTTTGCCACAAGAAGAAATGTTAGCAATTGGAAGGAAGAAAGGGAAATTGACAGTTGGAATTCCTAAGGAAACAACCTATCAAGAGTGCCGTGTAGCATTAAACCCGGAAGCCGTGGAATTTCTTGTTAGTAATGGACATCACATTGTTGTTGAAACTGGTGCAGGTAAAGCGTCTCGATACGAAGATGTTGATTATTCTGAAGCTGGGGCAGAAATAGCCTATCAAAAAGACAAAGTATTTCAATCAAATATAATTTTAAAAGTAGCGCCACCGTCTGATGACGAAATTGAAATGATGCCTGGTAACCAGACATTGATTTCGGCTTTGCAATTAACCTTGCAACCTAAAAAAACGCTGGTCAGCTTAATGAATAAAAAAATTACAGCCATTGCTTGGGATTATATTCAGGATGATCATACGATTTTTCCAGTAGTTAGAGCTATGGGAGAAATTGCAGGAAACACTTCTATATTGATTGCTTCTGAATTACTTTCTGACTATAAAACAGGAAAAGGAATAATGATGGGAGGAGTTGCAGGTGTGCAGCCTTCTGAAGTGGTGATTTTGGGAGCAGGAACTGTAGGTGAGTATGCTTGTCGAACTGCACTAGGACTTGGTGCCTCAGTTAAAGTTTTTGATAGTTCAATATCAAAATTACGTCGATTACATAATGACATTGGAAGCCGTGTTTATAGTTCAGTTATTCAACCTAAACTATTAAGCAAAGCCTTGCAACGCGCAGACGTGGTAATAGGTGCGATTCGTGCGCCATTTGGACGTACACCTTGTGTGGTTACTGAAACTATGGTGGAAAACATGAAGCCTGGTTCTGTTATAGTGGACGTTAGTATTGACCAAGGCGGTTGTTTTGAAACCTCACGAGTGACAAATCATGATGCGCCTACTTATTTGAAGCACGGAGTAATTCATTATTGCGTTCCAAATATTGCTTCGCGTGTATCTAGAACGGCATCAATAGCTTTAAGTAATATCTTTTCTCCTATTCTTTTAGACATGGGAGAGCAAGGAGGATGTAAAGGAATGATTTTGAAAGATCATGGTTTTAGAAGTGGTGTTTATATCTATCAAGGAAAATTAACGAGTCAAATTTTAGGTAAAGTATTCGACCTTGAATACAAGAATATAGAGTGGTTATTACAGTAATACTTAAGTAATGTCTTCTCTTGAAAAATTAATCCATGAACTTGGTTTAGCTGAAAAATTAGTGGCTGAATTTTCAGGTGGATATTCTGATGATTTCATGTCTGCAGAAGAATTTCATAAAGCTTTAAAAACTACTATTGAAAAATTGGAAGGTGGAGATCTTTCAGTTATAGATGAATTATGGTTTTGGTTTGCGCCAACCTGTTCTTGGGATGATTTTGTTGGAATGGAGGGACTCGATCTTGGAAATTCTATTCACGAAAAGTTGACAAGGTTAAAAAAAACTAACATATAATTAAGTACTAGTCCTTCAATGGACCCAATTTATCTTGTACACTAGATCTGGTAATAGTGGTGTCATTTAGCAGTGAATTAGGTAGGCTCAAATGCCAATTGGTAGAATCATTGCTTTTGAAGTTGTGCTTCATTAATTTTCGCAAATATCTGTTTTTACCTTTTTTGTAATAATACCCGTCAAAATCAATATAGGCTTCATCTGTTGTCCATCCTTCCCAATTAACACCTGTTTTTGTAATCATTGATGAGTCGTTTGTGTCGGAGTCTGTTGTAGGCCACCAGCTCATAGGATAATGATCATAGATGAAATATAGCTTATTGTTCTGTTTCAAATAAGCTTCATACAAACACAGTTTGTATTTATAGTTAATGGTGTCTCCTTTTGGATAAATCACACGGTAATCATAAATTAAAATAGTGTCTCCTTTAATTACTGATTTTCGCATTTCTCCAAAACCTGAATTTTGTGGCAAGCAGCCAGTTCCTAGATATCCAAATTTGGTGAAAGAAGAGTCGTTAATGTGAATTTCTTCAGGACTATGACCACTGCTTGAATAGTCAACACTGTGCCAATATGAAGTTTTTGAACAGGAGTAGAGTACAAGCACTACAACTATAGATACGATATATGAAATTTTATTGTCCATTATTCTTCAAAGGTCCGTCATAATCAATCTGTGTATTTCGTGTGTAGGTTGAGTCATTTAATAGTGTTTTGGGGTAATCAATTGTCCACTGAATCGAATCAATTCCATTTCTATTCTGAATAATCTTAGTTCGCAGGGCTTCGTATTTTCCTTTTTTATGAAAAGCTCCACCATAATTGATGTAGGCCTCATTTCCTTTCCAACCGTTCCAATTAACAGTGAATGATTCCACTTTAGAGGAGTCAATGTCTTCCAAATTATCTTCAGCCAAAGGAGAGTATGAATGCAGGTGAGGATAGCTGTTGTAAATAGGATAAAGTTTTTTATTGGTATTTATAAAAGCCATGTAAATTATTGGGCGCAGGATATATAGATTACTATCATTCTCAGATTCAAAATACTTTAAGTTGTAAACGAATAAGGTATCGCCTTTATAGTTTGATTCATAAATGTTACAATAAGCATCATTACTAACTAGGCAGCTGCCCCATGAATAGTGGTATTCTGCAAATGAAGTGTCTGTAATTTGAATCTCAGTTAGGTATGGAGGTGTGTCTTCATAAAGTAAAGAACCTGATGTCCAATGAGTGATATTGGAGCAGCCGAATAAAATAAGCACGCAAAACAATGTTATAAAGAAGGTTGCTTTCATCTGAGATTAACAAATTTACCTTTTTTACTTTGGAGTGTGCCATATTTTATGAACCAGCCTAATTGAATGACCGTTGTGTCATTGATATGGCTAGTAGGCAGTTTGATTTCCCATAGGGTTAAGTCGGTGAGGTTGTTTTCAATGTTAATGGTTTTTCGTAGCTTTTTATCTTTCCCTTTTTTGTGTTTTATACCATGCGTATCCATATAAATAATGGTGCTATCTGCTCCGCCCCAATTTACATAAGACTTTTTAACGCGAGAATGATCTAGTTTCCCAAAATAATCGGAATCTTCTTCGTTGTAGAAATATTTAAAATCTGCTTTTGGATATATGGGCGGGTATTCCCAATAGATAGGATATAGTGCTCTCCCTTTTTTTAGGAATGCTAAAATAATTTGGCGTTGATAATACCACGTTTCACTATTCTCAATTTTATTAATTGAAAAAATATCATAAACGATTAAAGTGTCGCCTATAAATTCAGAATGAAAAATATGAATGTCACCTCGATTGCTACGTTTATTATAGCTGCATATGGTAAATGTTGAGTCTGAGATTTGAATTTCTGCAGTATTGGACCCACCAAGAGGAGGGATGCGATCAATTTTCCAATAAGATGTATTGGAGCAACTATATATCAAAATAAATAAAAAGACATATAAATATTTAATGTTGTACATCTTAGGGTTTGTGCATAAAAAAAGCCCTAACGTAAAACGTCAGGGCTCTGTATTTTGTTAAATGACATTCTACCAAGTGAATAACGGTAAATTGCTCATTAAAGTGTGTACTTCATTTTTAATATTTGCCAATTCGGCATCATTGTCTTTATTCATTAAAGCTCTATCAATTAAATCAACAATGGTATCAATTTGATCCTCTTTAATTCCGCGTGTTGTAATAGCCGCCGTACCAATTCTTATACCTGAAGTTACAAAAGGAGATTCAGTATCAAACGGAACCATATTTTTGTTGACAGTTATTTCTGCTTTAACCAATGCATTTTCAGCATCTTTTCCATTAAGACCTTTTGAACGTAAATCAATTAACATTGAGTGATTATCAGTTCCGCCCGAAATAATATCATAGCCTTTAGCAACTAAAAGTGCAGCCATTTTTTGCGCGTTAGTTACTACTTGACGCATATAGGTTTTATATTCTTCTGTACTTGCTTCTTCAAAAGCAACAGCTTTAGCAGCAATAACATGCTCTAATGGTCCTCCTTGGCTTCCAGGGAAAACTGCTGAGTCTAATAAAGAACTCATTTTTCTAACAGTACCTTTTCTTGTTGTAATTCCCCATGGGTTTTCAAAATCGTGGCGTAACATAATAACGCCGCCTCTTGGTCCTCTTAAGGTTTTGTGCGTTGTTGTCGTAACAATGTGGCAATGCTCAAAAGGATCGTTTAAAATACCCGCGGCGATTAAACCTGCAGGGTGAGAAATGTCTGCTAATATAACTGCTCCGCATTTATCAGCAATTGCTCTGATTCTAGCATAGTCCCAATCACGAGAATAAGCAGAAGCACCACAAATGATCAATTTTGGACGCTCTTTTAAAGCAATCTCTTCCATTTGATCATAATCAACATATCCAGTTTCTTTTTTTACACCGTAAAAGAAGTTTGTGAATCGTTTACCTGAAAAGTTAACGGGAGAACCATGTGTTAAGTGTCCACCGTGCGAAAGGTCAAAACCTAAAATGCCATCACCTGGTTCCAAACAAGCCAATGTTACGGCATAATTTGCTTGTGATCCTGCATGAGGTTGAACGTTAGCCCAAGTTACATTGAATAACTTTTTTAATCTTTCAATTGCTAAGTTTTCAACTTGATCAACTACTTCACATCCGCCATAATAACGTTTGCCCGGAAGACCCTCGGCGTATTTATTTGTTAAAACTGAACCCATGGCTTCCATTACCTGGTCGCTCACAAAATTCTCAGACGCAATCAACTCAATCCCCTCAAGTTGGCGTTTGTTTTCTTTTTCAATTAAATCAAAAATGGCGGTATCTCTAGACATAAAATCGTTTTTAGCAAAAATATAAAATTGTTTAAATCAATCGCTCTTTATCTGCGGTAAAAACTTAAAGAGGACAAAAAGAATCATGAGTGGAATAAAGGATTGAACCATTCCCATAATGGTGCGAATTGGACCATATAGAATTTCATTATATCCGGTAATGGTTCCGGTTATATAGAGTAGCCCTGCAATGCAAAACAAAGCAACAAAAAGGAAGATTACAGTTTGATTAAAGCTTTTATTGTTAAAGTATATTTTAACCGTTAAGTAGGTTAATGTAAAAAAAAGCAAACTAAATAGAATGGTAAGTATCCATTTTAAGGTTAGAATTTCTGAAGGAGTCCAATCTACCAAGAACATGAATTCATCTCGTGCAGAATTCATTCTACCATTGGTTAAAGTTAAATACACCCAATTGATATTGTCAAATAAATAACCACGCAAAAAGCCAAGCAAAATAACTCCAATAGAAAGCAATATGGTAATTGCTTTTTTACTCATGCTGCGAATATTTTTTTGCCCAAATATACCACAGTAAAAAAATGACCGCATATACAATTATTGTAAATGTATAGAGGTGGTTAAAGTCTAAATATCTTGGGTAGTAATTATTGATTAAAACTAAAGCCATTATACGTAAAACGTTGACAAAATGTATAAGCACTAATCCAAGTGGAATATACCATAATTTACGTTTTATTTTCCCTGGAAAAGCAACAATAAAGACTGTGAATATTGAGAACAATTTAAATCCGTTGCATTCATCTCCTACCCATATACCTCTGTAGTTTCCAGCATCTAAGTACAGAACGACGTGGTCACTTTCAACAGCGATAGAAGTTTCAGTACCAAAAAGGGTGAAAAGGGATTGCGCTAGCTCAACAATATTATAGTTTAAACTATAATCCCAATTGGTTTGCGTTTTTATAACCAAATAGTAGAGAAGAAGCCAGGCCGTGTATAGAACACCTGCAACTAGCAAAAATTTGATGATCCTATTTTTCTTAATCTGATCTAACATTGTATCATCTTAAACCGATCAGTAAAGTAATTATAGGTAGTAATGTCTAAGCAGCGTGTTGCTGCTTGCGTGTATAAAGCATACGGACAGCTAAAACAAGCCCTGCAATTAATAAGAATGCTAAACCTGAATCAATAGGAACGCACTCTGGCTCCCAACATGGTGGAGTTGTTCCAGTAGTACCGCCACCGCCTGGAGGAGGTCCACCTGGAGGTTGAGCGAACAAAGCCATATTACTTGCTATAAAAGCAAATGCCAAGGTTATTTTTAATACGCCAAGTTTTGTTCTTTTCTTCATTCTTATTCCTTTAAAGCACTACTTTTTTAGTCACAATTTGGTCACCAGTTCTTAAAGTAATTATATGGAACCCTTTAATTGTAGTTGGCAATGTTACTAAATTACTTCCAGCTGTAAGCGTAGTTGTTGTAATAAATACTTCTTTTTGACCTAGTACATTTGTAAGTGCGAATGTAGTTGGTGTGTCATATTCCTGCACAGACTGTACATCAATAATATTACCCATTTGCTTAATTACAAGTGCATCATCAGAATCAAAGTCTGCAGATTGAATGCCGTTGTTTTCATTAGCATCAGCGCTATTAGTTAAAATAAGCGTGAATCTACGATCTGATTTATTCTTTTCAGGATCTGAAGCGTTAGCATAAAACACATAAGCATGCTCTTTTAAATTAACCGTTTCACCAGTCATTCTATCAAATAAAAGAATTTTATGGTAATCTCTAAAGTTTCCCCAGTTTTCAGCAGAAATGGTGTAGTATCCATCATTTTTGATGTTCGTTAACAATTCAAATGATTTGTCAATTCCATCATTTTTGATGTAGTTTTTTCTAATCTTAGCGTCAGCAGATTGCACGGCGATAGAAGGTGCTAATTCTTTACCAGTTGAAAGGTGACGGATATCCATCACTTCATCAATTCCATCATTTGCATCTGCGTGCTCTTCTAATTGCATAGAGCAAGAATAAGTTGAATTATTCTCACTTAATGTTAAACGCAAGTTGTTGTCTTCTGTATGTGTTCTAACATAAGTACCCGCAGTTTCTGTTTTATTACCTTGGTTTAAGGTAATTGTTCCAATACTTGAAGCAAATATCCATACTGCCTGACCAGATGACATTAATCCATCTTCTGTAATTGAAGGGATGCTTGTCGTTCCAGACGCACCGTCATACCATTCGTATGCTCCACTTGCAGGGTCGTAAACATAAAAGTAATTACCAATAGATCCTGAGCGAGTCAACCCGCTAAATGCAATTGTTGAACAGTAAGGGTTTCCAAAAATAGTCCAACCAGTTGTATATGTATTTACAATATCAGTTGACGGAT
>CAKZPK010000017.1 GCA_937139035.1 uncultured Crocinitomix sp. | reverse complement strand
TCAACCAGAGTTTAACTCATTCACGCCAATTGGAACATCCGATATGGTAGATTTGGCATCTGGAGATTTTAGCTATAATATTCCTTTAATGGACGTTGGTGGATTCCCTATTAACCTAGCTTATAATTCTGGGGTCACAATGGATCAAGAGGCTTCTTGGGTAGGATTAGGTTGGGACTTATCGATCGGTCAAATCAACCGCCAAATGCGCGGCTTACCTGATGATTTTGATGGAGATAAGGTGCTTTATGAAAATAATATGAAAGACAATTGGACTATTGGTGGAACGTTTCAATTTAGTCCTGAATTGTTTGATTTAGATCCTGACAAAGTAAAATCTCCAGAATCTTCTGGAGATACCTTAAAAGCAACAATAGGAGTTTCAGGTCAATATAATAGCTATACTGGTTATAGTTTTTCGCCATCATTTGGCATGTCATATGATATGGCAAATGGTAATGAAATAGGTTTTAATGCATCATCATCTGCAGATGGCTTAGTTTTATCTCCTCATTTATCGCTGTCAAATAAATCTGAAGAGGAGCAAAAAGAAGAAACTTCTGTTTCTTTTAATACAGGAGTTTCTTTCAACTCGAGACAGGGGCTTACCAACATCAATTTAAGTACTTCAATAAGTAATCCAACAGCTAAAATCTTAAAGATGAAGGATTCAAAAGCCTCAGGTGGTTCAGTTGGTTCTAGCATCAGCTTCGTAGCGAACACCTACACCCCTTCTGTGCAAACTAACATGACATCACTCAGCGGAACGTTTAATTGGGATTTAGGAACCTCATTTTTGGGATTAGAGGCCGAGAGTGAAATCACAGCATTTGCAAGTAATCAATTTATTGCCAACAAATCGGATAATCGATCAACTTACGGTTACGAAAACACGGAAAAAGCCCCCTATGATGCTGTCCTAGATTTTAACCGCGAAAAAGACGGGGTATTTAGCGTAAACAGTGGAAACTTGCCACTAACAAATTATACTTATGACATTTACAGTGTACAAGGACAAGGTGTTTCAGGTATGTTTCATCCTTTCCGATCGCAAGTAGGATATGTTTATGACAATAAGATGGTTTCCAATTCATCCGGATTATCTGGTGGAACTGAAGCGGAAGGTGGTGGACTTTTTGGTGTTGGATTAGACATTGAAGCAACCTACACGCGCAACAAATCTGGAATTTGGAAAAACGGGAACAATAAAGTTTTAAAGGATGGTAGTTTTGAAGAATCACCTGAAAGTGAAACTCCTAGATACGAAGAAGTTTATTTCAAAAATGTTGGAGACTTATCAGTAGACCAGGAATATGAAGCAATGAACGGAGAAGGAACAACAACTCGATTGGGTGATTACGACCCTATTCGATTCAAAGTTGGTTACATCCCCTACGAACGTACACTTAAAAACAAATACATGCGTAAAGGCGAGCATGATATAGATCCATTCGGTGTTCCTCTTACCAATGGGTGGGAAATTAACAAAGACGAAATTAAACGAAGTGAGCGAGTAAATAGAAATCAAAACATTATAAAAGTTACAGCAGATGAAGCCGAACATTTTACAAATTTTACGAGTAATTTTTATGCGAAACCACACCACACTGCAGGTTTTGTAGTTACCCGAAACGACGGCGCACGTTATAATTACGGAAAAGCACTTTACAACACCTCTAAAAAAGAGGTCACTTTTGCCGTTGGAGACGAGATTGGACAAGCAATGTTTGGTGAATATGGCGCTGACGGAAACACATCTACAGGACTAGTCCCTTATGAAGCGGACGTTGACAATTCTTTAGAGAATGGAAAAGGAGATCATTACTTTAACAGAATTACAACTCCTGCATATGGCCACACTTATTTACTAACATCACTAGTTTCTACTGATTATTCAGACATTGATACTATCGAAGGTCCATCAACAGGAGACTTTGGGTCTTATACCAACTTTACTTATAGAGACATGGAAAAAACCTATAATTGGCGTGTTCCATTTCAAGAAAACAAAGCTAATTATAACGAAGGTTTAAAAACCGATCCAACTGATGACAAAGGTTCATATGTATATGGACAAAAAGAAGTAACCTACATCAAAAAAATTGAAACGAAGACACATGTGGCCATCTTCCATATTTCACAAAGACATGACGGCTATGGAGTGAAAGACGAAAATGGTGGAATGCCTGATAGTTTAGTGACAACAGGTTCTAAAATGTATCAATTGGATAGAATTTCCTTGTATTCTAGAGGTGAATATTACCACCCTGACGTATCCACGTTCAATGATGATGACAGTAAAGAAAACATCATTACAGATGCAACGCCAATTAAAACTGTTCATTTTGAATATGATTACGAACTGTGTCTAGGAATACCGAACAATGATATCGAATTAGTAACTGACCCAGACTATAATGAAGACGGAATTATTGATGTCAATCAAGGCGGGAAATTAACCTTAAAAAAGGTGTATTTCACCTACCGTAACTCCAATATGGGACAATACTCTCCCTACGAATTTTCCTACGGAGATATCGATCATGACGGAAGCACCACTCCAATAGAGGGTGAGAAAAGAAATCCAAACTATAATTTGAAAGGATATGACATTTGGGGATCCTATAAAGAAAATGCAGAGGGAATAGCAGATGGCGAAGGTTTAGAACCATTGTCTGAACTTACTGCTCCTGAATTTAATTATGTTGAACAAACTACAACAAGTGATAAATCAACCGTAGACGATAATGCAGCTGCTTGGTCTATCACTGATATTAGTTTACCCTCTGGAGGAGAAATTCAGATCGATTATGAGGCGGACGATTACCAATATGTACAAGATAAAAAAGCCATGCGCATGTTTAAATTGGCCGGTGCTGGGAGTGTAGCAAATCCGATTCTTGAAGATGACGATCATTTCACGTTTAAAAAATGGGATGATGATGAAGGTATTAATCAAACAAACAAAGAAGCATTACTTTATAAAGGAAATAATGAAGCTGAATATCTTTATTTTTTGTTGGATGAAGAGGATCAAAGTCTCGACACAGGTGATTTAGCTGATCGAGAACTATACAGAGATAAATACCTTAAGGATATTTACGAAAATCAAAAAGGATTATTACAATTTAGAATGTTAATGAATATGACTCCAGCAGGAGGCATAAAATTAGGCACAGGATGGGAAAACGCACCTTTTGATTATGTATCTGGATATTGCGAGTTAGAGGCCAGCCCCTACAATACAATATTTGAAGATGAAGATGGTAAAATATACGGTAGTATTCGAATTTCAAAAGTAAAAATGGAAGGCGGTTTCACTGGTTTAGCAGATGTTTCACCTTTATCCAAGGCAGGTTGGCAATATGCAAGAAGATACTTAAGTCAGTATGTTTATGGTTTACCAGCATTAGAAGATGGAGTTCCTGCAGGCGCAGCTCTCGAAAGCATTTATCAAGCATTTGAGAATTTGACTGAAACAGTCACTGGTGCTAATGCACTTCTTAAGTCTAAAAAAATAGCTCGCCGTTTTATTAAAGAGAAGTCTTGGATTCGTTTATCAGAACCAACACAACATAAAAAGGGTGGAGGTTGTCGTGTCAAACAAATTGCTATGACAGACGAATGGGCAAACATGCTAGGCGATCCTGACCCCGAGAGTATTTCAAATCAAAAATATGGACAAGTTTATTCGTATGAGTTAAAAGAAGGGGGATCAAGTGGAGTAGCAACCTATGAACCGGTAGGCTCAAAAGAGAATCCTTGGGTGCAACCAGTATATGTTAATACCAACCGCTTGTTGGCTCCGGATGATCAAAACTATGTTGAAAAACCGTTTGGAGAATCCTTTTTCCCAAACCCTAGTGTTACTTACAGCCGAGTATCAGTCAAAAATCTAGAAAGAAATCACCCTGATACTGACGAAAGGCTAGTCAAACACGCAACAGGTGAAGTGGTGACCGAATTCTACACGTCGAAAGATTATCCGACAATAACGGATCAAACGCATTTAAGAATGGAGGAGGATAACAACCCTCTTTTATCAGCCATTTTTAGTCTTAATGTACTTAAGCACCTTACACTCTCTCAAGGTTATGTGGTTCATGTTAACGATATGAATGGAAAAATGAAAAACCAACGGGTTTATGCTGAAGGGCAAGAAGGCTTTATTTCTGGTGTTGATTATAATTATGATTTAAATGGACCTGAAGTGGTTAGCGATCAATTCAGTAATAAAGGGCGATTAAACAATAATGTTTGGGCAATGAATGCAGAAGGAACAGTTGCCAACCACAGACTGGGAGTTGAACAAAACATTGTCAATGATTTTAGAGAAATGAAATCAACAACTCAAGTTGCAGGGGTTGATTTATCTACCCAAACTTTTGCAATTGGGCCAGTCGTTTTAGCTGTTCCTGCAAGTTTCCCTAAATACAGTCGTCACGTTACTAAATTAAACTTAGCTACTACAACTAAGGTCATTAATACTTATGGCGTGCTACGCGAAACGGTGGTATATGATGCAGGTGCTTCGGTATCTACTAAAAACAAATTGTGGGATACTGAAACAGGTGAAGTTTTAATTACAGAAACTGTCAACGAATATGACGACCATTATTTCTCATTCAATTTCCCTGCCCATTGGCATTACAAAGGAATGGGGCAAGCTTCATTTAATAGTGGTATTGAAGGAGAAATAACACCAGAAGGCGCAGGCTACAAATTAACAGGTGCAGCTCAAGCCAAAGAATATTTCCAACCTGGAGATGAGTTATTGGTAAGCACTGTTGATGGAACGACAAAAGCTTGGGTCAACTCTGTAGATGAAATTGGGCCGATATTTTCACTTATTGACGGTGAAGGTGCGTTAATCGATATTCTTTCTGGAAAAATAAGAATAGTTCGTTCTGGTCGACGAAATTTACAAAGTGCCTCAATGGGTAGTATTGTAATGCAAATTGACCCAATGAGCTTGCTATCTGTCGAAGATGGCACTCTAAAATTCAATACAGATTCGTTAATTGTAGATGGCACTGTAGGTAATAAGTGGGATGATAGAAAAATTGTAAATGCCGGTGCTGTAGAATTTCGCCAAAACTGGGACTTACAGTGTGAATGTGGTATTGACCCTGAAAATGAAACGTATAACGCATACCGTTATAATATGTTAGGTGTCTGGCGTGCAAACCGCTCACACCTGTATTTAACAGGAAGAAATCACAACGTAGACAAACCAAACCCAAGGTATGATGGATTCTACTCAAACTATAATTCTTTTTACACTTTAGATGAAACTGGAAAATGGATTATTCCAGAGGATATTGGAGATACTTGGACATTTACTTCAGAAGTAACTCAGTTTAGCCCTTATGGTTTTGAATTAGAGAATGCTGATGCTTTAGCTCGTTATTCTGCCGCTCAATATGGATACAACTTTAGTTTTCCATTGGCTGTTGCTGCCAACTCTGAATATAGTGAAATGGGCTTTGATGGATTTGAAGACTATGACTTTGACGGGTGTGAGGATAATGAACATTTTGGATTCAGAGAAGATATAGATGACGAAAATGTCTTCAGGTCTCCCGCAAAATCTCATACAGGGCGACATAGCTTGAAAGTTACTGCGGGGAAGAATGCTAAAAGAATGTATCGCATTGATTGTGATTAAAATATATTAAAATGAAAAGATTTTTATTAAGTATTAGTTCCCTGTTTATGCTCGTTACACTAAGTCATGGTCAGGGAGATTCAACTACTGTGGACACGCTTTCAGGTCGTTACCAAGAGCTTATTTCAGTCGGTCAGTTGTTTGTTCCAACTGTAACCCATACTTTAGCCCCCGGCTGCGGTATATCCTGCCATGGTGCTAGCGAGTATCATCTAAGAACTGGTTATTTTGGTTTTGATGGAGACGCTGTACCTATTGGACCTCTGCTGCTTGATCCTTCATGGAAAATTATTGAGGATAATTGTGCTGCAACGATAGAACCACGCAATGCTTTGGTTCAAAATTTAGAAGATAATTGGGGTGACTTAGGTTGCGTAATTGATGGCGTAAGCGAAGATTATAAATTAATTTTAACTGGAACGCCAGACGCCCCTCAGTCTTGTCGCAAAGGCACTTTTCGTTATCAAACAAAATTTTGTGTAAGCGGAGACGCTAGCGGAATATCGTTGGATCTAAAATGTCTATCTGATAATGTTGCTACTGTTTATTTGAATGGAATTGAAATTGGGACGCAAGGTGATGACCTTTCTTATGAAGGTTGGAAAACGGAGAATCGACTAGACATTAGCTTAACCGGTTTTGCAATTCTGACAACGGGCGAAAACATTCTTGAAGTGGAAGTGAAAAGTAGCGGTGTAGATGTCGGTTTAGGACTTTACTTAGGTATAGAAGTTCAAACGGGTTGCGTGGGATGTTGTTTTCAAAACGGCGCGATTAATGGATATAAATTCAATGATTTGAATGCCAATGGCACATTAGAAATAGGAGAACCGGGAATTGAGGGAGTCGAATTCGAATTATACGACATTACCGATCCAGGTTCCCCGGCAGTCTACGTTACTTCAGTCTTTACGGATGAAACCGGATATTATCAATTTGTAGATGTTACTCCAACAAAGACATATGAAGTAAGAGAAGTATTGCCAGGTTGGACCAACACTGTGCCAGGTACAGGGAGTTATACAGATCTCTACATTGGAGAAGGGTCAACTATTAATAACTTACTTTTTTTAAATACTGAAATAAATGATCACGAAATACCTTGCGAGGATTGCGGAGATTCATTTGCCCCTATTCCGGGGAAACGATATTGGATTAGCGCATGGGTAAATGTAGAATCTGGTCTCCAGCAAAAGACATATGACCAAGCGTTAGACGGCCCATTTTTAAGGACAATATTTTTAGGCACGGATGAAATTATCCCTGAATTTTATCCCACAGGAGAAATTATTGATGGCTGGCAAAGAATTGTAGGAAGTTTTATTGTGCCGGAAGATGCAACCAACTTTTTACTCACCATGAACGCCGACCCAAACTTTGACACTTACTTCGACGACATTCGAATACATCCTTTTAATGGAAGTATGAAGTCTTATGTCTACGACGGAGAAACCTTTTGGTTGACTTCAGAATTGGATGATAATAACTATGCTACTTTTTATGAATATGATGAAGAAGGTGGTTTAATTCGAATTAAAAAAGAAACTGCGCGAGGTATTGTAACTATTCAAGACACACGTTCAAGCACAATTAAAAAATAACTAATATGAAAATCGGGACTGTCTTATTGTTATGCTTTTTAAGTGTTAACGCACTCGCCCTTTCTGGGAAGGATTATTTACAAAAAATAAATAGTAATTATTATGACCTAAAATCATACGAATTAGAGTTGAATTACACACTCTACAAAGGTCACAATGGAAAAGAAATAATGGACGAATACACTTCTATTATTCGATCGAACGGGCTTAATAGTCACCGAAAAATATACCATGACGAAATTATTTCAACAAGTGAAAACACTGTAATTATTAATCATGAAGTTAAAACCATTCAAGTCTTACCCGCAATTGAAACAAAAATTTTTGATGAAGATATTGAAAACAGTTTAAGATTTTGTAAAGATGTGAAATCCAGAAAAACTGAAAATGGTACTCTAATCTCTATCAATTTCAATGAGTATTCTTCAATTCCATACGCGCAAATTGATATTTTAATTGATGCTGATTTTTGGGTAAAAAATATGACGCTTTACTATGCAACACAATTAAATTACTCAAGAGATTATTTTAATCCAGACATGGATTTTCCTAGACTAGAGATTGATTATTCCAATTTGAAAAAAAAATGGAATGATTCACAAGGACTGACAAACCTCTCAAAATATATCAATAAAGAGGGAGACAATTACTCGCCTACTCCTCTCTATCAAAACTATGAACTTATTCAATAATTTGATAAAACGTCAATAATGACTCATTTACTATATAAAATATTATTCCATACCTTCCTAATTGGGCTAGCAAACGGAGGCTTCGCCACCGAAGAAACCCACAGCGTGCGTAAAAGCGCCGAGGACATTAACACCGATTT
>CAKZPK010000016.1 GCA_937139035.1 uncultured Crocinitomix sp. | reverse complement strand
CCTTTCCCGGCAGTCATCCACTGCACATCTCCCCCCATAACTCTTCCTGCTGCCCCCAATGACTCAGAATGATCCACGGCGCCTTGCTTGTTTATTGTGATTGTTTCAAATCCTCTATGCGGATGATAAGGAAACCCCGGAACTTCTCTTCCATGATACATTCTAAACCCATCCTTAACTACAAAATCCTGCCCAATTCGTCTTCCTTTTAAGTCGTTAGAGCTCACACCCATTTCTCCGTTACCAGCAGGATACGCATCTTTATGATACGCACAAAATAGAAACGGGTCTTGTGTTTCCCAAGGAAAACCCAATGGCGCTATTTGTATTATATTATTTTCCATTTTAATTCTTTTTTAATCTCTAAAATCAATTTTCACATGCGAACCATCACAATATGGTTTATTAGCAGAAGCACCGCAGCGACAAAAAGCTGTGGTCTTATTTTTTACTTCAGTATTACCGTCTTTATCTTTCACCTCAATTGTGCCGTATACCAATAATGGTCCATTCTCCATCACCTCAACCTTTGTTTCTACGGCCAAAGCTTCTTGGTTTTCTTCTCCGTTCATATAATAACTTAGTGCACCAGAAGGACACTTAGCAATTTGTGCTTTTAGCTCTTCCGTAGTTGCATTATCTGCATTAATCCAAGGTTTATCATTTGGTTTATACACATTTGGTAACGCTTTTACACACTCGGCTGCATGAATGCAAGCTTTTGGTTTCCATACAATTGTTAATTCGCTGTTGCTATACTCTTTAACTATTTCTCTATCCATTATATCAATTTTATTAAATGCTTTAAGCACTTGGTTATAGTTGAATTTTATTTAATAAGCGGTATAATTCCTCTGTTTCGTTATCACTTAAATAATCGCTAAAAAAACTGCCTGTTGCTTTTCTCCCCTCCAAGTGCGCTTGCTCAAAAACGTTTTGTCCTTCAGTCGTTAATACAAGGTCAACCATTCGCCTATTTTCTACACAAGTTTCTCTTAACACTAAACCTTTATTCACTAACCGATCTATCAATCTAGTTATATCTGGCTGATTAACGATCATTTTACTTTTGAGTGCCTTTACACTCATAGCCTTAGGGTGTTGCTCATTTAATATATAAAGCACATTCAATTGAGGATGCGTTAAATCGCAGGTTCTAAGTGCATTTTTTATACAATCTTCAACTTGATGAGAAAGGCGTATAAATTTAAAATATGTCAATTCTGATTTTGATATCATTAAAACTTGTTTTAAACAACATATGTTTACAACAACAAAAGTACAAAACTTATTTCAATGTTTTATTTTAAATAAGAAATCCCCTCTGATTCAAATGAATACAGAGGGGATTATTAATTCTTATTTCAGTTCACCTCATACTTAATGAACTTTTGGAATAAACATGAGCTATTTTATAATGAGCTTTTTATGTTCTTTTTCTCCAGACAGCATTGTTTTTTCAATGAAATAAACACCGTTTGAATAAGTTGAAATATCAATAGTCTCATTTCTTTCAAACTGTCCTGTTAAAACAATTTCTCCTGATATACTATATATCGTGATTCGTTGTACATCTTCTTCTAACTGCAAATGCAATTGATTTTTAGCAGGATTTGGATAGAACCAATTGGCACTATTCTCATCATTTGAAATCCCTGCAGTTGCCGCTCCATCAATATAATCTGAACTTGATTCAAATTCATTATGAATGGCCATCATTGGGTTACCAAAACAATTAAATCGATCGTCATTGTGATCCAAAGAAACCACATCATAATCACTGATTGTACCAACAAAAAGAGCAGTCATATTGATTGGTGCAACTTCGATATCCTCATCAACACTGTCCCAGGTTAATAAGTCTTCACACTCAATCATACCAGGAGAGTCTTGTTTAATTACACGTAAGTCCCATTGCGTACCGTAGTTTAAATTAAAAGCATTAAAGGCCTCATAACCTGAACCACAAGATTCAATTGCTGATCCTGAAAACTCATATTCCCCTACGTCAAAATCTCTTGCTTGTCCCAATGAACCATTAACATTAATATTTAAAATATACGGATGTATAATTGTATTTGGACTTCCTCCCGTATAGGTATTAACGCCACCAATCAAAGAAACCCTTCCTGTACTTAAAGTAATCAAGTCAGAATTAATATAGCCATGTTGTCCAGGCTGGGCATAATACTGTGCCCAACTTACGCTAAAGTCACTATAACCTTCAGTTCTAAGTGCATAAATACCTACAGAATTTGCATTAAAAGCATTTCTCCCAAAAGTAATTACAGTTTCTTTAAGGCCACTATCTTCAATTTCTGTTAATTGTGGACCGTAAAGACTAGTTGGACTCACTAAATCATAGGTAGCTCCAGGGTAATAGAATATCGCCCCATTATAAGCGTAAATATTTAAATAGAAGATTCCTCCGAATTGACGATATCCTGTAATACTTACAACACGATCATTTAAACTAGTACGCGCAATGGCATCAGTCATTTGTAATTTGACGCCCATATTATATTCAGCCGACCAAATTAAGTTACCAGCTTCATCTATTTTTGCTGCCGCCACAGAATTGGTTCCTCCAGTAGAATTAGAATTACCTACAATAATATATCCTTTATCATTTGGATTATTGTTGACAGGAAAAACAGTTATTCCTTCTGAATCAATAAAAGAAAAAGCAATTTCCTTTGACCAAATAACATTTCCAGCCATGTCAACTTTCATAACTAGCATGAGGTTGTTACTACTTCTCCCACACATCAAGAATTGGTCATTGTACTCTAAGCTTTTACAGACACCATGGCAAACATCATTTCCATTAAGGTCCCCGAAACTGTAAGAAGCATAAAAGTCTCCTGTAGGTTTTAAAAACGTGATTTGAAAATCAAGAAATCCGTTGTCATTGTAAATAGAATTAACTGTTGCTACTCCGCACTGAGCGTCCATTTCAACTATTGATTTTCCCAACGGTTGCGTAATACTATAACCATTGTTATTTCTATACTCGTAATTGAAATTTTGTCCATTTGCCCCTATAAAGCAGAATAAAGCGAACAAAAGCCCAAGACTTTTCTTAGCACACGGAAAATAGGGATTAGAATTAATGTTTTGTTTTGTTTTCATAAGTTTGGATTTGAATACTAAATATAACCAAAATGGGGCAAAAACGGAACTAAAACCGAGTTGACTTCACAGTTGGTAGCATTTAGCCTATAAATGGTACCATTTCATAAAAACAAGAACAAATTCCAGCAGAAAACAGAGGAGGAAAGACGCATATTTCGAACTCGAGAAGAATGCATGAATCAGAAAACAGAAAACATGAGATTCATCAATTCCAATTAAACTACCCTATAGCATGCAGCACATCAAGACTAAGCATAAGTTGCTCTATAGAAATTGAACCTTTATATCTCAACCTTGATTAAAAGTCATCCATTTGCTCGCTTCTTTCAAATACTTTTTGATAATTATTCAGTTTGATTGAAACTGACAACATAATTTGAGGAGAAAGCGGTTTTTGCAAAGAATAATACTCAACATTTTCAGTAGTGGTTATGAAACCTCTTCTCTGCGTGCCTAGTATGTTACGGCCAGAAAGAGATACCGAAAGGCGCTTTTTCATAAAACTTTTCTTTACAGAAAGGTCTTGAGAAAAGGAATCAAAACTTTCACCTTGCGCAATTACAGAGCCACTATTATATCTTGACACTAATTGCACCATATATCCACCTAACATAAATGTGTTGGTTAATCTACCTGAATAATTAAATGACTCTCTACTATAATCTACATCATTAAGCTCTCCAGACAGGTTATACAGATAAGCATTACCACTTGCATTTATTTTCCACCACTTTTTAATTTTATAATTTAAATTTGCCTCTAATCCGTATGATTCTGAAGTACCAATATTATATGGTTGACTAATTAAAATCCCCTCGTTATATACAGTTGAAATTCGATTAATTATTCCGCTACTTTTTCTAAAATATCCCTCTACACTAAAGAACCCTTTGCGTTGAATTGGTTTTATATAGCTCACTTCAAAAGCATTAATATACTCTGGTTGTAGGTTAGGGTTACCACTACGAACATTAAAAGGCCCTTCCCAAGTTATGAAAGGCTCAAAGAAATAACTTCGCGGACGTTCAATTCTACGAGAATAACTTAACAAAAACTGACTTTTATTTTTTAAACTATAAGAAAAGTGTGCAGAAGGAAACCAGTCTAACCTATTAATTTCTGTAAAGTCCGTTTCTGCCGTTGAAGAAATATTTCTAAACGTATATTCAGCCCTTAATCCTAGTTGATATCCTAAACTTTTAAACTTGCCGCTAAACATTGAATATCCCGCATGAATATCTCTAATGTAGTCAACATCTGAACTTAGCAAAGGGTCAAAATCATAAACACTTGTGGTAGTATTGTAAACATAGTTTTTTCCAACATCACCACTTGATCCAAATTGAGACTGTAAGCCAACCTCAAACTTGCGGCTGTTTTTTAATGGCAATTTATAATCAATATTAAAACGGTAAGAATTTGAAGGCCCAGTTTCTGTATAAAGATTACCAGATCGAATTGAGCCATCATTATTGTAAGACAAAGTAGTATCAAACTGGACAACATCACGGATATTTGCAACTGCCTTAATGCTTATATTATGTTCTTTATTTCTTTTAATATTATATTGATAAAACAAACTTGTTGAACTATTTATAAAGTCAATATTATTATGTTGTTCATTATAAAAATCTGAGATAAGTGTGTCATCATCATAACTGAGGTAAGAAAAATCAGAATAAGGTAACATTAAGTTAGATCTAAATCGAGATCTTAAAACAAGGACATGACTATTATTTGGTGCCCATTGCACACCTCCTCCAGCGCCCCAACCTTTACGTTTCCAATTACTCTCGCCAGTGCTACGCAAAACATTTACAACGCTATCATAAGTGGTGGTTCTAGTCTCATTAGTTTCATTTGGACGACTACGTTGACTCAAGTTCGCGTTTAAATCAAAAGTAAATGCGTTCTTTTTTAAATTCAGTGCAATATCTCCTGCATAATTCCCAAATCTACCTGCACTTAAATTCACCAAACAACTAACTCCTTGTAGTTTATTTTTTTTAGTGATTACATTAATAACTCCACTTGTCCCCTCGGCGTCATATCTTGCAGAAGGGTTGGTAATAATTTCAATATCCTTAATTGTACTTGCAGGAATTGTAGCCAAGGCATCACTTGCATCTAATATTGTTGGAAGTCCGTCAATTAATAATGTAAAACTAGAACTACCTCTTAAACTCACCGTACCGTCTGCACTAACGCTTATTGATGGAATGTTTTCTAAGATTTCAATAGCCGTTTGACCATCTGCATTAATCTGATCTTCAACATTAATTACCTTTTTGTCAATTTCATAAGTAATTTCAGGAATATCGCCATTTACTTCGACCACATCCAATACAGAAGGTGCCACTTCTAAATTTTTAAGATTATAAGTGATTTGATCTTCTGTTAGTTCTATTCCTCTGATAAACTTAGTATCATAGCCAACAAAACTAATTTTCAAATCATAAGTGCCAATAGGTAGGTTAGGAATAGAAAAATTTCCGTTATCTGTTGTTACGGCGCCACCAACAGTTTTGTTTTCAGGTTGTTTTAATGCTAAAACGGTCACATATGCCAAGGCATCATTTGATACAGAGTCAATAATATTTCCAAATATCTCTCCTTTATTATTACCGGGTTGGTCGCCACCACCTCTTTTTCCTCCTCCACCTCCAGGTGGTTGAGCAGCTACCGAAAATGTTAAAAACAAGACCGAAATTAGAAGAAGATGTCGCATTCAATAATTTTTTTTTACAAAAGTACGGTTTTTACAACTGTACTTTATTAATAATATATAGTTGGTTGTTCTTACCGACAAACGGTTACAAAGTAACAAAGAATGCGCAAGAATCCATAAAATCTGAACGTAAGACTTCAAGAACTGTTCAAGGTTTAATCTTGATTTCAAATTAAAATAATAATTACTTTTTTTAAACAAAAAAAATCCGCTAAATAGCCTAAACTATAAAGCGGATTTAAGTAGATATTTTATCTCTTATTGGCCAATTACATAATAACCGCCAAGTGCAACCATACTTCTTTTATCTGTATTGATTGTAATATCACTTGGTACATTACGAGTGTTATTTAAACCATAAGTATATGCCAATCGGATTCCAACTAATCGATTTCTCAAATTAAATTGTCCTCCAATATCAAATTGTGGTCCTAAAATTGGTCCAGCGGCAGCTCCTCCCCAGACATCTGACGCAGCTAAAAATGCCGCAGAAAGACCTGCTCCAATAAAAAAGCAACCATCATCTAAATCTCCAATGTATAATTCACCTAAAACTGGTAATTCTGCTCCAAAGGAACCTACTCCACCTGACTGCGAATTCAAACTTAAATTAAACCCAATAAAAGGGTATGAACTAACCGCAAAATTGAGACTATTATTTATCTCAAACCCTAAAGATGCTTTGTATACAATGCCAGGTACACTCGCAAGTACAAGATCAGATGAATTTACAGTTGACGAAGTATAATCTAAGCGAAAAAGACCATAATTTACTTGCGCACCAACCCCATGAAAATAGTCTTGTGCTTTGACTCCTGAACTTGCGAAAAATAGTAGCATGATTCCGGTAATTTTTATTAAAATACTCTTTTTAAATTTCATTTTTTGGTTTAATTAAGATGAATAGAAAACCAAATGTAGACTACTTAAATGATTTCTTATTCAGTGTAAACCACACTACACCGTTTTTGTTCATAAAACAAATGTTTAATGAGCTTAACCTGAAATATAAAATAGAATGTGTGCTCTACAGCACAATAGAAATATGACGCCATGATTTAGCTAAAAGGCAACAACTCTAATCACCACCAATTAAAAGTGTGACTGTACCACGATACTCATAATCATTACCTTCGCGATCCTGAAATTTGAGGAAATACACATAGACGCCTTCCTCATGATAACCGCCCAAATTCGTATTCTCGCCATTCCATCCTTCATAACGATCTATTGTATTAAAGATTTGCTCTCCCCAACGATTGAAGATAGAAAGATCGTAGGAATCAAAATCATATAAAGAAACTATTGGCAAAAAGATAGGATTCTCACCGTGAATCATAAAAGCGTTAGGAATATAAACCAAAGGGTCAATAGTAGCGCAAACGGCATTTGAAAAAGATGTTTCACTAATTCCGTAAGCGTTTAAACCTTCCACGGCTTCTACACGATAACAAAATTGCCCCTGCGATTCATAGAACAACGAAACATCATCAACAAAAGAGCGGACACCTGGCAAAGTTGATGCAATAGGTGCATCACCAAACACTCCATTTTCACCCCGATAAATATTGTATTTTACAATTGGTCCGTCAAAGCCGTAATAAGAACTCCAACTTAAAGTGTGCAACATTCTTGTATGATCTGTTGAGACTTTTAAAAAGGATGTTGTACCAATATTTGAAACAACTCCAACACGACCGCATGTATCAATCAAATTAATACGATATTGATAAGCTCCACGTTCTGGAAATACATTATCATCAATGAAACTAAAATAAGACCCCGTTATGGAAGGTACTTCTCCTATTAATTCAAATTCTGTGTCATAAGGACCTTGTACTTCTATTTCATATTTTTCAACAGCTGCAGTTTCATCCGTAAAGCATATTACCTCAATGTCGTCGCCCAATTGATGCGTGGCGGTTGTTAAATAATGAAAAGCAGGTTGACTAGGACGCTCAGCAATCTGGCAAACTTTATTCGATAATGAAATGGTATCATTCACCGTTATTCCGCGGATATAGTAGCAATAATTAACATCATAAACCACATTGCTGTGGCTGTATGTTAAGCCAGAAGAAGTTATGGTGCTTATTACTTCATAAGGTGATCCTCCAATACTTACCAAGACTTCATATTTTTCAACTTCATCTGTCCAGCCTTCATATGGTGTCCATTCTAAATTTATTGCACGTGCACATAAATCATACTCTTGTTCTAAAAAAATGGTGAAGTGCGGC
>CAKZPK010000015.1 GCA_937139035.1 uncultured Crocinitomix sp. | reverse complement strand
AGGTTATTCGAAAAAGCGCAAAATATGGACGCATAAAATCATCCACCTATTTTCATATATTTAAAACCTTTGAATTTAAGCGTGAACAGAAATTCCGACAGAAATCGCAACAGCAATCTGGACAGCGCAAATCGCGACCAAGTGCAACTACTTTGCGCAAAGCCTACGAACTGATTGGTGTAGCAGAAAGTGCATCCATGGACGAAATCAAAAAAGCCTATCGGAAACTAGCAAAAATCCACCATCCAGATAAAGTATCACATTTAGGAGAAGAACATCAAACCATTGCCAAAGAAAAATTCCAAATTATTGTTGACGCTTATGATTTGATTAAAGAAAAACGCGGTGTATAGTTGAAATCACCATTCTTTTTCTAACATCTCCGTTTGAATTTCTTGAAATAAATTATCTCCATTTTCAACCTTCATTTGCAAAATAAATGCATGAATTGTAGATAAAATACTATTCCCCTCTTGCGGAACAAAAGCCCAACCTTTAACAGATTTTTCTGTCACTAATAAATTACCTGCAATTAGAATTGCATGCGAGTAAATGCGGCCATTAAAACCATATCTTCGACCTAATTCAAATACTACATTTGAATCAAATTTTGCCGTTGTTGCAATAAAAGGGTTAGAGGCAATATGGTCTTCTATCGATTTTCTCAGCGGTTCTTTTAGCGTAATATTAAACCGCACGGCATGCATCAATTGACTTGGTGTTGTTATGTCTGATGAGGTTAAATTACAAGCAATGTTTTTGGTTTTAAACATATCAACCACATCAATAGCATGGTGTGTGCCAATTGACGGATCAAGATGCCTTGCAACCACATTTGCAGAAACGAGGCGCTCATGGTTTCCTAAATCTTCCGACCGCCGCACAACAACAACATCTGCATGTTCTAAATTCTCCAAATTATGCCCACAAAAAGTCGTTAACAAAGCGGCAGAACCATGTGTATTGCAAGAAACAATATTAACAAATTTTGCATCCACCACTTCTTCATTATTTACACCTGACATGAAAGGAACACCATAGTTTTTTTCACTTCCTTGTGCAGAGCTTCCTCTTAAATTAGGAAGTATTTTATAGTGTGCTAAATTTTGTAATCCAACACCATTGGCCGTTGCTTCAAAAATATAATGAACTCCTTCTATTATGGAATCAACAGAAGTTACCCCTTCACTCTTATTTGTAGTACAGATTATAACTCCCTTATTTTCCAAAAAATCACGTTCTGTTTGGTTCCAAGGATGGATAGAACGTTTAGCGACATAAATTTTATCTAACCCCAATTCAACCTTATAATACACAAGCATATTGGCCAATGTGGTGCCAATATTCCCCATTCCGTTAATTAAAACATTCAACTTATCTCTTTCCATGAATCCAGTTTTTAACCATTTGTTTCCCAACAAATGGAATTAGCGCTGCTGCGGTCAATATTTTAAAATCTAACCACAGTGTGTGGCTTTTAATGTATAGTTGATCATAAAACCAGCTCATTTTTTTATGACACACCGGAGTTAACTGAGCCAATCCAACAATTCCTGGTCGAACTGACCAACGGTTTTCGTGATAGGAATCATTCCATTCCAAACGCTTAATATCTGCATCTGTTAATGGCCGTGGCCCAACAAAACTCATTTGTCCTTTTATAATATTTACTAATTGTGGTAATTCATCAATCCCCGTTTTTCTTAAAACTTTACCTAATGGAGTAATTTCATTATTCAGCATTGTTCTGAATTTATAAATTCTAAATTCCACCTTATGTATACCAATCCGTTTTTGAAAAAAGAACGGTGATTTCCGCTCAACAATCAGAATAAGTAAAACAACCAACAATAAAATTGGAGATAGGATGATCAAAACCATCAAAGCAAAACATATGTCAAAGATTAATTTCAACATCTTAATCCATTATTTCTTTTAGTAGCACTCAAGAATCAATTGTTTGTTGCACATGTTCATTATCCACAAAATTATTGACACTGAAAATAAGCAAGTCAAAACTATACTTATTTCCAATTTAAAAAAATTATATCTGGAAATAAGTAGGATTTATGATTTGCGAAAAACGCAAAAACAATCCTTTTTGTTGCGTTATTCAATTATTCCTACGCACTTAAAGTCAATACATTTACAGTGAACAAAAAATTAAAATTATGAATAATTCAGAAACAGTAAACCGAATTAGTAGAGCAGAGAAAATTGCATGGATAGTGTTTATAGGAATAGGTATAAACTATTTACTTTTAACCTTAATTCTTGCTTAGAACCAACCTATACTTATACCAACAGCAATCAATTGAAGCTTATTACTATTGGCATTAGTAAACAATGTTGTCATGTCATAATAACCAAAAAGCATTACGTTGTCTCTACCAATACGAGCAGTAGGGCCGTAATGAATGCGGTTTAAATCAGGGAAATTAAACTCTTTATACTCGTAACTTTCAACTCGCCATTTCGAGTAATTTTCAACCATAAAGCCTGCCTTAAACCCTGGATAAAACTTCCATTTACCACGTTCTTTTCTAGATCGGAATCGAATTTCAAATGGAACTTCAACAAAATTAAAAACGGTACGATTAATCCATCTTTTTGGGCCAGAATAGGGAGCAAGGCTCGTATAAACACCTGTGCCTGTAGGTTCATCAATAAAACTAAACCCACCTTCGTGCCTCACATTAAAATGGCTATATCCAAAACCAATACCTATGCCCATGCGCGAAGTTTTAGAAAATGGAATATCAAACATTAAATTGATATTATGCCCCAATGCATAAAACTTAGTGCTTACATTATTCACATCTCCCAACCAAGTATTGTAAAAAAAATCAGTATTAAAACGATCAAATTTATCAGGTGAATTTTCATTTGGAGCAGACAACCCTGTATAATAACGCATTACTCCTGCTTTTCGTTTTCTAGAGTTTTCTGAACCTAACTGTCCATAACCAGAAACAGCTATCAGTAAGATGAATATATAAGCTATACTTTTCATTTTATTTCAATCCAAATTCAACTTTTGCATCAATTGTCAATTCCTTTTTCCCATTCCCAAGAATGCTTGAGCGCATCATTCAATGAATACTCACAAGACCATCCTAACATTTCCTTAGCCCGTTCTGAATTGGCGTAAATTTGTTCTACATCACCTACTCTTCTCGGACCAATTTCGTAATTTAATTTTAATTGGTTGACATTTTCGAATGCATTAATTATTTCTAAAACAGAAGTACCTTTACCAGTACCTAAATTAATTGTAACACTTTCTTTACAAGCTGAATGGTTTAAAAACTGCAAGGCTTTAACATGAGCCTTAGCCAAATCCATTACATGAATATAATCACGAATATTAGTACCATCAGGGGTACTATAATCATTACCAAATACCGTTAATTTTTCACGAATACCTTTTGCTGTT
>CAKZPK010000014.1 GCA_937139035.1 uncultured Crocinitomix sp. | reverse complement strand
CTGGAGGCATCTTCAATTGTCGCTATCCATTCACCATTACCTTTAAATAGCTGCGCTGAATTAGCATTGGGTAGGCGATATGCAATAAAAGTTTCGATTAGTTCTTTTTTTCAACAACAATAACAGTTAAGCGCCCTGTACAAACCAATTTGCCTTCTTCATTCGTAATGTCTACTTGCCACAAATGAGTTTTCCTACCTGCATGTACAATTTTTGCGCGCCCAGTAACTACTCCTGATTTTACGCCGCGAACGTGATTCGCGTTAATCTCTAATCCAACAATGTTATGCGTGGCCATATCTACTAAAAGAGTCGATCCAATTGAACCTAGGCTTTCAATTAAAGCAGCGCTTGCGCCACCATGTAATAGTCCAGCGGGTTGATGTGTCCTTTTGTCCACAGGCATTGTACCTTCTATAAAGTCTTCCCCCAGTTTTGTAACACGTATGTCTAATTGTTCTAATAGCGTATTTTGGCTAAAATTGTTGATTATATCAAGAGGTATATTTGGATTAATCATGATTTATTTAGGTGCTTTTAAGTAGAGGAAATAAGCAATTATACTGAATATAATATTGGGTAGCCAAACGGCCAAAATTGGAGTGAAACCAACATTTAACGCAGCAACCGTTGTCATTTGCATAGAAAAGATGTAGAGTACACAAATACCCAGACCAATAGCTATGTTAACCCCTAAGCCTCCACGACTTTTTTTACTTGAAACAGAAACGCCAATTAAGGTTAGAATAAATATGGCAAATGGTGCTGCCCAACGTTCGTGCTTTTTAATTAAATAGTAAGATATTTTACTGGAGCCTGTTTGTTCTTGTTCCTTAATAAATTCATCAAGCTCTTTATTGTCCATGGCTTCAATAATATTGGGCCTAAAAACTAAATCGCTCACACCAAACTCTAACGTAGTGTCCAGTTCATTTGCATAAAACAGGTCATCATTAAATTCTCCATTTCTCCTAATACTGATGTTTTCAAAATGCCAGTTGTTGCTAAGGCTGTCACCCACTGCTTTTTTAGCATTTAACGAATATTCCATTCGGGTACCAACAATTCGTTCCAATGAAAAGTCTTTAATTTCTTTCTTCGCTCCATCATAATGTCTGAAATAAAGAATGTCATTATTAGCCAATTGTAGTCGAACATCTAACTTATTGTTATGGTCTCGATAATAAACCTCTTCAAATTCAATACGTGCGGCGTTTGACTGTGGAAGTATAAAATTGTAAACCAAAATGGTTGCAATTACTAGAATTGTTGCAGAGATAAAATAAGGACGCAAAAATCTATTAAACCCAACGCCGGAACTTAAAATGGGAACGATTTCGGTATTACCAGCCATTTTTGATGTGAACCAAATAACGGATATGAAATTGAGCAAATAACTAAACTGCGTTCCATAATTCACAAAGAAATTAGAGTAGTAAATGAAAATAATTTCGTCCCACGGTGCGCCGTTGGCAATAAATTCGTTCAGCTTTTCCGATAAATCAAAAACGATACTAATGGCCATTAATAGAAAAAGCATGAACACAAATGTCCCTAAAAACTTTTTTATTATAAACCGATCGAGTTTGGTAAGAATCACCGTTATATTTTTTGACTTAGTTTAGGAATCATTTCATCTTTCCATGCACTAAACGTGCCGTTTTCAATTTGATTGCGTGCTTCTGTAACTAACCATAAATAAAATGCCAAGTTATGGATACTTGCAATTTGCATTGCTAAGTATTCTTTTGCATGAAATAGGTGGCGTACATAGGCTTTTGTGTAAAACGAATCGACATAAGAGGTGCCAAATTCATCTAAAGGAGAAAAATCTGATTTCCACTTTGCGTTTTTCATGTTCATAACACCGTTTCTGGTGAAAAGCATTCCATGACGCGCATTTCTTGTTGGCATTACGCAGTCAAACATATCTACACCAAGTGCAATACATTCTAATATGTTAACCGGAGTTCCAACGCCCATTAAGTAGCGTGGTTTTTCTTTTGGCAGAACAGAACATACTAAGTCTGTCATAGCATATATCTCTTCTGCAGGTTCACCTACAGAAAGACCTCCAATTGCATTTCCTGGTAAATCAAAGCTTGCAATTGTTTCTGCGCTTTTAAGTCTTAAATCCTTATATGTACTTCCTTGTACAATTGGAAACAAGGCTTGCGAATGACCATATAATCCATTGGTTTTGTCCATGTGATCAGTACATCTCTTTAACCAACGGTGTGTCATCTCCATTGAATCTTTTGCATAATTATATTCGCAAGGATATGGAGTGCACTCATCAAATGCCATAATAATATCAGCGCCAATACTTCGTTGAATGTCAATTGCACGTTCGGGCGTGAAAAAATGTTTGCTTCCGTCAATATGTGAACGAAATTCCACTCCTTTTTCATTGATGCTTCTTGTGCCAGATAAAGAGTAAACTTGGTATCCACCACTATCGGTTAAAATAGGTCCTTCCCAACCATTAAATTTATGTAGGCCTCCTGCAGCCTCCATTACTTCCATTCCTGGTCGTAAAAAAAGATGGTAGGTGTTTCCTAAAATGATTTGTGCCTTAATGTCTTCTTTAAGCTCATTCTGATGAACTCCTTTTACAGATCCAACGGTACCAACAGGCATAAATATCGGAGTCTTGATTTTACCATGATCGGTTTCA
The DNA here is from genome assembly GCA_937139035.1 of uncultured Crocinitomix sp. Taxonomy (GTDB): domain Bacteria; phylum Bacteroidota; class Bacteroidia; order Flavobacteriales_D; family Crocinitomicaceae; genus Crocinitomix. Next base: position 3,619 of record CAKZPK010000014.1, on the reverse strand, counting down.
ATAACTCCCGTTCTTGCCTTTGTCGCTTGATCTTCTTTTTCTAATATAAAGTTCATTTTGTTGATAAATAATGGATGGACAAATATACGCCATATTAAATTATAGCACCTTTGAGAGTTGAATTAATTGAAGCCAAAATGCATTTAATCCCACAAATTACATTTGATTTTATTGGAATCGTATTCCTCGTGTTTTGTAGTGCGGTATTAATTCAATTACTGTATTTGTTTATTTTTCATTTTAGATTGTTGATTTACAAGCCTAAACCGAAGGAACTAGTGAGTTTCCCTGTTACAATAATAGTGTGTGCAAGAAATGAAGAGGATAATCTTTTTCATAATTTGCCAAAAATTTTAGAGCAAGATTATCCAGAATTCGAGGTTATTGTAGTGAATGACCAAAGTGTAGATGACTCAAGACATATTATAAAAGCCTACCAAGAAAAATACCCCAATTTAAAATTAATTGAATTGGAGAAAAACAAACACCGAAAATTTGGTAAAAAGGTGCCATTAACGATTGGAATTAAAGGTGCTCAATATGAACATTTGGTGATGATTGACGCGGATTGCTATCCTGATTCTAACCAGTGGTTAAAACATGTAGTTAGTAACTATACACAAGAAAAAGAAATAGTCATTGGTTATGGACCATATGAACGTGTCAAAGGTTTGTTAAATAAAATGATTCGCGTTGACACAACAAGGATCGCTATGACATATATGAGTTGTGCTAGAACAGGAAGACCATAGATGGCAGTTGGGCGGAAGATGAGCTATACTAAATCAACCTTTTTTAGTGTGGACGGATTTAAAAAGCATTACCACATTCAATCAGGAGATGATGATTTATTCATTCAAGATGCTGCTAATCGTAAAAATGTTGCCGTTGAAACTAACCCTGAAAGTTTTGTGTATTCAATTCCTCAAAAGACTTGGCGCGCATGGTTTAAGCAGAAGCAACGACACTTTACTACGGCGCCTAAATACAGACTTATCAACAAGCTGTTTTTAGGAATATTTCCATTGAGCATGGTTTTCATGCTAATATCTTTCTTTATTTTACTCTTTAATTATGAATGGTGGCTTTTTGCCACTGCATTACTTGTTTTAAGGTTCGTTTTTTATTGGATAATTAACGGTTTACTTTTCAAGAAATTCAAATCCGGAGATCTCATTGCATTTTATCCGATTTTTGAGTTGTTGCATTTTTTTATAATGCCATTCATTTATTACTCATCCGAAAGAACAGAAACGAGTAAATGGTAGAAAAAAACAATTTATCGGATAAAGGAAAACGCGATTTAGCATTGGTTGAAAAAGCTTTAAATGGCAATCAAATGGCCTATGCAAATCTCATGGATATGTATCGTGAGTCGATCTATTTCATGATGATAAAAATGGTGCGTTCTGAAGATGATGCCGAAGATTTAACAATAGAGGCTTTTGGAAAAGCATTCAATCGTCTCCATCAATATTCACCTAGCTACGCTTTTAGCACATGGTTATTTAAAATAGCCTCTAATAACGCTATTGACTTTATTCGAAAAAAACGAATAAAAGTAACGTCAATGGATACCGCCTATACAAATGATGAAGGTGAATCTGTAAGTTTGGATGTTAAGAGTACAGAAAAAGATCCGGAAGAAGTGACAATGCATGCCGAAAAGGTGGTGCTGTTGCGCGAAGTTGTAAAAAAATTAAAACCGCGCTACCGCGATTTAATTGAGAAGCGTTACTTCCAAGAGCTTTCTTATGATGAAATTGCAGTAGATATGGGTTTACCATTAGGTACTGTCAAAGCACAGTTGTTTAGAGCAAGAGCTTTTCTTGCTGACATGATTAAAAATACGCGTGATACAATATGATTACTGTTGAACGGATCTATCACTATTTCCCCAATTTAAGCCAAGAACAAAAAGATCAATTTGCTGCTTTATATGACGTGTATAAGGAGTGGAATGATCAAATAAATGTCGTTAGCAGAAAAGACTTTGATTTGTTTTATGAGCGCCATGTTTTACATTCTTTAGGAATTGCAAAAATGGTAGATTTTAAGCCAACTACTTCAATTTTAGATGTGGGTACAGGTGGTGGTTTCCCTGGGGTGCCATTGGCAATTCTTTTTCCAAAGGTTAAGTTTCATTTAGTAGATTCAATTGGGAAAAAGATTAAAGTGGTAAATGGTGTGGTAGAAGCGCTAGGGTTAAAAAATGTTACGGCAGCTCATCAACGTGCTGAAGAGGTAAAGCAAAAGTTTGACTTTGTAGTGAGTAGGGCAGTAACGCAGATTGATAAATTCTTGCCATGGGTAGGTAATAAATTTTATCACAAACAAAAAAACGCTTATCCAAACGGTATTTTTTATTTGAAAGGTGGTGACTTGTCTGACGAGTTTAAAAATGTGCGGAGACATACTGAAACTATGGATTTGCAAAAGTGTTTTTCTGAGGAGTTTTTTGAAACCAAAAAAGTGGTGTATATTAAGATGATTTAAAGATCTCTGCCATGAAAACCATTTTATCTAAACAATTCTTTCTCTTCTTTATAATTTCATGTATTGCTCTTTCAGTGAACGGGCAAATGAACTTGAGCGCTCCGCTTGATCATTATTCATTACCTAAATCCATTAAAAAACATAAGGTTAAGTCTTTAGTTATTTTCATGGAAATGAATAAACGAGACATTTCCAGACAAGGTAGTGTTACAGGTAAGTTGGAAGAGGTTTCGTTTAATCCACAGGGTTTAATGTCTTACCGGTTGAGAAGCGATAATCGCGGAAATCCGCCATTCATTGCTTATGGAAAAGGTTGTTATTTTGAAATCAAAAACTTTAGTGAAAAGGGAGATTTGCTTCATTTGTATATGGAGGATTATCAGCAAATTCGGCAAGAGTTAATGAATTATGACGATAAAGGTGGTTTAACGAGTGTGAAATATCTTCAAGGGATTGATACTGTTGTGAGTTTAGGTTTTAATTGGTTGAAAGGAGACATGATTAAATCTGAATTGCTTTATGGGAATGAATCGAATAAAGATTGGGTTAGAGAATATGACAATAAAGGGCGAGTGAAGAAAACAGTTTCAGGAAACCGAAGAACTGAATTTACTTATACGTCAAACAAAGATTCACTTTGGACAATTCAAAAAACCTTTAGGGCTGACACCTTATATACAACAGAAAAATATACAACTTGGATTAAGTATGATCGTGTTACTTTTTGGGAGAAAAAGGGAGCTGATAATACTTTAATTTCTGTTTTAAAAGTTGGGTACGATAAATATGGGAACGCAACATCTTATTATTTACATGAACCAAATAACAGATATAGAGGAACAGTGAATATGACGATTGAGAATTTTTATGATAAACGAAAGTTATTGGTGAAGCGTCTTTATTATTCTGTTAAAAACCCAAAAGAAGGGCTTGAATTAACCAAGATTGAACGATTTGTATTTGATACAGTTCCTTTAGTCTTTAAGTTTAAAAAAGGGGATATGATTGATGATCTAGATTATAAAGAAATCCAACCGGAGTCAAACTAAATCAGGCGTTTATTCGAATTCTTCAACTTCTATAATTTCGAAATTAGCCTTGCTAAAGATGGTAGCAAATTCTT
>CAKZPK010000013.1 GCA_937139035.1 uncultured Crocinitomix sp. | reverse complement strand
ATTGTCAAAAGGTTCGGCAGCTATAAACATATCTGCCGTGCCCCCTCGTAAAGAATGAGTGTAAGCCTCTAATGGGGATTTGGCATCAATTGTGTCCTGACGCATAGGGTCAGAAATATTAAAGTTTTGAAGTTCGTACTTCCAAGGATAAACGGCATATTGAACATTATTGACAAGTGAAAACAAGCGCGTAAGTGTTTCTATGCTATTTGAGTTAATATCAAGTATTGATCGCAATTTTTCTAGATCAGCTTCATGTCGTGATTCATCATAGTTACGGCTGATACTGGAAAGTAATGCTTGTTCTTTTTGTAGATAATAATTAATGCGCCAATTAAATTCGTCCATCATATAACGCAATAATGTGTGGCTAGACTCAAATTGATAAACCATTTGCAACGTTCTTAAAGCATATTGAATTCTTCCATTAGCGCTCATATGCATAGCGTTAAAAACAATTAATGTTCTATCGTCAGGGGGCATTTTTAGCATGACACTCCAATATCTTGTATTTCTAATCAATGCAGTTTGAAAATTGGCATCTACTCCGTCATATATGGTTCTGAAAGCTTTTTTTTCTTCTGTTGTTAGCTGAATATTGTTATGTTGCACACTACTTTTAATCATTTTACTTAAAACAGGCATTGCACCATTCTGCAACCATTGATATAAAAAGTCATTGTTTTGCTTAAAATCACCAAATTCATATTTGCTTTGACGCAAGTTCAGTGGCTTTGTCAATTGTGGTGTATAATCAAGTCCTCTATCTTTATTTCCTCCATTAATGGTGACTATAATTTCGCTTGAAAAAGGAATGTGTAAGGAAGTGATAGGAGTAATGCTCATTAATGTTTTTTGGAATGCATGGCGCGTTGTATCATGCAAGGCTGGTTTCGCAGAAAAACTGTAATAAGGATAGAGATTAGGATCTAATGTTTGAATGATTCTTACGTTTTGTCCTTCTTCAAAATCTGCAAAAAAATCAAGGATACTATCTTGAAATGCTTTTTGATAATTAGCATATCCACGTGGATCAAAATTATGAGCTAACAACTCTTCGTGGTCAATAAAACTAACTTCAAACTCAACAGTTGCCGCCTTGCTAACCGAAAAGCATTGAAGGAATAAAAAAAGAATAATTAATCTGTGCATCATTTCAATCGCAATTTACAATTAAATAGTTTAACTATTTAATGAAGTAAACGTGCAATAATTTATTTGAATTGTAACGAAGAACATTTTTGTTGTTATTAGCATATGTCTAATTTCTCTCAACCCCTAATTCGGTTCGTTTCCAAAACAAGAACCGTGTATTTATTGTTCATTATTTTATTATTGTCTGCTTGCCATTACCGAGAAAGGTCTAATACAACAGGCTGGAACGGATACATTGGCCGCGGAGGAAGCTTTCAAGGTGTTCCCTCGAGTTCTTATTATGTTTCTTATAATAATGTTGATGGAGTAAAAACGAACGGTTCTGGACGACGACAGGCTGGTGAAGAGCTTAGAAGCGATATTCAATTACGATCGGATGATGAGAATTTCGAAGTCGACTTAGCCGAACAAGCTAGGGCAGATAGTATTCAAAAAGTACGGCTTACAAATTATGAGGACTATCATTTGGAGTTCAGTAAAAGAGACATTTCAGATGTAGGATCGCTTTACGAGCGGTACACTGCTTATGAAGAAAACCTTTGGATCAAATCTTCTGAGGAAAATAAGAGCACTTTTAGTATAGATGTTGATAATGGATCTTATACCAACTTTAGACGATATATAAATGATAAGAAATTACCACCTAAAGATGCTATCCGTATGGAAGAGTGGTTGAATTTTTTCAATTATGAATTAGAGTTTCCAGAGGAAACAGGTGAGGATCCAATTAAAATTACATCTGAAATTGCACCTTGCCCTTGGAATGAAGAGGATGATTTAGTAATGATTAAACTTCAGGGAAAATTACCGCCTCCTGCAGTAGATTTACCACCTTCAAATTTAGTTTTCTTGTTAGATGTAAGTGGTTCAATGAGTTCTGAAAAGAAGCTACCGCTCGTGCAAGAGTCAATGCTGAAATTAGTGAAGAAGTTAAGAGCGCAGGATAATGTGAGTATTGTGACCTACGCAGGTTCGTCTCAAATTGTATTAAAACCAACCTCTGGAGCTGAAAAAGAAACAATTAATAATGCAATTATAGGCTTAACTTCTGGTGGTGGAACTGCGGGATCGAAAGGGATTGAAACTGCTTATGATTTGGCGAATGAGAACTATGACCCTAAAGCAAATAATCGAGTAATTATTGCAACTGATGGTGATTGGAATGTAGGCGTAAGCGATAAAGACAAATTGGTCAAAATTATTGAAGAAAAGAGAGAATCTGGGGTTTTCTTGAGTGTGCTGGGGTTTGGAATGGGAAATTTGAATGATGCAATGATGGAACAATTGGCTGACAATGGAAATGGTAATTATGGATATATAGATTCTAAAAAAGAAGCGGATAGAATGTTTGACTTTGAATTTGCGGGAACCATGCATGTCATTGCAAAAGATGTGAAGTTGCAGGTTGAATTTGATTCAACCATAGTTGATTCATACCGCTTATTAGGATATGAAAATAGAGTGCTTGAAAACTGGCAGTTTGAGGCAGATTCAATTGATGCTGGAGATTTAGGGATGGGACAAAATGTGGTTGCATTTTATCAAGTTAAACGGAAGCAAAAAAATGATGAAACTATTGGTAGGTTAGATTTTAGATATAAGCCGTTGGATTCAGACGTAAGCAAATTGGCTAGTCACGAATTTGGTCAACACAATGCTCCATCAGCAGATTTTAATTTTGCAAGTTGTGTCGTTGAGTTTGCTATGTGTTTAAAAGAAAGTGCTTATCGTGATAATGCAGATATGAGCCGTGCAATATACAGAGGCCGTCAAAATTTGGGGGATGAAGCTAAAAAATTGAGTCACGAAAAACGAGTTGAGTTTGTTGGGTTAATGGAAGCCGCCGCAGAAATGTGGACAGGTTATGTTGTAGAAGATGCACCGAAAGCTAAGGTTGATAATGCCCCCATATTAAAACTTTACCCGAACCCTGCAACTGATTTTACAACCGTTGAAGTCCCTGTTGGGCTAAGTAAAAATTGGAGTGTTCAAATATTCTCAACAACTGGAAAGTTGGAATTAGTCGAGAGCTTTAAAGAGCAAACATCTGGCCGAATAGCAGTTGATCAGCTTTTGCCTGGCACCTATATCGTTAAGATTTATGGGCAAGGTTATAATTATGGATATTTGAGGTTAGTTATTCAGTAAGCTAGGCACCAATCCATTCTATAAGCAAATGATTCTTAGTTAAAAGTCATAACTTTAGGGTATATCCTATAATATACCTCTATGAGAATAGCCTTCGTTTTATTCATTTGTTTTTCTTCTAAATTATTTGCTCAAGAGGTACAATGCGGAGATGCCATTAGCTCATTTGAAGGTGCTTTTGCAAACTCATCAAACCGTGCACCAATTGTCAACTACACTAATGGTAGCATGCCAAAAGTAGGCGCTACGGGTGAAATATCGGTGTATTTTGAAACACAGTTTTTAGGAGCATTGGTAACAGGTAATTTGGAGGTGGCTACGGCTAAAGTTACTGCCATTAT
>CAKZPK010000012.1 GCA_937139035.1 uncultured Crocinitomix sp. | reverse complement strand
AATAAGATACCCATTTGCATCAATTGTAGTTCCTTCAGGAATTTGATATTTAGTTGGATTTGCTGTAGGTTGATCAGACAAATAATAGCCAGACAAATCGATACTAGCACCTGTGTTATTATACAACTCAATCCAATCCTCATAATCTCCTGCTGGATCTGTAACACTTACATTATTCTGTGGCATCATTTCATTTATCACCACGTCTGCCTCAATTACAATAGAATAGAATTCATGTTCTGCACGAACAGGAGAAAACTTCCCTGCATCATCATTATCCGCATAAATATAGTATTGAATATCTTTAGAAGTGAGCGAAATTTGAACTCCATAAACACCATCACCTGCTCCACCGTCACCGTGCGCTCCATCATCAAACATTTCAACCTTTTCAAATGCATCCTCCCAGTCATTTCTATACCCCACATAAGCATATGTAGCATCATCAATCGTTGCTGAAATTGTCACTGTTGTATAAGCTGTGATTGTAGCAGGGCTTGTTTCAATGTCAGAAATTGTTGGAGCGATATAGCCCCATTCCGTTAATCCTTCAAAATATTCTACACGCGGATCCATTACTTCAGAAATCCCAAAAATTCCTGCTCCACCAGGACCTCCACCGCCTCCTTCAGTTTCGTATAGATTTGAAGTGAACTGTGTTGTTGTATAAAAACCATGAGGTTCAGCTGCAACTTCTGCTGCAATTACATCTTGCATTTCTTCTGCTCGTGTATAATAAGACCCATCTGCAAAGTTTTCCTCTACCATGGTTTTACCGTGAGCTACATACATTTTACGATAGCGCGGAACGGATAATAATTGATAAATCAAAGGAAAGTCAGCTTCACTCTCTCTCAAAAACAAATCCATTTCAATTAAATCATCAATATCTGATGGTCCACCTGGACCTCCTCCACTCTCAACCATAGAAAAACTACCCAACGATTGGTTAAGATCCCAAATGATTGGTAAGAATCTTTCATTGTCGTCTTTAATCATATAATAATTCTGCTTAAACGGTCCTGTATAGGAATCAAGATTAACCAAAACGTTATTAAACGCCAACATCCAAATTGCACGATCAACATCTAAATACTCTTCTATTGTTGCCAAATTATTTTCTAGATCAAATGTAAAATCCTTAATATCATTCCACCCATAATCCGACTTCAATTCATAAAAATCGAAATAATCACTCGAGTCTGTGCCTAAATATTCTAATGAAGAACCTCCATCAAAAACAGACACTGGATTACATTTGATTCTCGTATTGTCATCATCACAGTATAAACGACGTTCTTGGTAGTTTCCATCAATCGATTCGGCACTTGAAAACAATCCATAATACGCTCCATTAATGGTTACTTTAGCATAATTAGCCAAAGGCATATCCATATAATTTCGACCTATTTCATAAGATAATACTTCACGCACAAAAGATGGATCTTTAGACCCGTTAGACAATTTCAAAGTAGTATAACCTTGAAAACGTTGTTCTAATACATAATTCAATTTTATGTTGAGGGGATTTTTCTCATTACTTGCATTGTAAGTACTATTTCCTTTAAATGCAACACCAACACTGTCATAAAAATTTCCATTTACCGTGCAGCTCCCAATCAATCTTTCACCTAAGTCATTTTCATAATAATCATCCATTAACTCATCCCAATTGGGTTCTTCAAATACGATATCAACTTCTGTAATTGAACTCACATCATAAAGGCTTTGTGCTGTAACTTGAAAGAATGCCAAAAGGCATAGAATTGTTCCTGTAATTTTTTTCATGTGTATGGTTTTAGGCACAATAATCACTAATTATTCTAGCGCGGGGGAATTGTGCTCTCAATAGGACTAAAATAATTTAAAAAGGTTTAATACAGTTCTTTTTTAATTCTCATTCTAGTTCAAACTGGTTGAAATTCATTGATTTGGAATTTCTATTTTCTTTGTCTAGATTTGGTTTTTTAACCGCAATTCTAAAAAATGAAAAAATTAATCTTTATTCTACTATTTGCACTCACAAGTTGGTCTGCAACTGCTCAATCTGTTAAATTATTTGATTCTTATTTAAGAGCTGGAGACTTAGAAACGCGCTATGTTGTTGTATTGTCAGACAACAGTATTTGGTGGTTTGCTCCGGGGTATGACTGGAAAAAATCATCAAAAGCTGGATTACCAGACAAATCAATAAAACTCATTTCATGCTATTCGCACACAGATGCATCTACACGTTATGTTGTGGTGTTAGATGATAATAGCATTTGGTGGTTTGCACCAGGAAGCGAATGGAAAAAATCTTCAACTAGTGGACTTCCTTCTGGCTACAGTATTGCTCATTTCAAAGCTTATACTAAGACGGACGGTACGCGCTACACAGCAGTTTTGAATGATGGCTCTATTTGGTGGTTCACTCCTAGTAGTTCTTGGAAAAAATCTTCTATGACAGGACTTCCGCACTAAAAAGAATTTTAAAAAAATGATAAAAATCCAGCTCCCAAAACAGGATACCAACGGGTATAATACCCACCTCCTAATTTGATTAAAAAACCAACGTGAAAATTGGATATCCATCTTGCTTGTGACTCAATCCTAAACCCTAGTCTATCCTTTATTTCTGGTATTCCTTCAACTGGATATTTAAAATTATTATACCATAATAAATCTGCATAAACGGACCAAGTATATTTGAGCATTCCACGTTCATTTTTCTTATTAATCAAATCATAATAACGCCCTGAAAACATTCCAAGCCCTAGTGCTAATTCCTGTGCTTTAAAATCTTCTCGTAAAAATCCGTTTTGTTTATAGAATGATTTAAAAGCATATCCTGCATGGATTCCAAAATATCGTTTACGATAATAAGTATCTGAAATCCTTCCATAGTTAGGTGTTAACCTCGAGTTTCTTACAACTGGTACAATCCTCTTCGTTTGATTTTTTTTAGAAAACAAAAAAAACAATGTGCTTAACTTTGCAGCTTTGCGCCCAAGTGATAATTCAGAATAAAAAAACCGAGGTTGGAAATAACTGACATTCGCCAAATAAATCACATCAGATCTTTCGAGGTAAACATCTAATGTGAATTTGGACATTTGATCTGTATGGTTTTTAGTTGTTTCATAAGGCAAGTACGCTGACATGATGCTATCATTTTGGGCACTCACCGTCAATAAAGACAATAGAAAAACACTTGTTATAATAAATCTAAACATCAGTTTAATGATTTTATTTTTTTGCTCTTATTCGGCTTAATGTTTCTGGTGTCATTCCTAACATAGAAGCAATATATTGCAGAGGAACTTCATTAAACAAAGTTGGATTCAATTGAAACAACATATCATAACGCTGCTGCGCCGTTGCAGACAGAAAACTAAAAACGCGCTCTTCAATCGTTATAAAACAATTTGATAAAAAACGCTTTTCCAGCTCCACCCAATTTTGAATTTTGGCGCCAATTGCTTTATAATTTTCTTTGCTAATGCAATAGAACTTTGCATCTGTTAAAGCTTGCATATTCCACCTTGAAGGTTCATCAAAAACAAGGCTTCGCAAATCCGTTAAAAAGTAACCCGGAGTAGCCAACCATTGCGTTATTTCTTTCTCTCCTGAATTTGCAAAAATGCGCACAATTCCTCCCTGAATAAAAGCTAATTCGTTGCAGTAATGACCCGCTTTCACAAAAAACTCTCCCTTTTTAATTTCCTTCTCTACAAAAAGTTCAGACAGGAGTTCCTGCTCTTGCTCTGACACGAAAAAATAGGTTCTAAGATATTGTGCTAATTCAGGCATCATTATTGTTGATTTAAAGTTTAGTATTTAGTTGAAGACAAGGGGCAAACATTTACGTTTCTTATTTAAGTTGGAAATTAATACTAAATAATTGTACATTGATAAAGTTACATATAGTCTAAAAAATGAAGCTCATGTTCTCGATAATAATTGCCCTTTTTATGGTTGGCTGCGAAGTAGAACCTATAACACCAGTTGGCGGAGGCCCTGGAGGGTATTCCAATCCTATTAAGATGAAAACCAATTTTTCAGAAGATTGGGATAATTGGGAATTTGAAATTGGGGATGCCACAGTTGATGTAGAAACCAGTTTTTCTGAAGACTGGGACAATTGGGATTTTTCATTTGGATCAATAAATGGTGAAATAGAAACCAATTTTTCAGAGGATTGGGACAATTGGACGTTAGAAAGCGGAGACTATACGATTAAAATGCGCACCAATTTTTCAGAAGATTGGGACAATTGGGATATTGACGACAATGCAAATGGATGGCATGCAGATGTTTCCACAGGTTTTTCGGAAGACTGGGATGATTGGGATGTTTCTTTTGATGGACAAAGTATGGATGTACGCACGGCTTTTTCTGACGACTGGGACAGTTGGGAGGCTTTTGGAGACTTTCCAGCGGACTACCCACTTGAATATAAAATAGCCGTTCTATTCGTTCCGGTAATCACCAATGTTATGATCCAAAACGGAATAATTACACCTTAATTACTTATACAAGCAACAGAAAATTAGCAAAGTAAATTTCAACAATAATACTGAATTCCTATTTCCGCATTGGCAATGATCTAAACTTGCTATAAACAGGTTTAAAAACCCCAATGCTTGCAATTCCAAACAGGATACACATCAGATAAATAAAATCCTCTACATCATACCCCATTATATGATCATTCCAATAATAACGGTCATAACTATTATAACCTAAAGTTCTAATCATAGCATATAAGAAGAGCGGTAAAATAGGTACCCAAAATTGAAAATACATGCTTAACACATAGGCTGTTTGATTTAGCCTATCTTGCTTATAACCCAGCGTAAATATAATTCCTATAATTACATAAGCCAGTACTATAAGCACCAAGAAGGTATCCTCTATTCCCCTAGAATTATATGAGCTATAAAATAGTCCCCAAATTATTGCACCTATAATTGCACCAACAATTGGTGTTAAACATATTGCTATAAAACCAAAAACAAAGTGTCGCAAATTCATCTGCTTAAAGATCCAAACCAACAAAGCTAACCAACCAATAAAGGCGAATGAAATCTTCCAAAACCACTCGTCATTCCATACTGAAAAGCCTGTTCCTTCATGCAAACTTTTAAGCTTTGAAACTTTGCCAGAAACTCCCCAAGACCCGCTATAATAATCGTAATAATCATAGTCGTAATATTGCACATTGTTATTAATTCGATCATCCAAAATCATTTGAGGTGAGCGCGTTATCATATCACGTGTATACTTGTTATACGAAGCTAGATAGTTTTCAATGCGTTCTAAGGCTTCTCTTTTTGTTAAAATCACGCTCTCATCACCTGAGTTGTACTCTTCATCATAATAGTAATAACCATAATAATCGGTAACAAAATTGCTTTCAGTTATCGTATACGTATCATCATAATTAATATCAAATGTTCCTTCATCATTCACCAATGAATTTCCATCATTTAGATATTCAATGTCCTGTAAGACTTCCTCATACCCAACTGAAAAAGTCATCTTTTGATCATTTGAATAAGGAATCACTAAAATGAGCCCATACGCCACGATAAAAACGAACGAATAAAGTATAAAATTTAAATACTCTTCTAAAACCGTGAGTTTTCCTCCGCTTTTAGTTACGTTATATCTTGACTGAAAAATGAACCAGTACACCAAGTAAACCAACACTGGTATCACCATCATCAAAACTGGTAATTCAGACTCAGGTAAGTCTCCTTTTGGATTCCAACCAAAGGCAACGTTACCCAAATAAATAATCAAGATTAAACCAATACCTATTGGCAAAAAAGAATGCACGCGCGTAACCCAAATAGATGGCAAATAGTGCAATAAATAATCGTCTATTTTTTTAAAAAACTTCACGTATAATGGTTTTAATCGTTAAACAATCTTCTAGTTGATGAACTGATATTTCTGAAATACATTACTTTTCCTCCTTTTTGCAATACTTGCTCCAAGAAAGATTCTGCACTTAAGTCTAACTGCACTTTTATATGAGCGGTTTTACCTATTTCTTTTATTTCTCCTCCGTCGGCGGCAATTTCTTTTAAAACACTCAAATCTAAATCGGTCTGTATTTCAAATTCGTTAAACTCACGCGTTTCACCAATTTTATCAACCTCTCCTGAATAAATCATCTTTCCTTTTTTCAGGAAAACGATTGAATCTGAAACATTTTCAATTTCATGCAATTGTTGCGAGCTTAAAATCACACTCACATTTCGTCCAGGCTCTGTTACTATATTTCTTAAATCTGCTAGAAACTTTTCTTGCGCATTAATATCTAAGTTGGCAATTGGTTCATCTAACACCAATAACTCTGGTCCTCCAATAAGCATTTTTGCTAATTGAAAACGCAAACGATAACCGGTCGAAATTTCCTTCCATTTTAGGTCAGCATATTCTTGCAACCCCAATTTTTCAAGCAGCTCATCCACCATAAAATCTGCCTCTGCTCCAACAATCCCCCTAATGCTTGCCTGGAAAACAAGATTTGATTTTAACAAACCATGCCATTTAGGAATTCGCTGTGAAATATAAGCTACTCTTGAACGAATATTTTCCCAAGTTAATACTTCAACTTCGTTTTCGCCAAAATATGTAATGGATCCTGTGTCATGCGCGAGTTCGCCCGCAATTATTCTTAATAGTGTGGTTTTACCGTTTCCGTTTTCACCCACAACTCCAGTAATTTTTCCAGATTCAAGTCCCAATGAGATATCTGAAAGTGTAAATGCACCGTTGGGATATTGTTTGGTTAAATCTGTACATGAAAATAACTTCATAAAAATGATTCAGTTAGTAATAAGCAATTCTGCGCTTTCTGTACGGAAAAATACGTTTTTTATTCTCAGCGTGGGTTGGATGGAGTGATTAATTTATTATTTGAGCGAGTTCCTCTGGTATTCGACTTTTATATTTAAATAATGTCAAAAAGAAAAGGATGCTTATTGAATAAGCATCCTTTTCGCGATAATATAAATCTATAATTATTTGGGACTAGTGTTAATTGATCTCCGCTTCAAATATACAGTCAACTGCTTGAATATTTTCCAAAAAAAACTTAATCGGTCGTTTTTATAGAGTGTATTGTTGTTATTAACCATTAAACTCTAATTATGTAACCTTTCTCAACTTTTAATTCTTATTCAATTTACGTTTAAACTTTCTTGGAAAATCACTTTCGCGACTATAAAGCAAATGTTTTATTTTTTCTCTTCGCATCATATTTGTGCAGTTATTAATTTTCTCCAACAAGATGAAATAAACACTTTCTGTCCATTCATCATTTGCTGCTAACATACCTTGCTCTTTATTGAAAGTAACAGATTGATTTCCTAATTGACTTGCTATTGCATCTAATTCTAGCGAGCTTAACCTCATTTCATTGTTCCATCTATTCAAAATAACCTCCTTTACTTCTGCTTTGTTTGACCTAGAATAAGTATTTGCTAATAATTCACGGGATTGAACCAGTTCAGACTTTGGTATTAATACAATACATTTTACCGTTAACTGACTGTCTGTTGAGTCAATGATTGGCGTCAAAATATCTACTACAGCTGTCGTTTTTTTCTTATTAAGCAAATATCGCAAAGCAAGCTCTTGAGCACCGAGCTGTGGTGTAGTCAAAACATACTGAAAAAACTGAGAATGAAAAATTTGTTTTGTCGTATATTCTTCGATTTCACCTTTTGGTTTTCGTGCCAAGTGCCATAATGTATAACTAGTGTATAATGCATCTGGAACAAAGGTTCCTTGAAGTTCAGGCCGTGTTGCTCCAGTTACTCCATCAACTTTTGATTCCTCCTCTGTTGTTAATTCATAAATAGTGAAATTTGCCAAGGCAGATTTGTTATTTGCAATCACTCTATGTAATAAACCGTAATCAAAATTGCTAAATGGCAGGTGTTCTACTTTTGTTAAAATCTCATTAGAATCAAGGCTATACTTCAAGTAATTTCCACCCAAATCCCAAAACAAATTAATTTTTATTGGGTAGCATGTTCCATCCACACAAACTGGTGTGAAAACTGGGCTAAAATATGCGATTGGCTTATTTTCTTTTGTCGTCAAATAAAATATTTCGTTCTCTAAACTGTCAATTATAATATTCGTCCGAATAGTATCTTGACAGAGACCGGAATGTACCCTTATCAAAACAAAAAATAATAGAATTAGTGTTTGACTTCTCCACTTCATTTCAGCGATTTTTAAACAGAATAATTTGCAAAGAAAACAAAAAAAGCAACCCTTATTTAGAATCATTCTAAAATACCATATTGATGGTATTGTGACAATTTCAAACATCACATAGCTTTGTAAAAAATTTTAAAGTAGACAAAAATGAAAATCTCAACATTACTTATATTACTCTCATTGCTATCTAGTTATAGCTACTCTCAAGAAAACAAAAAGCAAGACATTGATGCCATAAAATCACTTTGCGGCTGTTATGAAATTGATTTTGATTACACTGAAACATTTGCTCCAGATTCAAATTACGCCTTTCATGACGATTATAAGACACATGCTAATGCAGAGATTGCATTTATCATTGAAGAGGACGAAAATTTCATTTCAATTCAGCACTTATTAGTTGTAGGTGAAGGAACAATAATCAAACATTGGAGAGAGGATTGGATTTATGAAAATCAAGACTTACTAGATTTCAAAACAGACATGAATTGGGGACATAAAAAACTTACCCAAGCAGAGGCAAAAGGCACTTGGACACAAAAAGTTTTTCAGGTAGATGATAGCCCAAGATATGAAGGTTATGCAACATGGGTGCACATAGATGGTCGTCATTTTTGGCACAGTAAAACCAATGCCCCTTTGCCAAGAAGAGAATATTCTCACAGATCTGACTACAACGTATTACAAAGAAATAATAGAATTGAACTAACAGAGTACGGTTGGGTGCATGAACAAGACAACACAAAAATCATTCGAAACGCAGATGGAGATCAAATTTTAGCGCAAGAAAAAGGATTTAACACTTATAAAATTCAAGACGATTCAAAATGTGATGCTGCAGTTAAATGGTGGTCAGAAAAGAAAGGTTATTGGGCCTTAGTACGCGAACAATGGGAAAAAATCTATGATGAGAACCAAGGCGTTAATTTGGCAATTAAAATTGAAGATCAAACCCTATGGCAAATGCTACTTGCATTAGGAAGCGAGAATTCTGCAGATAAAATGGGTAAAGCGAAAGCGGTTAAAAACTCCATTTCAAGTGCTATAGAAAAGTACAGAATATAAATCAAACACAAAATAGCAGTTCATAAATAATGAGCTGAAAAACAACAGTTTCAAAAACAAAAGCGAAGCTGTAAAGGAAAATTACATCCTAAAAATTAAAACAAAATGAAAAAAAATATTTTTACAATTGGATTAGTCATTTTGGGGACCTCCCTAAATGCACAAGTTACAGATTCTGTCGCTCTAGGTGCAGGATATGCAAACGAATCATACTACAATATGGCAGATGGTGAAGTAGCAAATGTCATTAATAACAACTGGGATTTAGCTTTTGACATGAGCAATTTTGGTGCTACAATTCGTGCTAACAGATTAGATGAAGTGTACGTTTACCCTGGCGAAATTGCAGACTGGGAAACTTTGGACACAGCTGGGATTACTGATTGGACACGTTATTATAATAGTGACGTAAACTGGACATATGGAGCATTAAATGCTGCAGCAAATCCTGATGAAGACACTGATTTAGGTTGGGGAGTGTATAATACAACAACGCATTACACTGAAGGTAGCCGTTTATTTATAGTAAAATTGCAAAGCGGTGAATTTAAAAAGTTATTCATTGAGGAATTAGGTGCTGGAGCCTACACCTTTAAATTTGATAAACTTGACAATTCGGATTTAACGACCGAAGTAATTACCAAAACAGACCACGGTGATCAAAACTTCATTCACTATTCTTTAGAGATCAAAGAGGTTGTATCAAGAGAGCCCAATAGCAATCAGTGGGATATCGTATTTTCAAACTATCATTCAGAAATTGTTCCTGACCTTTACTACGGTGTAACAGGAGTACTTTCAAACCATACTACTGAAGTACAAGAAATAAACGACTTACCGGTTGCAGATGCCACCTTCGAAGGTGATTTTGACAGTGAAGCGAATGTTATTGGACACGACTGGAAGTCGTTTAACTTAGATACATACACTTATGACATTGCCGACTCACTAACCTATTTCGTTTATACACAGACAGAAGATGTTTGGAAATTAGTACTAACAGGATTTAATGGATCTACCGACGGAAAAATCTACTTTACAAAAGAGATGGTTTCAGCAGCAGGAATTGAAGAGACAAATAACATTGAAATTTCCACTTACCCAAATCCTGCCATTAGTTCGTTAAATATTAGCACGGCCGAACCTCTTAAAAGAATCAATTTATACAGTACTAATGGACAATTAGTGTTCACTGATTCTAATATTTCAAATTCATTGATTCAATTAGATGTTACAGAATTTGAAAATGGACTTTACATTCTAGAAGCCGTAACATCAGAAGGAACATCTACTATTCAAAAAATATTAATTGCTGATTAAGTTTCATTGTTTCCGCTAGTTTTCGGAATAAAAAAATCAGTAATAAAACCACTGCCTTGGGGGCAGTGGTTTTCCAAAATCAATATATAATGAGCTCAAATTGTAAATATAAAGTACTCCATAAATGCAATATTGGTAAAATAAGCCTTTGCAATTCATGCGGAAACCTCCGCGTTGAAATTGGACATTTATTGTCTTTGATATCTCCAGAACCATTTCAAATGATATTGGATGATTTTAAAGAAAGACTCGCATTTTATAAAGATAATCCTGATATAGAACAACCTTCAGAACCTATTTTGATTTGCCTAAATAATAACAACCTTTATTTGAAGCTAACAAACGCTGAGTTTAATGAAGTGCTGCATTTATTTGAAATGGCCAACCACATGCTATACGTGAACCAAATAATGACACCTAATTAATGCGCGTAATTCTAGCTTTCATACTACTTAATGCTTTCAGTGCATTTCCACAGTTATCAGTTCAATTGGTAAATAGTAAGAGTAATGACCTTGTTATAGGTGCCAAAATGAGGTTGTATTTTCAAGAGATCGAAGAACTACATCTTTCAGACCAAGAAGGATTAATCTACCTTTCAGAATCCATTAAAAATGAATTCAAATTTGAAATAACAGCAATTGGCTTTGACACATTGAGAGGAAGTATAGATCCCAATAAGCAATCAAGCACTACTCCACTCCAACTAGCTTTAACGCCCAACCGTTTATTTGATGCTGTTGTAGTTACAGCACAATATGAACCCACCATTGTAAACAATGCCATTCAAAAAGTGACCATTATTGCAAGGGAACAAATTGAGCAATCTGGCGCGGTTAATTTAAAAGACATACTCACCTACCAAACTGGAATTAGATTATCTCAAGATAATATTTTGGGAAGTTCCATGAGTTTAGGCGGATTATCAGGTCAAAACGTTAAAATTTTAATTGATGGTATTCCTGTCATTGGTCGGCAAGACGGAAATATTGATTTAAGCCAAATTAATCTTTCAAATATTGAGCGTATTGAAATTATTGAAGGTCCGCTCTCTGTTAATTTTGGTACAAATGCACTAGCTGGAACGATAAACTTAATTACTAAAAAAGAAAAACGGAAAGGGATTTCATTTTCATTAAATCCTTATTATGAATCCATTGGAAACTTCAACATAACAGGAACAATTGGGCTAAAAATTAAAAAGCACAACTTAGCATTTTCTGGCGGCCGTAACTTCTTTGATGGTTGGTCGGATGCGGATGATTTTTTTCAATTTCCGAAATCAAGATTAGCTGACACGAACCGCTTTAAAACATGGAAACCCAAGGAACAATATTTTTTAGAAGGACGGTATACGACCTCATTAAATAAATCGATAGTTTCCCCCTTTTTTCGTCACTTTAATGAAGTTATACTTAACAGGAGTTTACCCATTCCTCCCTATAATCAAATTGGGCTAGACGATTATTACCATACGAAAAGAACGGACATTGGCGCCCACTTTAAACGAGATTTCAACAAGTCTAAATTTACGACCCTATTAGCTTTTAATCAATTTGAACGGATTAAAAACACTTATATTAAAGACCTTACAACACTCAACCAGTCCCTTTCAGAAGCTTTAGGAGCACAAGACACCGCCCTGTTCACACTAGTTAATGTCAGATCTGTTTTTGTACATCAATTCAACAAAAAAATAACATTAGAGGGTGGCATAGATCTAAACTATGAAAAAGCATTTGGTAAACGGATTGAAGGATTAGAAAAAGACCAAGGAGATTACGCCGCGTATCTAACCACGGAGTGGAAACCATTTAAAAACATTCAAATTAAACCAGGTTTGCGCTATGCTTATAATACAAACTACAAAGCCCCATTAACTCCATCTTTAAACATTCTTTACAAGACAAAAAACTTACGTTTTAGAGGTGCATTTGCTCGCGGGTTTAGAGCTCCTACTTTAAAAGAACTCTATTTTGACTTTGTAGACATAAACCACAACATTCAAGGAAATACGGCCTTAAAATCAGAATATTCATACAATTATTCCGGAGGAATTACCTGGCTTAAAAATGTAGACAATAATCAATTACTACAACTTGATTATTCTGTATTCTACAACGATATTGAAAACTTGATCACCTTAGGAGCTCTTCCAGATGGGTCATTTACTTATATTAATTTAGGCGAGTTTAAATCAATTGGAAATCAAGTTAAGTTCAATTATAAATCTAAGCGTCAAACAACCACAATTGCAGCCAGTTATATTGGTAGACATAATCAATTAAGCTCTGAAACTATAGCAATTGCCCCCTTCACCTTTTCTCCGGAAATGAGTGTCAACTTTTCTTATAGCGTAATTAAAGATTTTTTAAAAATCAATGCATTTTATAAATACAACGGAGTGTTAAAATCTTATAGCTTGATTGATGATGAAATTCGTGAAAACAAACAACAAGATTA
The DNA here is from genome assembly GCA_937139035.1 of uncultured Crocinitomix sp. Classification (GTDB taxonomy): domain Bacteria; phylum Bacteroidota; class Bacteroidia; order Flavobacteriales_D; family Crocinitomicaceae; genus Crocinitomix. Next base: position 1,339 of record CAKZPK010000012.1, on the reverse strand, counting down.
TTCCATACTTGACGCTAGTATAAGTATGGAATTTTTAAATAGAAAAATTCTGTTTACTGCAGGTGCAAAAAATATTTTGAATGTAAAAACAGTTCGTGTTATTGGCACAACAGGAGGAGTACACTCAAGCGGAGGAAATTTAAATGCAGCCAGAGGAACTTCTGTTTTCTTGTCTGTTAAATATCAATTTAACCATGATTTTAATAAAAAATAAAACACGCATCATTTTGCTACTGTTAGGACTTGCTTTATTGCCTGCCTGCATGAAGGAGGAAATTGCCGTGCCAAAACATTTGTCTGGCGATACTCAAATCAATGAAATTGAAATGGGCCAAGATTATCGCAATCAGCTTTATTTTGATTTAGGCAACAATAAAGTAGTTCAATCAAACCCAAAAACGGCCTGGGACCTTGCATTTGAATCTGTTGGAAACCATATTCTGTTAAACACGAGTAAAGGAATGGCTATACATAAATCTACAGCCAGCTTTGCGGCCATAAATTCAGCCGAAGATTTGGATGATTGGAGTTGGGATGCACATTCGGGTGATTTAGACTCTACGGCTATTGGTAATTGGGAGGCAAATGACTTTATATATGTTATTGATAGAGGTTATAATTGGACTGGTGATCATCAAGGTTATTATAAACTGATTATTGAAACTGTTAATGCCGAATTATATGAAATTAGTTATGCTGAAATTTCAAACAATACTTCTGTCCACCATGCAATTATAAAAAGTAACACAGAACAATTCACATATTTTAGCTTTGAAACTGGAACTGTTACTATTGCTCCCCCTGACACAGAATATGATTTAATATTTACTCAATACACGCATTTATTTACGGATCCAACAACACCTTATGTTGTTACGGGTATTTTATCTAATCGAGCGCACACCTCTATTGCATCTTTGGATGAAATACCATTTGCTGAAATTGAATTACAAGATGTAGAATCGTTTGAATTTAGTTATGATATAGATGCAATTGGTTATGACTGGAAGTATTATAGTTTTGAAGATGGAATTTTCACAACAGACGCAGATCGCAATTACATTATTCGAACGCAAACTGGCTTATACTATAAGTTTCGCATTGTAGGATTTTACAATACTGAAGGATTAAAAGGGTATCCTAATATTGAATTTCAGGCGCTTTAATTACTTGCAAAAAGCAAGACTTAACTTTACGCCAAGTTTTCTTAAAATTCATAAGAAACCAACACTACCAATTTTCATTAGTAGTGTTGACTTCGATATTTATGAATGAGGAGTAATGTGCTGCACAATGTAATGTCACAATAGTATCCCCAACTGAGTATCCATTTTCCTCG
>CAKZPK010000011.1 GCA_937139035.1 uncultured Crocinitomix sp. | reverse complement strand
AAACGGAACCGCCGGAACTTCAATATGTAAGTCAATACGATCCATTAATGGACCAGAAATTTTATTCATATAACGTTTTACAATATATTCCGGATCGGAATTAGGATCATTTGGGTCATAAAAATTTCCTGATGGAGAAGGATTCATAGAAGCTACTAGCATAAATCCCGCTGGGTAATCTACCGACATTTTAGCACGAGAGATAGACACTACGCGATCTTCAAGAGGTTGGCGCATAACTTCTAAAACCTGCCTTTTATACTCTGGTAATTCGTCTAAAAATAAAATACCGTTGTGAGCGAGTGAAATTTCTCCAGGCTTAGGATTGGATCCTCCGCCAACAAGTGCAACATCAGAAACGGTGTGATGAGGCGAACGAAATGGGCGCTTTGTGAGTAAACCTTTATTTGCTCCAACTAGTCCTGCAACTGAATGTATTTTAGTCGTTTCAAGTGCTTCATCTGTAGTAAGCGGAGGTAAGATAGATGGTAACCGTTTTGCTAACATAGTTTTTCCAGAACCTGGTGGACCAATGAGTAATATATTATGTCCACCACAAGCGGCAATTTCTAATGCGCGTTTAACGTTTTCCTGTCCTTTGACATCCGAAAAGTCTATAGCAAATTCATTATAAACTTCTTGATGCTGTGCTGCTATAAATTGAGCTGGTTCTAAATCTTTTTCTCCATTGAAAAAGTCAACTACATCAGTTATTTTATTAATTCCATAAGTAATGAAATCTTCAACGATAGAAACTTCCTGAGCATTTTGTTCTGGTAGAATAAAGCCTTTAAATCCTAACTCTTTTGCTTTAATTGCCATTGAAAGTGCGCCTTTTATTGGGCGTAAACTCCCGTCTAAAGACAATTCTCCCATAATTACATAATCTCCTATGGTTTCAGTGCTAATTTGCTCACTTGCTGCTAATATGCCAACCGCAATTGATAGGTCATAGGCCGAGCCTTCTTTACGTATATCTGCGGGTGCCATATTAATGGTAATTTCTTTTCGAGGAAATTTTAAAAGGGTATTATTGAATGCAGCTTTAATACGTTGATGGCTTTCTTTTACAGCACTGTCTGGTAGTCCCACTAGAAAAAAATTAATGCCCTTATTAATGTTGGTTTCTATCGTGATTGGAATTGCCTCAATCCCGTATACGGCAAAACCGTACGTTTTAATTAACATGCTAAATGAATTAGTTACGGGGCTGAAACTTTAAGTAAATATATAAAAAAAAGATTAGTTAGTAAGAATTGTTTCGATTAAAAATTAATCAATTAGTTGAGTTCGTATGAAGAGTTTTGAAGTCCATCATTACTAAATACGCAATGTTCACGTCATTTTTACTGCTCCGTATTCGGAAGAATTAAATTTTGAAAAACATGCCAGGCATATTTTTCTTGCGGATCATGTGTGTTCCAATTATTAAATACGATTAACATATTATATTTGGGTGCGATCATTAAGTATTGTCCTCCAAAACCTAGAGCTGCGTATACTTCAACTTTTTCATTGATAGTTTCTAATCCCCACCAAACATAGCCACAAGTAACTTCTGGAGTTACTTGGCTAATTGGTTTAATCGATTTTTGTACCCATTCTTTAGAAAGAATCTGCTGATTTGCGAATTGCCCTTCATTTATCATGAGTAAGCCAATTTTGGCTAAATCCCGTGGTTTTAAATAAAGCCCACCCTCCGTATCAATCTCTCCGTTTGGTGTTTTTTTCCAATAGTAATCGACAATACCTAATGGCTGAAATAGTTTTTTCTCAGCCCATTGATCTATGCGCATACCAGTAACGTAAGCAAGGATTTTACCTAATAGAACGGTGTTGCCGCCATTGTAAACAAATTCAGTTCCTGGCACAGTATCCATTTGGGAATTAAGAATGTATTCGATCCAGTTAGTACTCAATTCCATTTTAACGCAATCATTATTGGAATCGGCATAATCTTCTTCATTCCATTTAATTCCACTGCGCATGGTTAATAGGTCTTCCACAGATATTGGAGCTTGTATTATATCATGAAAATCTAATTGATATTCAGAAAATAAGGACATGATTGTTGTGTCATGAATATCTAATAGTCCTTCGTCAATGGCAATTCCTACTAATATTGATGTGATGCTTTTTGTGACAGATTGTAGTGAGTGTAAGTTTGTTCGATTGTAATACGGGTGCCAATTTGGATGATCATAATTATATTGGTGGTTTGTTGTGTCGTACTGTTGCGAAAGGGTTTGGTAATCATGATCGTAATGATTGTCAATAATTATTTTACCGTTTCTGACAAGTAACATATGGTCAAGTAAACCATATTGTCCATCCAATATGTCATTGTGGATTGAATCCAGGATTTGTGGGTCAACACCCTCTTTTTCAGGAGAGGAAATTTCCCATTCCCATTCGACCACTGTTTTTAATTGCTCGGCTTCTGAGTCGTTGACAGAACAGCTCGTGAAGTAAAGAAAGGTTGATAAAATAAAAAAAATGAAACCTGTATTTCTCATTAATATTTAGCAAATGATATTCTTTACCAAGTTTACAAATTATTTGAGGAGTATAAAAGTGCTAAAGGAGGTTTTAACTTTTTTTAGAAACTTAGGATTGAGGGAAAGTGCTTTTCAATGAATTTCATTAGAAATATCTTGGTTAGATCTATTCGAATAGCTTGTGAAAGCCATGGTAATTTAAATCCTACCTAAAAATAATGCTTACTTTCATTAAAAAATGGAATAAATCATGTCAAAAGAAATCGAAAATAGAGCAGGTCAAGAGAATGCACAGCCCCAAGAGTCTAAAATGACTATGAAGCAGAAAGCACGAATTGTATTCATGACTTTATTGGCCATTGTATTAATCACATTTACCATTCAAAACTTCAATCGTGTAGAGATCGAATTTTTAAATATGAACTTTAGAATAAGGATAATCTATATTATTCTGGGATCAGCAGGTATTGGTGCTGCTATTAGCTTTTTATTAATGAGGCACAGTGCTCGAAAACGAAAAAAATAATTAGATATTATTCTCGATATAATGAATCAATGAATGAATGATTTTGATATGAATTTCTTGAACACGATCCGCCCATTTACTCATTGGTGCCCGTAATTCTAAATCTGCCAATCCAGCAATTTTACCGCCATCTTTTCCTGTAAGGGCTACAACGTACATGCCTTTTTCTTTCGCTTTTTCAATAGCGTTAATTACATTTTGCGAATTACCACTGGTTGAAATTGCTAACAAAACATCTTCACTTCCACCTATACTTTCAACAAATCTTGAAAAAATGTATTCGTATCCATAATCATTAGAGATACAGGAAATATGCGAAGCGTCAGAAATTGCAATTGCCGCTAATGGACCTCGATTTTCTCTAAATCGTCCCGTCATTTCTTCTGCAAAATGCATGGCGTCACTCATAGAACCACCATTTCCGCATGAAATAACCTTTCCTCCAGCTTTTATAGATCGAATCATCTGATCTCCAGCTGTTTTTATTTTTTCGAAATTGTCTTGATTTTCAATGAATTGCGACAATATTTCTTGGGCTTCTAAAAAATGGTCTGCTATTTGTTTAGTACTCATTAAAATGGATGTTTCACCAAATGTAACAAAAATAGTATAGATCAATTTCCATTCTTTTGTGAAACTTCTCTTATATTTGGAAGATTGATAGTGATGATTACCAATATAGATTTTATGAAAAGAACAATTTTACTTTTATTAATTACGTTTTTTGTCTCAGGAGTATATGCTCAATCGGGATGTTTAGAAGAGTGGAGAGCGGCATTTGAAAAACGCGGTGCATATTCAGTATCAGATGATATGCATAGAAAAGTCTACATTAGCTTTGTAGAAGATGGACCTTCGGTTTGTCTTTCTGGTAAAGCGAGAGTTGAAAACGGAAGAGTCGTATCAGTATTCTTACAATACGAAGATGGATCTTATGAATTGATGGACATGAAGCTTTTTAATAAAGACGGAAAAGCACCAAGAATTATTAACGGAATATCTGAAGAAATTATCAATGAAGATAAAGAACGCTTTTATGTGATTTTTGTTGAGAAATTGAAACCAAAGAAAAAAGAATATAAAACTGTTGGAGGTCCTGGCGACATTTAAGCAGCAAAATTTTGAACAGAAAAGAGATCTAGTGGAAACTAGGTCTCTTTTTTTTTTGAAAATTATTCTATTAACGTTTATAAATAATCCATAGAATCTTACGTTATTGGTAAAAAGAGATTAAAATTAACCCCAAATAAATGCTTAATCTTGTCAGGTCAATTTCATTTTTATTATTCTTTAGCTTAACAAATTATTGTCTAGGTCAGGAAATTATAACACATTATACGGTAGAAGATGGGCTGCCAAGTAATGAGGTGTATTACGTATATCAGGATTTTGACGGATATATGTGGTTCTGTACTGATAGAGGTGTTTCACGTTATAATGGTTATGAATTTAAAAATTTCACTACTCATGATGGGTTAACCTATGACGTTGTTTTTAAAATTTTTGAAGATGAGTATCACAATCTATGGTTTACCTGTTTTGATGGTTCTGTTTGCATTTGGGACCATCAAGATCACTGCTTTAAACCTTTTTCCAAAAATAAGGAATTAGAAGCCCATAATGGAGCTATGATTTGGGCAGAAACAATTAATGTGACGGATGATAGCATTTTCTTTTATCCTATAAATAGAAGAGTTGAATCTACGGTTTATGTTGTGTCTGAGGATACTTTAATTCGCCATGCTGCGGCCAATGAAGGATTTGTTTCAAATTCAAAATATCCAAACTCTTCTTTACAATCAGTCATTTATTCAACTCCTTCTATGTTTTTTACGGTAAGACTAAAGTATGACCGTTTAAAGCCATTTAGTAAAAATGCTATCAATGAAATTTTCCAAGAATTCTATTTAAATGATGTTGATGAATTGGCAGGGAGCTTGAATCAAAGATGGGTGTACAGTTTGAATTATTTTAAAGGAATCATTGCTGTTGGTAAGCGGAATGGACTGTATATTTATGAAGGTGGAAAGTTGAGGTCAACTCATTTACTTGGTAATTCGGTTTCGTCTACAGAGTTGGATAATGAACATAAACTTTGGGTTTCAACATTAAGCAAAGGAGTTTATGTTTTAGGAGGAGAGGGGATAAAAAAATACGATTGTTCAACGTTTATTGAAGAAGGAGAAAAAATTACAGAATTAGTAGCTGTAGAGGATCATATTATTGTTGGAACATCAAACGGTAAAGTGTTAGAGGTTGGAGATATTATTGAAGTATATGATGGAATTCAAACTAATGAATGGATTCACTTTTTTAGTAAAGTAAATGATGAATTATCCTTTTATCAAGAGGGGCAACAAATAATTATTGATACAAAGAAAAAACTGAAACGAGGGGTTGTTGAACCTTACCCCTCTTTATGCGGTCATGCATATAACCTTTTATTAAATCTTCCAAATAATGGATCTTTCATCATTGGTTCTGGAGAGTATTTATACTGCGAAGATGGGCAATTATTGTATCATAAGAAAGGACGTCTTCTTTACGCCTGTCTGGATAACGACAATTCGATTTATTACAGTACTAATTTTGATTTATTTAAAGTTAGTAATTTTGATTTTGACAATCCAATAAGCCTGACGGAGCAATTTGAACTAGAAAATAGTATCGTTCGTAAAATGTATTGCACAGAGGATTCTTTATTGATATTGGCAACATCTGGTGATGGTGTTATCATTGCCAAAGATGATCGGTTAAAAGTTAAAATCAATAACGAAAATGGCTTACCCTCAAACAGTATTAACTGTTGTTATATTGATTCTGAAAAAAGACGTTTATGGTGTGGGACAAATAGAGGATTGAGCATAATTGATTATAATTTAGAGGGGGATGGATTTAATATTGAAGGGTTCACTAATTTGAATAAAATGGGTGGATTAGCATCCAATTATATAACTGAAATAACGCATACAAAGGATAAGGTTTGGCTAGGTTTAAATCAGTCAGTTGTTTCAATACCTAAGGATTTTCAATTAAAAGAAATTGTTCCACCTCAAATGAATTTTGTTGCATTTGTAAATAATGATAGCAATTATTCAATAAAGCAAATTCCAGAATTTAAACATAGTGAAAATAATATTGAAATAAGGTATGAAGCCATGTCCTTATTAAGGCCTGTTAATGGAGAATTTTATCGTTATCGACTAATCAACGAAGAAAATCCAGATAGTATTTGGCATCATACAAATGATAGAGGAGTTTGGTTTAAAAACCTTGTGGCAGGATCATATTTATTTCAAGTAGAGGCTAAATCTGAAAACAGTACCTGGAGCTCTCCAAAGAATATTCAATTTGAAATAACGCCCTATTTTTTTGATAGACATTCAGTTAAAATAGGTGGTATTGTGCTCTTAATATTGATTCTAGCCTTTTTTCAAAATCGCTATTTATTAAGCTTGAAAAGAAAGAATCAAAAAATGATAGCCTTCAAAAATCTTCAATTAGAGAATCAAAAATTGGCGCTTGAATCTTTGCGGGGACAAATGAACCCTCACTTTATTTTTAATGCATTAAAATCTGTTCAGAGACATATTTTAAAAGATGGAAAATGGGCTGCAAATGATCTTTTAGGGAGATTTTCAAAATTGATAAGAGCATCTTTAGAATATTCAAGGTCTGAATTTATTTCGGTTGGAAAAGAAGTCGATTTTTTAGGGAATTATCTAGAAATAGAACAGCTACGGATTCCTGAAAAGTTTAATTATGAAATAATTTTAGAGAAACCTGAAGAGCTTGAAGGGCTTTTAATTCCGCCGTTACTCATACAACCAATTTGTGAAAATGCAGTTAAACATGCCTTTGGAAAAGAAGATGGTCTACTGACAATTCGTATAAAATTAATTGAGGTTGATCAACTATTGGTGGAGGTGAGTGATAATGGAATTGGGTATTTGAATGCAAGAAAAAGACAATCTGTATCTCAACATTCAATGGGATTAGATATTGTGCGGTCTAGAATTGAGTTATTTGAAAAGCAAGGATATAATGTTGGAATAAAACTAGAACCACTAGATAAAGTAACTACAAAAGGAACAAAAGTAATATTACGGCTGCCATGCAAATAAATAAAATCAAAACCATAATTGTAGATGATGAACCGCATAGTTTGGAGGTGTTAGAATCATTGTTAAACCATACTTGTAAACAAGTTGAAATTGTTGGGCAATGCACCTCTGCAAATGAGGCAATAGAGCAAATTCAATATCATCAACCTGATTTGGTTATTCTGGATATTGAAATGCCGGAGAAAGATGGTTTTGAAGTTCTTAAAGCTTTTGAAAAAGCAGCATTCAAGGTCATTATCGTAACAGGATATGAGCAATATGCGCTAAAAGCAATCAAATTTGCTGCAATTGATTATGTGCTAAAGCCAATTGAAATTAATGAATTGACAATGGCCGTGGAAAAAGTTGAACGCTCATTAAATCAAAAGGATGCTCGATTAATTCGTTTGAATTCTATTTTGGATCAAGATGAAAAGAGCATAGACAAGATTATTATCCCTTCATTAAGTGGATTCAGAACAATTCCTCTAATGAATATTGTCAGTATTAAATCTCAATCAGGAAATTATTGCCTTTTTAAATTGATTGATCAAAAATCCAATGTAGTTACCAAAGCTCTGAATTATTTTGAGGAATTTTTACCATTTCCAATGTTCTTTCGTATTCACCGCTCGTATATGATCAATCTAGACAAAGTGGTTTCTTATGAAAGTAAAACGGGTAAAGTTGTTTTAGAAAATGGAAATCAAATGGAAGTTGCCGTTAGAAGGCGTCCAGAGTTTTATAAAAGTTATAAATCGTATATTGGATAAAAGCCTCATGAATAATGCTCCTATTTAGGTGATGAAGATCTTTGGTTAGTGTTTTTTTTACGTTTAGCGATTTATATCCTACGCTTAAATTAATCGGATAACTTTGACATGGTTCGGTTGCGATTTTTTTTGAATTTGTACTAAGTACTGCGGGTCTTATCAAAAATGGCCTCAGATTGAAATTGAAGATTATGAAGAATTATATTTTACTTATTAGTATCCTTTTTAGTGTTAGTTTGTTTAGTCAAAATGAGGACAGAGTGTGGTATTTCGGAGCTAATGGAGTGGGTATTGATTTTCGAGATTGTAGACCAGAAGTTATAACGAATAGTGAATCAGGTACGTTTGAAGGCAGTGTTTCTATATGTGATGCCACTACAGGTGATTTGCTATTTTATAGCACCGGAACCAAAATAGTTGATTCTACGTTTAACACTATGCCAAATGGATTGAATATAGGAAATGGCAACAGTGGAACTCAAAATACCATTGTCAGAAAACCTGGATCAAATACTGTTTTCTATTATTTTACAACAGATATTCAAGGAGGTAATATTGTAGGCCCAGATCCAGCTGCCAATGGGTTAAGTTATGCAATTATTGATATGACTTTAAATGGAGGGTTAGGAGATGTTGTTTCGCATCATAACCCAATAAAAGACATCAGTAATTGCGAAAAATTAACTGCAATTAGACATGCGAATGGAATAGATGTTTGGTTAATTGCTCATGAATTCAATAACAACCACTTTTTTGTGTATTTGATAGATGAATCTGGTGTTAATTTAACCCCCTCTGTGTATAGTGTAGGGCCAGATATTATCGCATATCAATCGACAGTTTATGCAGATTCAAATTTTGATGCGATAGGGGAATTAAAGGCTTCTCCTGATGGTAGCAAAATTGCATTTACTACCTTGTATAATGGTATTACAAGCCTATTTGACTTTGACAATTTAACCGGTGCTATTACTAATGCTGTAGAGCTCGATTTGGAAGGGTTTGGAGGTTATGGAATGTCTTTTTCTCCAGATAATCAAAAACTTTATATTGGCTGTGTGGATACTACTGATTTTAGCGAATCTATAAATTCACAACTCGTTCAATTTGACTTAAGTTCAGGTATTCCTGAAGTAATTCAAGATTCTAAAGAAATTATTAATTCCTGTTTAACCTGTAGTTATCGTAGTCTTAAATTGGCGCCAAATGGAAAAATATATTGCGCTAAATCACCAACACTAATTGAGTCAGAATCTTTAGCTGTAATAAATGAACCAAACAACTTGGGCGCATTATGCGAATATGAACATGAAGGGCTTTATTTAGAAGGAAGATATGGAAGTTGGGGATTGAATAATATAATGGAAACGAATAATTTCTGTACTGAAAATGAAAATCAGGGATTTAATGAAGAATTTCAAAAAACGCTGGTTGAACTTAGCTATGACAATTATACATCCAGTTTGTTTTTTGATTGTTCTGTCCAACATGCTGAGGTTAAATTATTCGACATTAATGGAAGAGTCGTTAAACAAATGAATTTAGATGAAGGTTCTTCTAGCTTGAAGCTTGAATCGTTACAAAATGGAGTTTACATTGCCTTTGTATTTATTGAAGGACAGCCTACATTGTCTAAGCTTAAATTTGCGAAATACTAAACTTTTTCTTCATCTTTTATTATTGGTGATTTGCCTTTTTAGTTATCCTTTCACACCTACTTCCGTCATTTCTAATTCTTTTCAATACGCCGTTATTATTGATTAATAAAACACTCGTTTGCATCTTTTTTTCTGAAGCAATAGGCGATTTTAATCTAAAGTAAAATTGTGTTTCACAACGTTTAGCGATTCATACTTAACGGTTAGAATTATATGTTTAATATTTTTTTTCTGTGAGCTAATTTTTTGAGAATTTGCTGTTAAAACCCAACGGCGGATTCTGAAAAGCCATTAATAGAGTAGGAGAATTCTAAAACTTATAAAATGAAAAGAAATTATTTATTATTAATGTTATTCGTTGCCTTTTTAGGGAATGGATATTCTCAGTCCGGTTGTGATGGAGTGTCTCCAATTTCAGTGGATTTGTTATGGGAAGACGAACCAGCCGTGCTAGATGATGACTGCTGTTATACAGGAGTTTTATTGTCACAAGCTACTATGGCGTGGGATTATTGCTTTGTTACCTCAGATGTGCTAACAATTATAGAGTCTGATGACAATGATACACTAAGCTTTTGTTATGATTGGCCTGGTTCATACAATGTGAAGGTTGAATATTTTGATGAAGATTTTAATTGTTTGGGATGGGGATATACAACTATTATTGTTGAACAAGGATGCCTTTGCCATTTTCAACTTTGTTGGTCTGTAAACGGAGATGGAACAAGTATGCAAGGTATTGAGGAGATTGTAGGGATTAAAGTAAAAGATGCCGCAGGTGTTGATCATACTGTACCATTTCTTGTACCTCCAATGGATATTTCTGCAGGATTCGATAATATTTTGGATGAATTTAGAGCTGTTTTAATGGCTAGTCCATTTAATTTAGCTTGGGATGATGTTGGAACTGATAGCACTGGATGTTATAAGGGCGCCTATAAAGTAGCGGGTTTCTTTGCTGATGCTGATTTTCAAAGCCTCGCATTTTATGGTTTTGATTATGATGGCAACCCTTTAAATCTTTACTTTACAAGTAGCTGCCCATGTGTTGTTGAAACTCCAACATCTATGAAGTGTGCTGTTGATGCAAAGACTGGAAATCAAGTTTTAAGTTGGGAGCCTGTGCCAAATGCAGTGGAGTATGAAGTGGAACAAGTGTTTAATGATCCTAAATGTTGTCCTACAGGACACATGAGTACCTTAATCACTACGCCAAGGTCAACTTCAATGACATCTAGCTCATTTGAACCTGATTGTTTTTCTTGGAGAGTTCGTTCGGTTTGTGAGGATAGTGTTAAATCTGAATGGTCAGAAACCCAATGCTCATGCGATATTCCTATTGATGATTCAGGACTAGAAAGATCTAGTGTTAATGTAGGAGGTGATTTTAATTCTGGATTATTTGATGTTAAAGTGTCTCCTAACCCTGCAAATGATTTTGTTACAATTACATTGGGTAATAGAGTAGATGTTCGAAATTCAGAAGTACCAACACTTATTCAACCTGAACTAATCATTTATGATATTGAAAGTAGAGTAGTTCAACGGGTGGATATTACAACTAATGAACCTACAGTTGCAGATTTAAGCAAACTAAAGGGGGGGATATACCTTATTAAGGTTATCGATAATGGGACGATAATTTCAACCCAAAAATTGGTGATTCAATAATTTATTAAACGAATTGTTTCTAGAAGAGGAGGCTGCTAAATAGCAGTCTCTTTTTTTATAGATAGTTTATTTCCCAAATAAAACATCCATGTAAATTGGCAAATGATCTGAATACCCACCGTGGAAACTAAAACCGACATAGGTTCTATTGGTTATTTTTCCAACACCATCTTTTTCTGGTTCTAACAGAAAGTCTGCATCAAATATTTGTGCTAATTCTTGTTTTGAATATAAGGCGCTTGCCGTGTCTATTATTCCTTTGCTCACAACAAACTGATCCAAAATGCCCCATTCATGATCGTATTTATGAGTGCCTTTTTTGAATTCATACTGCCAAATCATATTTAAAAGATCATCCTGCTTCATTTCAGCAATAGATTTTTTTGCTTTCATAATGTCTAACATGCTCTCGTCATCTGGATGGTCATTAAAATCACCCATGGCAATAATATTAGCAGATGGAATTACCGCCGTAATAGAATCAAACTTAGCACGTAAAACAGTTGCGGCATAATTCCGTTTTGGTACTGTGGCTAATTGACCGCCGTAACGACTAGGCCAGTGATTCACAAATAAGTGAAGTGTGTCTTTACCAACTAGCCCTTTTGTATAGGATATGTCTCTTGTTGGCCGGCTACCTTCTTCAGGAAAATTAAGCTTGATGGATTCGAAAGAGAGTAATTCAAAATAATTGGGACGATAAAGCAATGCCACGTCAATTCCACGTTGATCATCACAGTCGTGAAAGGCAATTTTATATCCGAATTTTTTTAGAGGAGAATCATTGACTAAATCATTTAAACAATTAATGTTTTCTACCTCACACAGTCCAATAACAGCAGGCGGTTCCCACTGGCCCAAAGCTAAAGCTGTTTTACAAATTTTATTTATTTTTTCTTTATACCTCCAAAAAGTCCAGTGACGCATTCCGTCTTCCGTAAATTCGTCATCATTTTTAATGGAGTCGTTGGTAGGGTAGAATAGATTTTCAACATTATAAAACATAATCCTAATACCAGTTTGATCAACCTGAGGATTTTGTGCATTGGCGTACATTCCTGTCAACAAGCAAAGGAATAAACCTATCGTTTTAGTTTGAAAGAAACCCACCATAAAATTGAAAATAATAATGTTGCCAAAAATAATACTAATGCTATCTTTAAAAATAGCGGATTGGAAAAAGTCAACTTAGTAGTTACGCCATTTACCAATCCATTAATAGGCGTAAACCCAATTGCTAACCAAAAGCTTATATAAGACAAAGTTAGCCCTGTATCCTGCACACCCTTAGCCAATATGTTACGGCGCAGTTCTTCAAAATACAGTTTGAACGGTAATTGAATTAAATATTTCAAAAAACGTTCGATTAAATATACACCTAAAATAATCCCCGTCCAAGCAAAAATTTGTGAACGGGGAATATCAAAGATTTCGCTGGCATATGTCAGCCCAAAATAAACTGCAATGATGGTTAAAACTAGAAGTATTGCTGTTTTAATCATACCAACTTATTAAATACTAGTCATCATCTCCACTCGCTTCTTCCAATTTTTTACCAACTAATGTTCCGTTGATAATTTGACTTTGGAAGTCTGCCATGGCACTAGGCGAATGAGGGATTAGAATGGAAGTGTTTTTTCCATTTTGTCCAATATTGTTTAGTGTATCAAAGTATTGTGTTAATAATACAAATTGCATTACCTCTTCATGCGTAATGTTTTTTAAAGATTTTTGGAAATCCTCAACAGATTCTTTAAATCCTCTTACAATTTCTAAACGTTGTTGTGCAATACCTTCACCGGAAAGTCTTTTAGATTCTGCATCTGCTTCAGCTGCTTTTACAACTGTAATTTTGTTTGCTTCTGCATTCTCCATTGTTGCTTCTTTGTCTCTTTTCGCCGCATTAATTCGGTTCATTGAGTCTTTTACGTTTGAATCTGGATCAATATCAGTAATCAATGCTTTAACAATAGAGTAACCATAGTCATCCATTGAGTCAGCTAAGTTTTGACGTACCGCTTTTGCAATATCTTCTTTCTTTGCAAATACATCATCCAATTCCATTTTTGGAACCTCTGCACGTACATCATCAAATATATACGAAGCAATTTGGTGACGGTGATTATCTAAAGCATAATGCGCATCAAAAATTTTGTTTGGCATAACTTGAAACTGCACTGATACACGTAAATGAACAAATACATCATCTCTTGTTTTTGTTTCAACATCAACATCCAATTGTTGTACACGCATGTTAATAACGCCTGCTTTTTGATCAATAAATGGGATGATCATGCCGAAACCTGGACTTGCCATTCGTTTGAATTTTCCAAGTCGTTGGATTACGTAAATTTTCTTTTCCGGTACAATAATGACCGATTTAATGATTAACAGGATCAAGATGACCCCGCCAATTACCATGGGGATTAATTCTTCTTCATTCATGATTTAATAAGTTTGTTTAGTTTAATTAATATCAACCCAGATTAGCAATTAATCAACCGTCGATTATTCATAGGGTTAAATATAGTAAAAAAACAGATTCAAAAATTATAAAAAGCTATTTATTTTAGTTTTGTGCTAAAATAAATAGCTTAACTCTTGCTTAGAAAGATTTTAATTCAAAATCACTTCAAGATTTTACTCTCAGTTGAAATCCGGTTTGATGAAAAGTGTCAATGGAAACAGTGGGATCGGCTTTTAGGCGTTTTCGTAATTTGGTGATGTAAACATCCATGCTACGCTTGGTAAAATAATTGTCTTCTTCCCAAATATTTAGTAAAGCTTCTGCTCTTGGCATCACGTTATTTTCATATTTGCATAATAACGCCAATAAGTTACTTTCTTTAGGTGAGAGCTTTACTTCTTCTTCCAAAGTTATTAGCATGCGGTCTTTGGGTAAAAAATTAAATATTCCAAATTGATATTCCGTCGCTTCCTTTAATTTAATCGTGTCATTTTTACGATTAAACAAAGCGGATATTTTAAGCAGTAATATTTCAGTGTCAAATGGTTTTGTCAGATAATCATCTGCTCCAATAGCATAACCTTCTTTTATATCAACCTTTGCGTTTTTTGCGGTTAAAAAAAAGAGGGGCGTATTTTTCGATTTAGCTCTTATTTTCTTTGCCAAAGTAAACCCATCCATATGTGGAAGCATGATATCGAGTATACATAAATCAAAATCAT
>CAKZPK010000010.1 GCA_937139035.1 uncultured Crocinitomix sp. | reverse complement strand
AAAACCGAAAGCTATTGCTTTCGGTTTTTTTGTGGCGAGAGGGAGATTTGAACTCCCGACCTCGGGGTTATGAATCCCGCGCTCTAACCAACTGAGCTACCTCGCCGTGTGCATTATGTTAATGCGGGTGCAAATGTAAATTATTTTTCTAAAATAATGGCGCAATATGGACTAATATTTTAAAAAATTATGATGAAAATTGGAAATGCCTGTTCTTGACGAACTTATCAAGGCATATTTAAATTGATAAAGTCTGTTTATTTTTGTGTTAAATGAAGCTTTTTCCTGAAAATCCAAATTTGAACTTATTACCATATAACGGTACTGTTAATTATTATGGGCGTGTATTTGCACCCAAAAAAGCCCAATTTTATTTTGAACGCCTAATGCAATCAATAGATTGGCGGAATGATGAGGCTGTGATTTTTGGAAAACGTATTGTAACTGCTCGCAAAGTGGCCTGGTATGGTGATGATAAGTTTCCATATCGTTATTCTGGTACCACAAAGTATGCTTTAGCATGGACCAATGAATTGCTCGAGTTGAAAAAATTAACTGAGGAATTAACTGGAGAGACTTATAATTCATGCCTTTTAAACCTCTATCATAACGGAAGTGAGGGGATGGCATGGCATAGTGACGGTGAACGAGATTTGAAAGAGAATGGCGCAATTGCATCTTTAAGTTTTGGTGCTGAACGTAAGTTTGCTTTTAAACATAAAAAGGAAAAAGAAACTATTCACCTGATTCTTGAGCATGGCAGTTTACTAGTAATGAAGGATGAGACGCAAACCTACTGGTTACACCGTTTGCCACCCACTAAAAAGATTAATCAAGCTCGTGTTAATCTGACTTTTAGAACGATAGATAATAGTAAAAAATGATAAAAGTCATAATTATGCCTAAGTGGTATCATTTCTAGCTCGTTTTGATTGACCTAATTTTGGTGGGGTAAACTAAAAACTAATTATGTCTCAATCACTACTTATGGAAAAATCAGCAACTACAGCACCCAAAATATTATCAATGGAATATTTAGAGAAAAATAGATATGGAGTAATGGTGGTGCTCCTTTTGGTTGTAGGGTGTATGGCAGGAATTGCTGTTGGATTGGGTGCTTTAACTCAAGTGTTTTCACTTTGTGTATTGGCGTTAACAACTATGGCGGCTTTGTCTATGATGTTAGCCGTTGCACCAATTAAAGCAATCTTATATACGAGTGTAATTGCTATTGCAGCAGATATAATAATCATTCTGGTAAATGCGTTTATATAGGTTAATATGATTAACTCAGTCATAGAAGCGCAACCAAATCAAAACAATTTAATTAAGAATCAAATGGAGTTCAACGTTATATATTTATTAACTGACTTTTCAGAGCATGCAAAAAACGCCAGTCAATATGCGATTGATGCTTTTGGCACAAATGCCAACTACGTTTTAATCAATAGCTATGAAGTTAGAAGTACGGCGGCTACATTAATCAATATTGAAGAAATTGCGCATCAGGAGTCAATGATTCATCTTGAGAATGAAGAAGAAAGACTACTGAAAATATACCCAAATCTAAAGGTTGAAAAATTAAGTAAAGCTGGTTCAGCAGTAAATGTTGTCAATAATTTTTTGGCAGATTATGAAGCAGATTTAGTAGTTGTAGGAAGTAAAGGAATTTCAAAATTGGATGAAATTCTTATAGGTTCTACTTCAAGTGCAGTTATTCGTGGAGTTCATAAACCAGTGCTAACAGTGCCGTTAAATGCAAAATTCAATAAAATGGATAGCATTGTTTTTGGCAGTGATTTGGTTAATTCTAATAAAAAAGAAAACTTAGAAATAACAAAGGTATTAAAAGATCGTTTTCACGCAAAGGTGTCAGCAGCAACAGTTAAAATGAGTAATTCTGATTTGACAACTGAAGAACAATCTCTAGTAGATCAATTGACTAAGACAGAGGTTATGGATGAGATTTCCATTATACGCGATTCAGACGTAAGTAAGGGGTTGATGGATTTTTGTAAAGAATCATCTGCAGATTTGTTGGTGGTTGTGGCAAAACACACAAGCTTCTTTAAACGATTCTTCCACAAGAGTATTACTAATGATTTAGTGAATCACGAAATATTACCAATTTTAGTGTTAGAAGACACTTAATTGACTTAGATAAAATAGTATAAGAAGTAACCTGCATTTTTAATGCGGGTTATTTTTGTTTAGAACATGAAATTCTTCAATTTTTCTGGACGCAATATCGTAATTGCAGATCCTTTGATTGAGATATAGCCATCCGCCTTGAACTCTGACAACGTTCGAATAACAGATTCTGTTGCTGTACCAACAATTGCTGCCAAATCATCTCTAGAAATAGACATACTGAAATTGTCTTCGCCCTCGTTGTATTTTGAGCTTAATTTTAACAACGAATCCGCTACGCGTTTTCTTACTGAATCGTAGGCCAAGTTTAATAGTTCCGTTTGCTTTTCAGTAACAGAACCAACCAACATTTGGATAAATTTTTCTGATACTTCACGAGAAGTATAAAGGAGCTTTAAAAAATCTTCTCGGCGAATTAAAGAAACTTCGCAATCTTCTAAAGCAGATGCAGAAACAGTGTAATTGATTCCTTTAATCATTTCCTTAAATCCAAAAAAGTCACCTTCTGAAAAAAGACCTGTCACAAAGTCTTTCCCATCAATATTCATTTTTGTGGTTTTGATTTTTCCAGAAACAACAAAGTATAAATAGTTTGGATAATCCTCTTCATAAAAAAGAACATCCTTTTTCGTGAATTTTTTTGTGCGTTTTTCTCTGGTTAATAGTTCAATGCCATCAACTTGTTCTAAAAATGAATTTAATCCAGATTCACTGCGGTCAAATTCACCAGAAAATTGCTCAATTCTTTTTAATCTGCGTTCAACAGCATCTAATAATTGTCTATCGTCAAAAGGTTTTGTTAAATAATCATCCGCACCTAAGTGCAAGCCAGTGCGAAAATCTTCTTTTTCAGATTTTGCAGTTAAAAAAATGAAAGGAATAGCAGCTGTTTTAGGATCACGAGATATCATGTATAATACGCCGTATCCATCTAACTCTGGCATCATAATATCACAAAGAATTAAATCTGGTAATTCTTGTTTAATGAGCGAAACACCTTTTTTTCCATCCTCGGCCGTGACAACGTCATAATCGGCTAATTCAAGAATTTCTTCAATGTTCTCACGCATGTCATGATTATCTTCTATGAGTGCAATTTTAACTGCCATTTTGTATCTTATTGGTTTATAGGGATCGTAATATAAAAACTCGTTTCTTCATTTTCTTCACTCTCAAAAGTCAATGTTCCATTTAACATCTCCAAATATTTTTGGACAATATTTAGTCCTAATCCAGTTCCTTCAATGTTTGTTACATTTTGTGCTCTAAAAAAACGACTGAAAAGTTGTGCCTGATCTTGTTTAGGTATTCCAATTCCTTTATCTCTCACAAGAATTAGCAACTTATTATCTGCAATTTCTGACCGATACAATATTGGTTTGTCTTCGCCTGAATATTTTATAGCATTCGAAATCAAATTATAAAGTATGTTTTTAATGATGTTAGGGTCAGTGGTAATATTAAAATTATCTCCGATTAATTCACGAGTAATGACTTGCCCATTTTTCTTAATGGTGTCCATTTCCTCCAACATATCTAACGATAATTGTTCGTAATTGAAAGAGACGATTCTAACAGGAGTAATCTGAGTTTCTAGTTTATCTACCGATAAAAAATCATTCAAAATTTCAGTTAATCCATGTACTGAATTTTTAATTCGCTCAGTATGTTTTGTGGTTTTTTCATAAATCCCACGTTCAATATATTTTTCTATTAAAGAGGTTGATGAAAGAACTGTACTTAACGGCGTTCTAAATTCGTGCGAAGCCATAGATACAAAACGCGACTTCATTTCATTTAATCGGCGTTCTTTTTCTAAAGCTTCATTTTGCTGAATGATTATTTGCTTTTGAGCAGTGATATTTTTTTCTACCACCAAAATTCGATCGATCTGTTCAGATTCGAATGAAAGTGGTACTGCATTAATTCTATAGTTTTGACCTTTGAAATCTATTTCAAAGTCCTGTGCTTCTCCTTTAAATACGCTTAAGAGTGCTTTTTTAATTTTAGGACGAATCTCTTCAGAAATTTTCTCCAAATAATTGGTTCCAATTAAGTTTTCACTTGTAATTCCTAATTGAAAAAGTTCTTTTCCTTCAACAAAAACATAGTTCAAATCTCTGTCAAAAACGTTAATTGTACCATTTGGGAAGTTCCGAGCAATTGCACTGTAAAGTTCTTGACTTTCCCTTACTTCCTTCGTACGTTGTTTAACTTTTTCTTCTAAGTCAGAATTTAATTCTTTGATTTCTTTTTCATTTTTAACCCGTTCAGAAATGTCAGTGATTAATGCAGAAACATAGGTTATATCTTTTACTGTAATATGATTCAAACTAATTTCAACATAAAATGTTGATCCATCTTTACGACAAGCTTGCAAATTCATGCCAGCGCCCATTGAGCGTTTTTTTGGTGATTGATGAAAATCATGTCTAATCTTTTTATGGTTAGCACGTAATTTTTCAGGAATCAAGTCATCAACCTTTACTCCAATAATAGAACCTGGTTCATAGCCGAAAAGCTCGCAGGTCCTAGGATTAGCCAAAAGAATTTCGCCGGATTGATCAACTATAATAAAACCTTCTTCAATTGATTCGAATAAAATCTTGTAAATTGGATCTGCAAATAGTGGTTCTGTTAGGTTCAAAATAAACAATTAATCTGATTAATATCAGGATAAAAATAAGAAGAAAATGGGACATTTGCGTTAGAAAAAAAAATGGATGAGCACTTGTTATCACTGTAATGATTCTTGCCAGGAAGAAATTGAGTTTGACGACCATGTGTTTTGCTGTGTGGGATGCAAAATGGTCTATGAGATTTTAAATGGGAAAGAACTTAAAAAGTACTATGCTATTGATGATAATCCAGGGGTAAGGCCAAGTGGAAAAGTAAAAGGCAAGTACAATTATTTAGATATTGAAGAATTTAAAAATAAACTAGTTTTTTTCGAGGAAGGGGATATTGCTAAAGTTAAATTTTTTCTTCCACAAATTCATTGCAGTTCCTGTTTATGGTTGTTAGAACGTTTACACAAAATCCACAGTGGAGTAGTACAAAGTCAGGTTGATTTTGTGAAAAAGGAAGTTACAATTACTTATTCTAAAAGTGGAATAGGTTTGCGGGCTTTGGCAGAACTTTGCGCTACTATTGGGTATCCACCCAAAATCACATTAGAGGATTATGGAGACAAAAAGGTAGACCGAACGAATAGAAGGTTAATTGTATTAATTGGCCTAACAGGTTTTTGTTTTGGTAATATCATGCTAATTAGTTTTCCTGAATACTTGGGATTAAGTGAAACTGATCACAACTTTAGGCAACTTTTTAATATTCTCAATTTAGTATTATCAATTCCTGTTTTAATATTTGGTGCGCGTGATTATTTAGTTAGTGCATTTAAAGCCGTGCGTATTAAAACCATTAATATTGATGTCCCCATTTCAATTGGAATCATAGCACTTTATGCGCGTTCTGTTTATGAAATTCTGTCGCAATCTGGTGCAGGATATATGGATTCTTTTGCTGGATTAATATTTTACTTGCTAATCGGTAAATGGTTTCAGCATCAAACCTATACCAGTATTAATTTTGAACGAGATTATGAGTCTTACTTTCCTATTTCAGTTTCGCGCAAAAAAGACGAAAAGGAAGAGATAATAGCTTTAAAATCTGTTGTAGTAGGAGATCGATTAGTCATTAGAAATAATGAGTTGATTCCAACAGATTGTGTATTAATTAAAGGAAACGGAAATATCGATTACAGTTTTGTTTCAGGAGAATCGGCGTTAATTCAAAAAAACGAGGGAGACAAATTATTTGCAGGAGGTCGTCAGGAAGGAACAACCATTGAGGTTGAGGTAATCAAAGAAGTGCAAAATAGTTATTTGACCCAGCTTTGGAATAATCCTGTGTTTGACAAAGAAAAAGCTACTGTTTCATTATCAGATAAAATAAGCCGTTATTTTACACTAATCATTTTAGGAGTTGCGTTAATTGGCGGCTTAACATGGTATATGATTGATGCTTCGCAAAGTGTCTTTGTGGTAACTTCAGTATTAATTGTAGCATGTCCTTGTGCTATTGCACTATCAGTCCCATTTACTTACGGTAATGGTATTCGAATATTTGGAAGAAAAGGCTTTTATTTAAGATCGATAAGAGTAATTGAGCCAATGACGGAAGTTACGGCGGTTGTTTTTGATAAAACAGGAACAATTACAGAAAACAATTCATTGGAAATTCGTTGGGAAGGTGAGGAGTTGAGTGATACTGATAAAGGAAGAGTGAATGGACTAGTTTCGCATTCATCTCATCCGTTAAGCAGAAAAATTAGTCAAATTTTAAAGGATAGCACGGTTGCAAATGTTGAGGATATTCAAGAACGCCTTGGTGCTGGAATAAGTGGAGAGATTAATGGGGTAGAGTGGAAG
The DNA here is from genome assembly GCA_937139035.1 of uncultured Crocinitomix sp. Lineage (GTDB taxonomy): Bacteria > Bacteroidota > Bacteroidia > Flavobacteriales_D > Crocinitomicaceae > Crocinitomix. The sequence goes on along the minus strand of CAKZPK010000010.1, from coordinate 1,837 downwards.
GTAGGTAGTGCCTTATTTACTGGGGCAACTGCGGTTGATAATCATACTCGTGTTTATGTTAATAACGGAACAAAAGTAATTGGATCATATGTGTTTTCTAATTCATACAGGACAGGAATTGAGGAACTATTTGCATTGATTGCAAAAACTAAAACCATTCATATTCTGTCGGGTGATAATGATGCTGAATTAGAGGCTTTAAAAGCCATCACTCCTGAAGGAACCATCTTTAATTTTAATCAAACCCCAGAAGATAAGTTGGCATATATTGCAGCCTTGCAAGCTAAAGGCGAAAAAGTAATGATGCTGGGTGATGGATTGAATGATGCAGGCGCCTTGCAACAAAGTCAAGTTGGAATATCTGTTGTGGATGATGTTTATGCTTTTAGCCCTGCTTCTGATGGAATTCTGTCTGGCAGCAAATTAGCGGATTTGGCTGCATACATTAATTTTGCGGTTTATAATAAACGGGTGGTCAAATGGAGCTATGCTTTTTCTCTTTTCTACAACATAATCGGAATGATATTCGCGTTGTCGGGCAGTTTAACGCCACTTGTTGCGGCAATCTTAATGCCATTGAGCTCTATTAGCGTTGTTATATTGGTTACCTTATTAACGAATTTAAGAGGTAGGAAACTTTAGCTTATTAATTCTTGACCCAGGTAATATTGGGGTAAATGTAACATTTTGTTTGTAAGCCGTTGTTTGGTTACCTATGAAATTTTACTGGCTTTTATTCTCATTCATTTCTTGTTATGCCAATGCTCAGTTTCCCTCTGGAGGAGGAAATTTTCCTGAGTATAAATTAGCTCATATTGAATCCTTGACAAAGATGCATATAAGATGTTCTGACTCTACTGAAAATGATACCTTGTTCAGGTGTAAACAAGAGTTTGATGAAGATGGGAATATGGTAAAGGAACATTTTAATTGTATTTATGATTCGGATTGCTATTATCGTTATTACTATAGTGAGGAAGGATTTTTAGAAGCAGTAGACACGATTGGTTTTTTTGGATATGGTCGCAACTATGGAACTGGAGATACAACTTATCAAACAGAAATTAGGGAGTATCGATCAACAATACATGGGCGGCAAGTAATTAAAGAGGTGCGACTAAATCATTCAATTGATTACAAAACCACTTCTTACTTTGAGTATAATGAGAATGGAAAAGTAATTAAGGAAACCACGTACAGTAATAGAGAGGGACTAACGAACATTTTTGTATACTTAACAGCCTATAATGCAGAAGGACTAATTGATTCCGAATCATATTATTCAGCACCAACAACTGAAATAATGACTGAAGATAATTTAGTGTATAAATATCTTTATCTCTATGAGAAAAGGTTGGAGTAAAGGCGTAATTAGATGCTAGGGGCAAATCATAAAAGATTCACCTAGCTTAGGCTCAGTAATCTCAGTTTGATAACTTGCTACGCCTTTATAGATCATAAATAAGCCAACAGCACAAAAAGCAAATGTGCGTAATGGAACCGCTACGCGTCCAAATTTTTGTTTGATAAAACTAGAGGCAAAAATTAAGGCACTCATAAATGGCATTGTTCCTAATCCAAAAAATACCATAAACAACATACTGTCAATAATAGTGGGTTGAGCAATTGCTCCAAGTGCTGCTATATAAACCATTCCGCAAGGAATAAACCCATTTAAAAAACCGATATAAAAGGTATATTCTAAACGGTTTTTATTCATGGCTTTTGCCATTTGGTTTTTGATTCGGATTAACGGTCGAAAGAGTTGGCTTCCTTTACGTTCTACTCGATTTAAAATTGCAGGTAAAAAAGCAATTAAAGCCATTAAAACACCAAC
>CAKZPK010000009.1 GCA_937139035.1 uncultured Crocinitomix sp. | reverse complement strand
ATAAAAAGCATCAAAAGCTCTTAACATATAACCATAATGCCATGCTCCTGCAATTTCTCTTCTGTGATCCACTCCTTCTGACGCGCCTTCATCCCCATCTCTTTCAGCTGCTTCTTGCAATCTTTTTCACTCCCCTAGTAACTTCATTACTCTGAGCACTCCTTCCTTTCCTACAGACATGACAGACAAGGTTAATGCACTTACCTTATGAATAAAGGGTTCCATTGAAAAAGATTCTCCTACTTTCCCAAATTCTTCTTGTAAATAAAATCGATACCTTGCATTAAATGCCTCTAAAAGTTTATCCCCTTCTTCCATCGCTTCATTTTCATAGAATGCTTGCAAAAAGAAGATAACATCTCCGTCACTAATTAACAATGTATTATCTCGTAACAAATATTTAAGGGCAGATGAATAGTCTCCTCTCGAAACAAGTGCGGAAGCCATTAAAGTAGCATTTTCAGCAAAGACACTTTCATATCTAAATTCAATTCTCTGTAATAACAACAAGAGCCTTATTACATCATTAGGTTCTGTAAGTTCAATGGCATGCTTTATTACTCTTTTAACGTCCAAAATAATTAAATCTGGTGAAACATGATTTAAAGCGCATTTGTCTGCCCATTCCTGATTACAGAACTCGAGAGATTTGTCAGGTTCAATGCTCAGAACCATATGATACAGATTATTCTCAATAGAATATTTATGTTCTTTTCTTGAGTTACAAAATTCTAAAATATTACTATTTGAAAGAGCAATAAATGAAGAGGCTTTTGATGATATAAAGTTTTTAAATGAATTATGATACAATTCAATAGCATCTTCTCCCTTGAACAAGTAACAAATAGGTTCATACTTTGAAATGAAAGACAGGCGGTATTGCTCTGGAAGCATTGCCATTAGAGCATCCTTTTCGATACTAGCCCTTAATTGAGATAGGGTTAACACTATCCATAATTTACATTCGTCACTGAAAAAATTGGCCCAAAGAACTTCATAATATTTAGTTATTTCACCACCTATTACAGGAATCTCTTCAATCCATTCATTAAGTTTTTCGCTTGGGATATCATAGGTTATAAGGTATTTAATGAGATATTGTAAATATAGAGGATGTCCTTCCGATTTTAAAGCTATACTTTGAATTGAAGAAATGTCTATTTCCTTGTTTTGAAGTCTATCAGAGAGATAGACTTCACATTGACCTATGTTAAGCGGAGTAACTTCCACTATTGTTTCTGAACTTAATCCTGACCTAATATTTGAAGGTATTATATCAACTGCTGTACTCGATAGTACGAACGATACATTTGCAGGTAATTCAATAGGAATTATGTCTAAAAAAGATTTCAAATTATCGATTTCATCAAGGCCATCTAGTAAAAACAAACAATGAGTTTCAGGCAAAGCATGTTGCAAAGATTCCAGTAAAGATGGTATTCTTTTAACTCGGTCTTCAAATTTGGTTAAAATATCAATACTTACTCCCAAAGAGGATGATATAGCGTCCTCTATCCATGTTACAAAATACCTATCAGATGTGCGTATTGATGTAGACAAATTATCATTTGGAATCTTAGCGAAATAACGACCACATATTTTAACATCTTCTTTATTTGAAGAATACGAAGCTATAAAAGTGGTTTTACCGCTTCCTGGAACCCCATAGGTCAAAAACCATCCAGAAGAGTTCTCCAATTTATTTGATAATTCTTCAAATACAGCATAATTAGGGGTTGCTTTATTAACATCCTCCTTTAATTGATTTGGAATTTCATTTGGACTAATGTACTCATGAACTTCAATATCATTTCCAGTAATGAAAGGTTCTATCTTACGGATACTGATTGCTCTAATTGCTTTTCCATTCTGAATCAATGCTAAACCAATTACTTGTCCATCTGAAACAACCGCACCACCAGATAATCCTGAATAATCAATATCTTCTTCTACCTCGCTGCACTTAAAGGAAAAATCCCAGTGCCTTTTTGATTCTAGTTTGTCAATTCTACCCGAAAAATGATTTCCCGAAACGTCTTGTTTATATGGGAAACCGAAAACCGAGCAGGGTTGGTTATAACTCTGATTTGTATCGTTAACAGGCAGAAAGACTTCTGATGTTTCATTTAATCGTAGAAGGCATACATCTGAAATTGTAATATCTGCTAATATGGAGGTTGAATCATATTCTTTACCATTAATATTTATCAGTTGCCCATCTTCAATGTTGTCAATTATAACATGTCTTGCAGTTATTATGATATTTTCACTCACAAAGAAGCCAGTTCCTTGTTCATCCCCACATTTTATAAGAACAGAAGCTTGCTCTACTTGTAATGAACTGATTATTTTACTCATCAAATAAATTTATTTCTATTATTGATTCTCCATCTCCTTGGTGCATTTCATAATTGTATTTCTTCTTCAGTGACTCATTATCGAATTTATTAAATTCTTCAGAAGGATAGTTAATATACAGCTTTCTTTGACGGCTTGCTTTTCTTGAAACAATATGTGCTATTGTTTCTTGATCAGGATGATTGTGCCCCTTACCGTTAGTAGAAAATATAAATCGTGTTGAGTCAATTAATGCTAAAAGTTCAGGACTATTGTTTGACCAACTTCCGTGATGTGAAGTCTTAATAAGATCAAATTGTATTGGGAAATCCTTCTCTTCATATAAAGAACGAAGATTCTTAGCAATCAAACTTGGGTGAGAGTCGCCAAGAAATAGAAGTTTCTTATTTCTGTACTCAACAATAAAGGCAATCGAACTTCCATTTGGAGATGTATTATCTTCTTCAAATGGAAGTTTAATTAATTCTTCAACTTTCGGTATTCCACTAGAAATATTATTCTCTTTCATTCGTTTTGGCTCTTTAAGTTTAGCCATCATAAACTCAAATGCGTCATCATAATATTCTCCTTCTTTTAATTCTTCTAAGTACCCTTTTTTCTTAAGTTCTTTTCTCCATGTTTTTTCAAGCTTTTCTAACTTCTCATTATCTGGAGATAACAATAAAAATTTAATATCGTCATCAATAGAAATACTTGCATGGGTATCTGTACTAACCGCATTTCCATTAAATTCTTCATTCCAAGAATATTCTCCTTCAAGTATCAATGAAGCCAAAGATGAACCTTGTTCCGCACTTATAGACTTCTCTTCTTTGTTTATCTCTTTCAGGTAGGAATTTCCAGTTATTTCATCTAGTAATTCATTTTTAGGCTTTTCTGAAGTAATCGCTGATATTTTGGATTGAATATGTCGAAAAGAATTATGCCAAACATTCTTTATTGAAATCAGCTCACTTTGCTTATTTATTTCAAATAACTTCACAATTCCAGATATATGATCTTGGTCAATATGTGTGATTATAACATGTGATAAAGAACCTCCTTTCTCTGCAATTTTCCTTAAGTCTTTCGATAGATATTCGTTGACAGTATTGACATAACCTCCATCAATTAAAATGTGATTTCCACCAAGTTTTAGTAAAAAACAATCTCCATTGAAAGCCGGATATATCTTAACTATAACCTCTGTTGCCGATTTTTCATTTACAATCATACATGTTAAACTGTTTTTGTGAACCTCTGTTATTATTAAATTATATTAGTAATCAACTATTTCCTAATCACCTATTTCCTAATCACCTATTATTAGTACTGAAATATCCTATCTCACACATTTTTATTTAACTTTTCCGTAGAACTGTTTATTGTATTTATTTTGTGTGCGAGTTTTAATAAACCAAGCTCGGGATAACTGAATGTCTCAGCTAGTTTTTTTTCGTCTGTAATTTCCGAAATTGTTGTTTTCAGATTGTCTAAATCCTCAACACTTGATTTTTTATCTGCTATAAACTTTAAGGTTTCATCTCTTGATTCTTCTATATACTTCTCAATTTGTTTACTTCCAGTCGCATTGTCAATTTGACCATCTTCACTAATTACAAGAGCATTCCAGAACTTCCCAAGTATTGAACCTTTTTCAATGTCGTCAAGGATGGTATTAGATTTAACAGAAGTATTTACGCTTTGTGCAAAAAAAAAAGCCAAATCATTGATTCCTTCTATCATTTCGGCAAAAGATCTAAATAGCCTACTAGGATTTTTAGCTTCTTTTTCAAAATCAAGTTTTATTTCAAAATTGCTGTTAAATTCCTTTTTCATTTTTTTGCATAAAACCTGAATAAAATGAATACTCACTCAGGATTTGTTCAGGTCAAATTAGTGTAAGTACGTGTTTGAATTTACTTTGGATTAATTCACTTCTCACGAAAATAACATTTTATTCCCTACAATACACTTCAATAGATGTTGATTTTCATCATCTTTGTTGCAAATTTTCAAAAAATATTATTGTATTAAAAAACATATCTGCCGAATAGCACTCTTGACACTCCTAAACACATGAAGTTTGTTTCGAAATAAAACAAAAGGGAAATTCTTAAATACTTTTAATCAGGAACAATCTCCACCAACCTCTCCAAATCCCGAACCAACTCCGCCAAATCAAACTCAACATCCTCCACCAAAACACTCCCATCATCCCCAAAAGAGTTCGATAACGCTCCCGTTGTCTGCACGAAAGAAGCCTGATTCCATAAAAATGGAATCAGGCTTTTTAATTTAAAAAAGAACCAAAACCCAGTTTCACTAAATGCTCAAAAAAAAGTGGTACCCAGCTTTCGCCAAGGGCACCACAGTTTTTCATGGAAATCAACTTACTTTTTAATAATTTTTATCGTTTTTATTTCTTTATATGTATCAACTGTTATGAAATATATTCCATCTGATAGGTCTTTCAACTCTAGGTTCTTTTTGTTGTTCCCGTTACCCGAAGTAATAATATCACCATTGATAGCTGTTAATGTATAATTGAAAGTACCTTCACATTCAATCATCACATTGTTAGTTGCTGGATTTGGATAGACAGATATTGAGATCTCATCATTCTCTTCTACACCAACTGAATTATAAACCCAGATTGAAGCATCACCAACGCATCCTTCTGTACCCAAAACTCTTACTGTATAAAGACCGTTAGATAATCCTGTCAAATCTTCATCATCATCAAAATCTCCTGTACCGTCATTGTCCCAATCGATTGAATAAGATGGAACACCTCCTGATATAGTCAGATCAATTTCTCCATCTCCTCCTCCAAATACATGAGTGACATCATAAGTAAGTGTAAGTCCTTCAACTACATTTACATCTACATTTGCTGTATTTACACAACCATTTTCGTCTGTACCTGTAACAGCATAAACATAAAGGCCGGTTGCTTCTGGAGTGTACGCTGTTCCGTCAATAATTACTGCCGGATCCCAAACATATGTTTCTGCACCACTTCCACTTAATACAACAGAGTTGCCTAAACAAATCTCATCATGATCTGTACTTGCATTTACTTCAGGTAATCCATGAACAGTTACATCAATAGGCGTACTATTAGAACATCCTGTTTCGTCAATCACTCCAGTCAAAGTATAAGTTGTAACCCCTACTGGAGGCGTTAAATCTAACAAATCCCATGTATAAGTATCTGCACTTCCACCTGCGCCAAGTACGATTGTATCGCCTTCACAGTAGCTTTCGCCACCAATAGTTGGCACTACAACAGGTGCTTCAAGCACTTCTATTTCAACTGTTAATGGACAATCAGATCCGTCTTCACTAATTGCTGTATAGGTAATTTCGCCTGTAGTGTCAGGATAGAAACCAATTCCGTCAATTGCTCCAGCATCCCATGAAATATCAGCTCCACTTAATGAAGTTGCATCCAATATCAATAGTTCATTTTCACAAATAAAGTAATCAGAAACGGTAACCGTTAAAGGAGTACAAGAAAGTTCTACATTTATTGATGCAGTAGTCGTACAATTAGCAGCATCTTTCACCTCCACAACATAAGTCCCTGCAATTAAGTCAATTAAGTCTTCTGTATCATCAAAATCACCTGTTCCATCATTATCCCAGTCAAATGTATATCCTGGTACGCCGCCTGTAACTGTAATATCAATCTCACCGTCACCTCCATACAATTCATCAACCGTAGTGTAAGTAATAATTATTTCATCATTAACCAACACATCAATACTTGCAGTATTTTCACATCCATTGTCATCTGTTCCGATAACCGTATATGTTTCTGTTCCAGCAAAAGGAGGATCGAAAGGTACTGCATCAGTTACTCCCATATCCCAAGTATATGTAGTTGCTCCTGATCCTGTAAAAGTTACAGTTTCATCAAAGCAAATATCGATATCACTTGCATTTGCAACAACAGCAGGTAGATCATAAACCGTAGCATCAACAGTTGCCGTATTTTGACATCCGTTTCCGTCTGTTCCTGTTACTGTATAAGTTGCCGTTCCAACAACCGCTGTAAAAGGTACTCCATCTACAACGCCTAAATCCCAAGTATAAGTAGCTGCACCACCACCTGTAAAGATGAACGAATGTTCGATACATACTTCACTGTCATCAACAGATGCTGTAACTGTAGGTAGGTTATAAACTGTTGCATCTACCGTAGCTGTATTTTGACATCCGTTTCCGTCTGTTCCTGTTACTGTATAAGTAGCTGTTCCAACTGCTGCTGTAAAAGCAACTCCGTCAGTTACGCCTAAATCCCATGTGTAAGTAGCTGCACCGCCACCTGTAAATGTGAATGATTCACCATCACAAACTTCGTCATCATCAACTGATGCTGTAACTGTAGGTAGGTTATAAACTGTTGCATCTACCGTAGCTGTATTTTGACATCCGTTTCCGTCTGTTCC
>CAKZPK010000008.1 GCA_937139035.1 uncultured Crocinitomix sp. | reverse complement strand
GTTTAAATTCAGATCCAAAACCTGGTGAAGTAGTAGCCATTACTTTTTATGGTGATACGCTTCAAATAAAATCTAATTGTGATTCAGGTTGGAATAGTTTAGGTTTAGAGTTTAAAATCACCTCATCAGTTGAGAATAAATTATTTGAATTGAACCATAAAAACGCATATGATGTTTTGTATGAGTTTTTGGCTCCTGACAATCAGGAGGATTTTGCAAAAACAACACTTTATTATCCTTTCTTATTGGTTGAAGATGGAATTGGAAACGTAATACGCACTCCTATTTTAGTTGACCATGAAAATAAAGCATTGACCTATGCTGGTGATATGCCAGAAGGAGCAATCGTTAAACTAATGAAATCAGGAACAATGCAGTTGTTGGATTCAACAGTAGATGTTGCAAAATATTGTGTTTCTGAAAACCAAAAACCAAGTTTTGTTTTCGCTACATCATGTGTGGGCAGAAGGGTAGTATTGGATGATATGGCTAATGAAGAATTCACTGAATTACAAAGTGTTTTTGGAACGGATAGTCATTATTTTGGTTTTTATTCTTACGGAGAATTTTCTCGAACTGGAGTAGAAGAGAATTGCAAACTGCATAATCAAACGCTTGCTGTGGCTGTAATAACTGAAGATTAGATGGAAGGGGTGCACAGGTTATTACAAAGACAAATTGAACGCAGTGGTGTTAAGTTGGACATGACCGAAGATGGATTGCGTTTAATTGAGACATTAGATAAAACGTACAAACAATTTGAGGGGGAACGTAAGATTTTAGAAGAAAGCGCCAAGCGAATGTTGGAGCGCATAAGTAGCTCAAATGAAAATTTGCATACAATTATTAGCACATTAGATGGTTTTAATTACCATGTGTCACATGATCTTAAAACGAGTATGATTCATACCATTTCGTTAAGTAAGATGCTTCAAAAATATGTGCAAACTGATAATCCTGATAAGGTGAGAGAAATTTTAGACAAATTACTCGTTAACTCAGAAGGTGGACTCAATTTAGTAGAGAAATTTTTGCGCATTTCAAAATTTAACACCCAATTAGTAGAACAAGATTTAACCACAATTAATATTCCTGATTTAGTCGATTCAATTATTCAAAAATTGGATATTAAAGTGGATTATAAAATAAACTTTATACAAACCGAGTTTACGGAGATAAATGCCAAAGAAGTTGGGATGCACAGTCTTTTTCACAATTTGCTGACAAATGCAATTAAATATAAAGACGCAGAGCGTACTCTTCAAATTGACATTCGTCTAGTGGAAAACGGAAACTTTAAGGTGATCTGTTTTAAGGACAACGGAATAGGAATAGATCTTGAATTAAATCGAGATAAGATGTTTAAACCATTTGTAAGGATTGAAAATGATTTGGACAAAGAAGGAACAGGAGTTGGTCTGTTTCTTGTTAAAAAAATTGTAACCGAGCATAACGGATCGGTTAATGTAAAAAGCACGTTGGGGGAAGGAACTGAATTTATCTTAACACTTTAAGACCTCAAAAACGAACGCAAAACTAGAAACACTATGAACCAAAAATTAGATTTTTTTATAATCGACGATTCAGATGTGAATAATTACTACACAGAAGATCTATTGAATGAGTTTGATTACACAAATTCAGTTACGACCTTTCTTAAAGCCAAGGAAGGATTAACCGAATTGGTGAAACGTATTCATGATAAAGCAAAGCTTCCTGATGTCGTATTTTTAGATATACGAATGCCAGAAATGGACGGCTTCGAATTTATTGAAGAATTAGAGGAAGAGCTAGATGAACAGGAGTTTAATGTTAAAATTTTCATTTTGACATCTAGTAAACACAGAAGAGATGTTGAAGCTTTTGAAAAACAGCAAATAGCTTGTGAGTTTTTAAATAAACCACTTGATAAGGAAGAAATTATGGCAATGGTTGATAAGCATTTTAGCTGATTTTTAAAGAAAACATACCACTTAAATATTTGTTGATTGGTGTTGCTTTTGGAATGTTATTTCCAGCTATGGCCATCATTGCAGATTGTTTTGTCTTTAACAATGTAGAGGCGAACTATGCATCAATTGTACAACAAGTTAAAAATAACCCCATTCATTTTATTATTTTGACTGCTCCTATAATTTTAGGAGGTACCTTTTATTATATCGGTCGTTTTGCAGCGAAACAGCGCAGATCAAATCAAGAATTGACCCAGACTAATGTTATAATGAAGGAAACCAATGAGCTATTGGACACTTTTAATTACCATGTTAGCCATGATTTGAAAAATGTGCTCAATAATCAAATTGTTTTGTCTCGAATGATCAATAAATATGTTGACAAGAAGGATCATGAAAAACTGATTGAAATTTCAAAAAAATTAATTCGTGTTAGTGAAAATGGCCTTGCAACTGTAATGCAGTTTTTGGTAATGAGTAAAGAGGGGTATTTAATTAACTCTACAAGTGTTGAGATTGATATTCAAGCCGAGATGGCTAAAATACTCGTGGAAAATGGATGCGAAGAACGCATAAAGGTTAAGTTTACCAGAACCGATTATTTTACCATTGACCTACAAACTAAAGTGTTTGAGTCTATTTTTGTCAACCTTTTAACCAATGCTATTAAGTATAATTTGAATAGCCCAAAAGTTGAAATTCAGTTGGTACAGTTAGAAAACGGAAAACAGATTTTGTTCAAAGATAACGGTATAGGTATTGACGTTGAGAAAAATGCAGATAAGGTTTTTGCTCCATTTCAGCGAATTGATAACGCGTCAGAATCCGAAGGGACGGGAGTTGGATTATTCATTGTTAAAAAACTTATTCAAGCACATTCTGGAACTATATCCGTTAAAAGTAAATTGGGAGAAGGAACAGAATTTATCTTATTTTTTCCAAATCCATAAAACCAAATAACTCCATGTTCAAATCCAATAACCTGATAAAAGCTTCGTAAATGTTTAAGGTACTCCTCACAATATTTACTGCGTTATTTCTTGTAACGGCATATACAGCTGAGGTTATTCAGGTGACCAATCCAGAAACTAAAATTATTGGTAAAAATGTACGGTATTTTAAAGATGATACGAAAAACATCAGCTTAAATGAAGCCGTGCAGTTATCAAACTCCGGGGCTTTTGAGGTTTGCTCTAAGGATGTTTTTGCAACGCCTTCTTCTCCATCTGCGCATTGGTTTACTTTCACAGTCAAATCATCCATTAAAGATGAATTATGGATAAATGTTGTCAATCAAGGATTTAATTCAATAAATTTTTACCTTTTGAATGAAGAGGTGAACGTATTAGATTCAGTTAAAACAGGGGCGGAATTACCCAATGAAACGCGTGCAAGAAAATCTAAAACTTTTTGGTTTAACCTTTTTCAAGAAGGGGAGTCTGGTGAACGTACTGTGTTTTTGCAAATTCAATTTTCTGGAATTTTAGAGGTGCCTATTCTCATGGGAGGATATGAAGAGTTAGTTGAAGTTGAGGATGAAAGTGAGTTGTATGCTATTCTTTTTATGGGAGGATTGTTGGTTATGTTATTATACAACGGTTTCTTGGCTTTTTTCACAAAGGATGTTGTCTATGTGTATTATACGGGCTATATACTGTTCATGCTAATAATTACTACGCATGTGAATAATTACCCCATTATGCCAACGTTCTTTGGTGCTTATTTTACATATCAATTCTTATTTGTCTGGATTTCTCCTGGGGCCATATTTATTGCAATGTTCATTATTCGCTATCTAGAATTGGATAAATTTGCTCGAAAATCTGCGCTAACAATTCGGGCTTTTGCTGCTTTCTCATTTCTAGTTGGAATGTCTAACCTATTTATACCTTCAGCTTATTTAACTAACATCTATCAAGTCAGTGCTGTTTTATTGCTCGTTATTTGTATGGTTGTAGGTTATCAGCAATGGATTAAAGGGCATAAACGGGCAAAATTCTATTCAATTGGATGGACCATAAATATTATTTCTGTTTTGGTATATATGGCAGTATCAAATGGTTTGTTACCTTATAATTCTCTATCTCGTAATAGCATGTATTTTGGAGTGTTTTGTGAGTTGGTTATATTTTCTATTGCGTTAGCTGAGCGCTTAAACGAGTTGAAAAATGAACAAATACTGTTGAACAGGAGGTTAGAGGTTGTTAATGAGAACCTAGTGGTAAGTAATGAGTCATTAGATTCTTTTAATTATCATGTAAGTCATGATTTAAAGACTGTTTTGAACAATAGTAATGCGCTAACAAGAATGATCAGAAAGTACAATCTTAAAAAAGATCATGATAAAGTAGAAGAGATTGCAGAAAAATTGATTGGTGTAACGCAAAATGGGGTTGAAACGGTGCAAAGTTTTCTGTCTTTAAGTACAATTAATGCATTGAACCAAACAAACGAACTTGAGGAAATTAACATAGAAGAAGAAATAAAGGCTATTATTTTATTGAATGGATTAGAAGGTCAAATTGACGTTAGCATCATTAAAAATGAGTTGGAAACTATTTTAATTCATAGAAAGGCTTTCCAGAGTATATTTATGAATCTATTTACTAATACAATTAAATTTAACAAACAAAGTCCACAAGCAAAAATTGAGTTTTTAAAAATTGGAGACTTTATTCAGTTCATTTATAAAGACAATGGAATCGGAATTGATCTAACGAAAAATAAGATGGAAGTTTTTGCCCCTTTTAAACGAATTAAAGGAGACATAAAAGCTGAAGGTTCTGGAGTTGGGATGTATTTGGTGAAAAGAATGGTTGAAAATTACGGAGGATCAATAGAACTTCAAAGTAAATTGAATGAAGGAGTAAAGTTTATTGTAACATTGCCAAAGCTGCAAGAAAAAAGGAGTCTTAATTAACGTGAAATTATTTTTAAATATACTGCTATTGCTTATTGGTTTAAATTCATTTAAATCAAATGCAGCGAATGTTTCAGTTACTGAAGATTATAAGGGGTTTATAGGAGCGTCATTGTCTTATTATATCGATCAGCAAAGTAATTTGGATCTAAATAGTTTTATTAAAAAAATTAAAACTGGAAACTTACAAAAATCAGATCAAGAAATATTCCTTCGTACTTCGCCCATCCCTTCCTATTGGTTTGTTTTTACAGCAAACTCAACTCTTAATGAGCGTGTGTGGCTAAATCTAAAAAATAGTAATCTAGGCCAAGTTGATTTTTACAAGCTCAGCATGGCAAATGAGGTTTTAGAAGAATATCATACCGGAAGCCTTGCAGATCGATCCACGCGCAATTATAATTGTAATACTTTTTGGTTTCCTATTATTGATGGAGATGACACAAATACGTATCGATTTGTTTTCAAAGTAAAAGCCTTGCTTACGGCTGAGGTTCCAGTTGAGGTTGGAACTTTTCCAAGATTGATTGAGACTAAAGAAAGGGCCATTTTTTTAGCCTTTTTCTTTATTGGAGCCATGCTCATTATGTTTGGTTATAACATCTTTCTGTTTGTTTTCACAAGAGATAGAATTTATGGAATTTATTCATTTTACATATTATCAATTATTATTGGAACAACTTACCTAAATAATTATCCACTGCTTGAGAAATTTATTGGGCAAGAACTTACTTATAATTATACCGCTTGTTGGCTTTGGACAAACTTTGTTGGAATAGGATTGTTTGCAATGGAATATCTTAAGATTAAAACAAGAATGCCAAAAGTATATAAACTGCTTTGGATAGAGCTTGGGATTATCATGCTTTATGCAGTCTTAAATATTTTTATTTCAGTTGATTTATTGGCGTTTTCCTATCAGATTGTTGTAGTATTATTTTACGCTACTTGTTTAGTTACGGCTTATTATTTTATGTGGTTCAGAAAAGATGGCCGAGCAACCCTATATGCTGCTGGTTGGACTTTGATGATGTTGGGAGGAATCGTTTATTTATTAGTGATTAATGGTTTAATTCCATACACGGCAGTGTTCCGTAACATGATGTACTTCGGGGTTATGAGTGAAGTGTTGATTTTCTCTATTGCACTTGCACGTAGGTTAAACCGGTTGAAAGCTAAGCAGGAACAAATGAATATTGTTTTGGCAAAAACCAATGAAAGTCTACAAAAAAATAATGAAGCACTAGATTCCTTCAATTATCATGTAAGTCATGACCTAAAAACAGTAATGAATAATAGTAATGCGCTTTCTCAAATGATTCAGAAATATAATCAGCTGGATAATAAAGAAAAGGTAAATGAGATTACTAAAAAATTGATTGCCGTAACAAAAAATGGGGCAGAAACAGTTCAAAGCTTTTTGTCATTAGGAACGGTAGATGATATTTTAAAAAATGAAAATGAAACAGCCATTGACTTATCAAAAGAACTGTATCAAATAATTGACAGGAATGATTTAGCCAATGCCATTCAGGTAACGATTGAAACAAATGAAATTGGAACCTTAACAATGCATGAAAAAGCATTTGAAAGTATCTTCTTGAATTTTCTCACGAATTCGATCAAGTATAATACGGGGACTGCAAGAGCAAAGGTGCAGTTCAAAATGAATGATGAGGTCTACATTTTCGAGTTTTCTGATAATGGAATTGGAATTGATGTCGAAAAATATGGCAACCAAATATTTGAGCCATTTCAAAGAGGAAATTTTAATGAAGGAGCAGAGGGAACAGGAGTTGGCTTGTATTTGGTGAAACGAATTGTGAACTCATATGGTGGGAAAATTAATGTAGAAAGTGAATTGGGTAAAGGAGCAACTTTCATCATTGAAATCCCTAAAGATAGAGAATAGGGCTTCTCATTCTCTAT
>CAKZPK010000007.1 GCA_937139035.1 uncultured Crocinitomix sp. | reverse complement strand
ATAAATATAAAGGCAAGAACCTTCTTTAATCCAATCAACAACCTGATGAAAGTTTTCATACGGCATAGCCGGGCAACCATAAGAACGTCCTAATGCTCCATTTTTTTCTAAAAATTCGTAAGTAGCATATTCGGCGCCATGCATTACCACACCTCTGCTGCTTGCATGACTATTAGAATGCTCCATTCCATCTAATCGTAATGCCAAATCATATTTTCCAGTATAGGTTGTTGTTGTTACATAAAAACCTAGGCTACTTTGTCTAGAATTATTTTCGTTTGAAAAATTGCGAGCAAATAATCGCCCACTATTTACACCATGCGCAACAACACTTTTATATAAAATTTGACGATTGCATAAATCAATAATATACAGTCGTTTTTTGCTTGATGCTTTTGAAAAATCAATTACCGTGAGTACTTCTTTACGTTTGAGTTTTTCATATTTATCTAGATTATGATAACCTGTCATAGCTTGTTCAAAAGCCGTATACAAAAGATTAGTATCTCCTAACTCATCATATAAATTAGACACATAGGCACTAAAATTTGATTCAGCTTCCGTACGAATAGAATCAACAGCTAATAAAGCCGCGTAATCCATCTCAACATTTGACTTTTCTATACCAAGACTAATTGATGAAAAGCCAATGAAAGCGATCAAAAAAAGCACGAACTTTTTTTGTTTCCTTGCAAACATGGCTGCAAATATAGCAAAAACGCTTATTTTTGCCAGCACTCACGTTGAAAACGCGTGAATTTTAACATTTTTTCGTAGTAACGGGGAGGCTATTTGATTTACTAAAATCATAATAAACCCCAAATGAAAAGCGCCAATAATAAGCATGAAGTATAACTCAGAAATAGAAAAAAGAAAAACCTTTGCCATCATCTCTCACCCTGATGCAGGTAAAACAACATTAACTGAAAAGTTGCTTTTATTTGGAGGAGCAATTCAAACAGCAGGCGCAGTTAAAAATAACAAAATCAAAAAAACAGCCACTTCCGATTTCATGGAAATTGAGAAACAGAGAGGAATCTCCGTAGCAACCTCAGTAATGGCTTTTCAATATTTAGGTAAGCAAATTAATATCTTGGATACTCCTGGACATAAAGATTTTGCTGAAGACACCTACAGAACATTAACTGCTGTAGATAGCGTTATTCTAATAATAGATAGTGCAAGCGGGGTTGAGGCACAAACTAAACGATTAATGGAAGTATGTCGCATGCGAAATACTCCCGTAATTATTTTTATAAATAAAATGGACCGTGAAGGTCGAGATTCATTTGACCTATTAGATGAGTTAGAAGATATTTTAAAAATTAAAGTTCGTCCACTTTCATGGCCTATAGGAATTGGAGCAACTTTCCAAGGTGTATATAATATATATAACAAAGAATTAAATTTATTTGCTGCCAATAAAACTAAAATATCCGAAGACGTTATTTCCATTGAAGATGTAAATGATCCTGCACTTGATGAAGTTATTGGAGAAGCACCTGCTGAAACTTTACGAGAAGAGCTTGAGTTAGTAGAAGGTGTCTATGACCAATTTGACCGCGAAACATATTTGAGCGGTGAAGTGGCTCCTGTATTTTTTGGAAGTGCCATTAATAATTTTGGTGTAAAGGAGTTACTTGAAGCTTTCCTTGACATCTCCCCTTCACCAATTGGCAGAGAAACGAGTGAGGGCTTTGTTGCTCCGGACAGTAAGAATTTTAGTGGCTTTGTTTTTAAAATTCACGCTAACCTAGATCCTAAACACCGAGACAGAATTGCTTTTTTAAGAATAGTTTCTGGTAAGTTTGAACGTAATAAGTTCTACAACCATGTTCGATTAGAAAAGAAAATGAAATTTTCAAATCCTACCTCATTCATGGCGCAAGATAAAAGCATCATTGATGAAGCTTTTCCTGGAGATGTAATTGGACTTTATGATACAGGGAGTTTCAAAATTGGTGATTCGTTGACTGAAGGACCAGCGTTCTCATTTAAAGGAATACCTAGTTTCTCTCCTGAAATTTTCATGGAGCTAGAGAACAAAGACCCAATGAAATCTAAGCAATTAGAAAAAGGAATACAGCAATTAACAGATGAGGGTGTTGCCCAACTCTTTATACAGCAACCAGGAAACAGAAAAATTGTTGGAACAGTTGGTCAACTACAATTTGAGGTTATTAGTTACCGTTTAGAAAACGAATATGGTGCAAAATGTGCATTTGTTCCTAAACGTTACTATAAAGCCTGCTGGATGACGACAGATAATCAAGATAAATTAGATGCATTTATCAGAGCAAAATCAATTTATATTGCCACAGATAAAGATGACAATTATGTGTTTTTAGCTGAAACACCGTTCTTGTTACAAATGGCACAGTCTGACTATCCAGAAATTGAATTTCATTTCACATCTGATTTTAAAGTTGGACAAGAAGTATAATGAACTTTGTCGGACACGCCTATATCGCCAGAAATAATCCGACACTAATTGCTGGAAATTTTGCAGGAGACTCTTACAAAGGGAATTTGGATAAATTCTTGATGTTACCGCCGCACATTTTAAATGGCGTTAAGCTGCACCGTTATATTGATGATTTCACAGATACCTCTCCCCTAATAAAATCGGTGGGAAAAATTTTTCAGAATCAAGGCGTTACAAAAGTAGCCTATATCGCAAGTGATATTTTACTCGATCATTTCATCACTAAAAACTGGTCTGATTTCTCAGCTAAATCATACGAAGAATTTGTAGCGATCATTTACGATCAAACAGACAAAAACTTGGTGTATTTAGAAGAAGACTTTTGCTTTATGTATGAACGGCTAAAGGAGCAAAAATGGCTTTTTCAATATGATACAGAAGAAGGGATTAGCAGAATACTTTGGCAATTTTCGCGCAGACTTGGTTTTAAAAACGATTTGCTTAAATGCATGCGTATTTATGAGCTTGAAAAAAACAAAATTGACGCCTTATATTCAGACTTTATGGTTTCAATTGTGGAAAACTCCAATAAGTTTATTCAAGATTCCCTCGTGTAAATTTGTAGATTGAGCACTAACTCGTGTATTGATTACCCGAAAAAATGAGATTTCTAATCGTCATATCGTTAATGATATTTCTTGCTAGCTGTGCTAATGAGGAAAAGAAAGAGGTTGAAACAATTCCTGAAATTACTCGAGATTGGAAAGAGATTAAAGAGGATAGTGTATTGACTATTTTGGCAGAAAACAGCCCTGCAAGCTACTTTATTTACAGAGGTAGAAATATGGGCTACGAATATGAGCTGCTCTACGAATTTACAAAAGATCAAAACATTCGACTTCAGGTTCAAATGGTGAATGATTTAGATGAAATGTTTCTAAATCTGGATAGTTGCAATGGAGATGTTATTGCGTGTAATCTAACAATCACTCCAGAAAGAAATCAGCTCATTGATTTTACTGTTCCGCATTTAAAAACACATCAAGTATTAATCCAGCGTAAACCTGAAAACTACCGAAAGCTTTCTAAACAAGAATTAAAGGATACATTAATTGGAGAAATTGAAGAACTACAGGGAAAAACAATTCATGTATGGCAAAATTCGTCTTATTACACTCAAATAAAACTGTTGAACGACCAGTTGGCGCTAAATATGAAAATAATAGCGACTGACGGCGACCTTATAACTGAGGAGTTAATAAGAATGGTGAGTGATGGAGAAATTGACTACACTATTGCAGATGAAAATATTGCAAAGATTGACTTACGTTATTATTCTAACCTCGATATTTCCTTAAAAATGAGTCATGAAGATTCTATTGCGTTTGGTGTACGAAAAACCTCACCCGCCTTAAGAGATTCACTTAATGCCTGGTTAACTGCCAAAGAAAATCAATCAACAATTGGAGAAGTAAAAAGAAAATATTTTCAACGCAAAAACTTATCTAACAAGGCAAATCAAGATTACTCTTCTCTAAATGGAGATGTTTTATCACCTTATGATGATATTATAAAAAGCGAAAGTGATAAAATTGGGTGGGATTGGAGATTAACCTCAGCCATTATCTATCAAGAATCTAAATTTGAGACTTGGAAAGTTTCTTGGGCCGGCGCCTTTGGCATTTTTCAATTTATGCCTGCCACAGCAGCTGGTTATGGAATTTCTCCTTCATCTTCAGCCGAGGAGCAAATTAAAGCAGGAATGAGAAAACTCAATAAGAATTTCCAGCAATGGTTAGAAATTATACCTGACAGTAGCGAATGCACTAAATTTACTTTAGCAACTTTTAATGCTGGACGTGCACATGTTGATGATGCCCGAGCATTATGCGCTGTTTATGACTTAGACAGTAATGTTTGGGAAAACAATGTTTCTGACATGATTAGGAACTTATCTAAACCGACCTATTATCGAGATAAAGTTGTTAAAAATGGTTATTGCCGTGGTATTGAAACCTATGAATATGTTATAGAGGTTATTCAACGCTTTGAAGAATATAAGGCCGCATTTCCAAACGAAGATTCATGAAACAAATTATATTAAAAATTCCGGCATTGGTGTTTTTGCTACTAATGTTCACTCCGCTCATTCTTTTTTATCTAGATGTCAGTCTTGGAAGCATGGATATCATTTTAAAAACACGATTTCTGCCCATATTAGTGAGTGCAATCTGGTCCTTATCGTTAATCGATTATATGGCAGGAGAATCAAAATCGGATCAATATGTAATGTTAAGTAAAATCCTCATCTTATGTCAGGTTATTATTGAGTTGCTTATTCCGTTTATCTCAGAGGGCAATCTACTTTATGAATGGATCTTTTTAATAGAGATTCTTGGGTTTCTTTTAATTCTCCTTAGTGCCATTTTTATTACTTCTATTGTCAAAAAGGTATTTTACGCCCGAACTATCTGGTTTTTATTCCTTGAAGTTTGGGTAACGGTTGTCGGAATATTTACGCTTACACCTGACGTTCAAAATTGGGAAAAGGGCGATAAAACTTAGTTTAAATTGGGTTGATTAGAATTGACCATTTTAAAAGGTTGCAACACATTAAAACAGTAGAACTAATAAAATATCTGTTAGTGCTCTGTATTCAGAAATAATACTTATCTTTGCCGTCCCGTTTTGGGGATAATTAAATCATTATTAACAGAAGTTTCGAACTTCAAAGTATAATTTAAACATGGCAACAAAAATTAGATTGCAAAGACACGGTAAAAAGAAAAGTGCTTTTTATCACATTGTAGCGGCTGACTCAAGAGCAAAAAGAGACGGACGATTCATTGAAAAATTAGGAACTTATAATCCTAACACTAACCCAGCAACTATCGATTTAGAATTCGATCGTGCATTATATTGGGTTCAAGTTGGTGCTGTACCAACAGACACAGTAAAAGCATTACTTTCTTACAAAGGTGTTTTATTGAAAAATCACTTAGCTAAAGGTGTAGCAAAAGGTGCTTTAACTGAAGCTGATGCTGACAAGAAATTTGAAGCTTGGTTATCAGAAAAAGAATCTAAAATCACTGGTAAAGCTGATTCTGCAAGCAAAGCTATTGCTGATGCAAAAGCTGCAAGTTTAGAAGCTGAAAAAGCTGTAAACGACGCAAGAGCTGCTGAAATCGCTGCTAAAAATGCTCCTGAAGTAGTTGAAGAGGTTGTCGAAGAGGCAGCTGAAGAAACTGTTGAAGCTGCTGCTGAGGAAACTACAGAAGAAGCTCCGGCTGCTGAAGAGGCTCCTGCAGAAGAAGAAGCAAAGAAAGAAGAAGAGTAAAACTCCAATGGTTTAAACACCGTTAGAAAAAGAAACTTATGTTTCTAAAAACAGATTGTTATAGACTAGGTGCGATAAGCAAGTTACACAGCTACAAAGGCGAAGTAACAATTTACCTTGATGTTGATGATCCGTTAGAATATAAAAACTTGGAATCAGTTTTTGTCGAATACGGCAATAAACTGGTTCCTTTTTTTTTGGAGCGTATTGCCATCCGTCCAAATGGGCAAGCCGTAGTAAAGTTTGAGGATGTAGATACTGAAAGACGCGCCAAAACAATTCTTAAATGTGGCCTATACTTGCCATTAGACACCTTACCTGAATTAACAGAAAAGGAATTCTATTATCACGAGATTGAAGGTTTTGCCGTAACTGACGAAGTTTATGGCCCAATTGGAAAAGTCATTCACGTGGTAGATCAATCTAAGAATCCTCTTATTGCAATTGATCACGAAGGAATTGAGATTTTGATTCCAAAACAAGATCAATTTATCAAAAACGTTGATCGTGAAAACAAACACATTACAATTTCAGCCCCTGAAGGGTTGCTAGACATGTATTTGAGCACAGAGGAGGAAGAATGAGTCGTCCATTTAAATTCAAACAATTTACGATTCAGCAAGAAGCCAACGCTCAAAAAGTTGGTAGCGATTCAATGTTACTCGGCGCCTCAATTACAGGCAACTTCAATAGAATATTAGACATTGGAACAGGAACGGGAATACTTGCGCTTATGCTTGCTCAAAAAAATCCTTCGGCGACTGTTACAGCAATTGAACCAGATTTAGCTTCGCTAAACGAAGCCCATTTAAATTTCAAAGCCTCTCAATTTAGCTCTCAAATATTGGCTGTTCATGCTCGTTTACAAGAGTTTGGAGCAATGGAAAAGTTTGACTTAATCATAACGAACCCTCCTTATTTCGAGAATTCATTTTTAAGCTTAGATAATGATCGAAACCGTGCCAGGCACACAAATGATTTGGCAGTCCATGAACTATATGAATACAGTAGCGAATTACTTGCTGAAGAAGGGAGTTTAGCCATTGTCATTCCGGCGGATGAAGAATACAATCATTTAAAACGAGCTGCACACGAAGGGTTATTCCCTTCCAAAATTTCAAGAACAATTAGAGAAGATGGGACATTCAAACGCTCATTAATCACTTATTCTTTTGACGATACAATTGAACCTAACTTGTCTGAACTGATTGTAAAAGACGCTGACAACAAGTATTCTGACGCATATATCGAATTGACAAAAGATTTTTATCTCAAAGATTTAAAGAAAATTCAATCAAAATAATTGTTTGAATAGGTTTAATTGATCAATCCATTTATTGGGAAGTCAGCTTATAATTTTCATCCGACCATTATGCGTCTAGGTCCTCAATTAAACCATCTAAGGTTCTTAGATATTTGCCATACATTAGCTTTGCCCAACCTACAGTTATAAAATAAATTAGCACTGCCAAAATCAAATATCCAATAATTAAAAGTACCAACTCAGTTGTGCTAATATTCAAGAAAAACCAACGTTCAAAGTCAACGAATTCGCCTGTTCTATTATTGTTTGAAAGCAAGGCAAAAACAGGAACAGGGAGCAGTAATGAGCCCGCAATAATAAAAGATTTATAAACCTCTAAGGTAAGCTTAGCCTCAAAAACAAACTTTTGAATAGCATCCTTGGTGTTTGTAGCAAAATTGCGCGTTTTGTTTAAAAACAATCCCAATTTAATGATGTAACCAATTGTCATTAATGAGGTGATAAACATAAAAATATAATAAACAGCCTCGTTTAAAGGCAACATATCAATTATGTAGGGGTATGTCATAAAAATTACGATACAGACCAATTGCGTAACAATTTCTTTACGCATATTTGAACGAATCATTTCTACGGGGTTACTTTTTCCCCGACTCAAATCAATTGTAGGCGTTTTTGCTTCCTCCTGATTTACCTCCTCATTCATCTCCTTTTTGATCTCTTCAAAATTCATAACCTTGATCTTTAATTATTTGCTGTATTTTTTTCTTTGTTCGGTTCAGCTTTACCCGAGCATTACCTTCAGACAATCCTAAATTTTCTCCAATTTCCTTATGCGATTGCCCTTCAATAAATAGAAGAATCACTGCTTTTTCAACCTTGTTTAATTCTTGCACGGCTTTATAGAAATGAGCCAATTGGCTATCCTTCGTTTCATCTGGTTCATCCGCCTTGATGTCAATTTTATCATTGATCACGTTTTTATCAACTCGGCGTTTTTCCTTTTTAAAATATGTAATTGCAGTATTTAAGGCAACACGATACATCCAAGTAGAAAACTTGCTCTTACCTGTAAACCGCTCATAAGAACGCCAGAGCTGAAAAACAATTTCCTGCTCCAAATCCTCTCTATCGGATTGATTGTCCATATAGATTTTAGTGACTTTAATTAAAATGCCACGGTGCTCTTCGAGAAGTTTTAAAAATATTTCTTGTTGATTGTCCAACGTAGAGTTCTATTGAAAGATTGGGGTAACTGTATATCCTAATTTTTGTAATTGAGACACTAATCCTATCTCTCCTAGTAAATGAGCAGCCCCAACAGCAAAAAAGGTTGGTTTTTTCTTCATTATCTTTGGCATTTTCTTCACCCAATTATTATTACGTTTCACCAGTAGCCATTCACGGGAATTAGCATCCATATAATCCGATTCACTAAAAAACACTTCCATTGCCTTAAAATCTTCGGCCTTATACAAACTTACCAATGAATCCATAACATTTGTATTATCCACATCAAAAATTTCGGTAAACGTCTTCTCTATTGTTGTTGAATTTTTATAACACTCCAATTGAAATGCTACTTTCTCTAAACCATGCACTTGCACCTCCTTCTTTTGTGCCATTGACATGAATTCTTGCTCATAACTCTTGATTTGCTTGCATGACATGCTATTCATAGTAAACAAACTATATATAGTACTTAAACTATAGCCATTTACAGCTTCCAAACTCAAACCTAAATCTGTTTTTAATTTTTCATCCAGCATTTTTTGCTGCTCCGGCGATAGAATTTCTGTTAATGGCTTTTCGCCATTTGCAGAAGCCATCATAGCTTCCATTTCTTTGTCATCCCCCATGTCAATTTCTAAAAACAATTGCTCGCTTTTATTAAACGCGTTTTTCACTTTATCTTTTATTACAAAATCATCATCACACATCATATGAATTGTTCCGTACAAATAAGAAGTATCCTTTAATCCATTTCCTGAAACGGACCAAAGCAATGAATTAGATTGGGAAAATGCTGCTGAAATTCCTAATAAGCAGAGAAATGCGGCAAAAATTTTATTGAACATTGTATTTAATTTTCTGGTTTTGATAGTTAGTATTTGATTTGAACAAAACGTTACAGTATGGTTTGTTTATTTTATTCAATTTTTTCAACCTGACAGATATTGATCATTTTTATTTTCAAGAATACCTCATTATAAATCATAAAAATAAAGTTAAAAAAGAGAAAGAGGTTTAGTCATTGAATTATAACTGTCACTTCAATTTACAAGATTATTTTTACATTGTAGTAATTAACTTGAGCCCCCCCCCTATGAAAAAACTGTTTTTATCTTGCCTAATATTTCTGTCTGTAACAGCATATTCACAAAACCACTTCAATCAATGGGTAATTTCTGGAGGAGCTACTTACAGTTTGTTTAGAGGAATTCATAAACTCCCTTTTTCTGAATTCGAAAATGATTTCAAATTCACTGTTGGTGGACAATTAAATGCCGACTGGGGCCTTTTGAGAAGGTTTAGCATAGGTATAGGAATGAGTTATCACCGCCACCATTTAAACATCTACAATTACGAATATACAATTGACGGACAAACATTCACTGAAAACCCTGTCCAATCTATTTTTACCACAAGTTATAATATGCGCGTTCTCATTCATATGCGTAAAGTTTATGAAAATACAGATGGACAAGTAGACCTATATTGGGGAGGATTGCAGCAGTTCATATACATTAGGAATGTTAGCTCTAGCAAGGATCCAAACTTTTATCAATTACAACACAATTTTGATGCTTTACCTGGTGTAGTTGGTGGTGTTCGATATTATCCTACAAAGAACTTAGGCTTACATTTTGAAATGGCCTTTCCAGGACCATATACTATAGCTGCAGGATTGGCTTTTCGCATTAAAAACAATTAATTTTAAAACTTCAACGCTCCTATCCTCTCTCTAAATACAATGTTAATATCCTTGCGATTTACACCTAAATATTTCTTGATTAACCGATAGAAATCTGCTTCTTTTCGCCCTTCATTCATGGCTGATTTCAGAGCAGGGTATCCACCCTCTTCAAATATGGATTTAACAATGTATCCACCCAATACGTAACTATAACCAGTCGTACCATCAATCCGAACAAGTTTTAACATTTCACCCAAATCTATTTCAGGGTGTTCTGCCAAATGTTTTTGTAATTTTTCAAGATGCCAATCCAATTCTTTTCCACGACTCAACCCAAAATAGGTAGCCACCCCTTCATTAATCCAATAATGAGATTTTCTATAATGAGGATTTAACAATACATGGATAATTTCATGTGGATAATACTCACCAGATCCGTTTGAAAAAACTTGGCGCTCCATTATATAAGAAATTCCAGTAGGCATATTTGCCCCATTATCTCCAAAAATAAAATCAAAGCCTTTAATTTCTTGCATCTCCTCAGTTGTCTCTGTGAAATAATAATCCACTTCGGCCGTAGGCACATTAAAATTACTAGCAAGCTTTACCAAAAAATCATTTTGTTGCACAGCTTTCTCTCTATTAAACACGTGCTTTTTAGGATAATAATAGTTTATGAATCCTACCTTTTGATGCGCAAGGTATTGAGTATTAATTTCTAAAGCATTAAACAATTTCATGTTCCCATTCTCTAATCCAGCATAAACATGAAATAAGAAGTAAACATCCTGTGTGCCTTCTTCATTCGTGAATGAAAGCATATTGGAAATCTTAAAATAATCACCGCGCTCACGAATACTTAATACCCGTAAGCTACCATAACTCAAAAACTCTAAATAATTGGGCTGTCCAAAATCTACCTCTCTTTTTAGTCCGAAATATCTACTATAGCCGTACTTGGTTAACTCGGCCTCATTCCAATAAGCAGCCCCGGAAGAATCATCTTTTGTCCCTAAAAAGTCAAGCCATAATTTCATTGGTTCACCAATGTCCCATGAATTTGTATCTAAATCAAAATTAATAGTCACTCCTTGCGATCTGCCATAAACAGAGCAAAAAGTAATACCTATCAATAATAATATCCAATTTTTCATGCTATAAACGCCCTACAATTAAAGAACCTCAACGGAACCTTGTTAAAAATAACAAGAACACATGAATCTAACACAATTCAATAAGAATTGTTACAATCAGAATTACATTCAACACGAAAAAGAAAGATTATGAAGACAATTGCTTTTTTGGAATGTATACATTCTTCAAGTGCTTAACTTCTGTTTGCAAGTCTAAAATTGCTTTAGTTAATTCACTTTCTTTAAACGCAGTTGTAGGCATATCAGCAGAAATATAGTTGACAAATTTCCATACCTCTACAATATCATTTGCATGCACCTCATATGGCTCATAAAGAGGGTTGGTTGAACATAACTGGAACGACTGACTGTCGTTAAGGCGCTTGTACACATTCTTAAATACAATACCATCATCTAGCGTAACCACAATATGCGGGAATCCATCTTTTATAGAGTTCCAATTCTCAACATACTCAGCAACAACATAACTACCGTCTGAAACTGGAGGCATAGAGTCCCCTTTAATTGGAAACGTTCTATATTTTCGATCCTTTTTAAGAAAAGGTAAGTTAAATGTTGGTAATACACTAATAAATTCAGGATCTGAAAACCCTGTTGTATATCCTGCTCTTGCCTTTTTTGAAACTAATTCAATATTATCGTTATTGTCATTATCAACCGTCAAAGCTATAACACGGACACTTTTCCCTTCCATATCAACCTCTATCCCCTTATCAATTTTGTCCCACTCTTTTTCAGAGATTTTGCCTAGCTCTACCTTAATTAGCTTATCCAATGTAATGTGAAAGAACTCACTAAACTTGGTCAAATTCTCCAAATTAGGTTCTGCAACACCATTTTCATACCCGCTGTAAGAAGATCTTGTTAAACCTAATTCATTGGCCAATTCCTCTTGAGAAAATTTCTTTCGTTTACGAAGTAATTTTAGATTTTCGCCGATCATATTAGATTTCATATTCTCCTCCTTTTACTTGAAATGATTAATAACTAGTCAAATATAAGCAAAAAGGATGATAAATTAATCATCTAATGCGAATTCTTCGAATAAAAACTGATTTTAGTTCAGAAATGTCAGTAGTAGAATACAGCACAACCTTTGCCCCTCCTGACTTATAGTAATATGCACCATACCAACCTAGTTGATCTACTTTTTCAAATTCCACAGGAATCTCTATGTCATGTTCATTATCCTTATCTACAGCATAAAATGAAGGCCGGAAATAAATGGTTGCATTATTCACTTGAACTTTATTAATCTCTCCAAAAAATCGAGCTTCTTCAATAGATTTTGGATCATTAAAGAAAGAAGTTGGTGAATCATCTCGGACAATTTTCCCATTTCGCATGAATAAGATACGATCTGCCCATTCCATTGCTTCTACCCCATTATGCGTAACCATAATTGCTCCAATATTGTTCTTTTTTAAGTAACTCTTTATATGTGTAGCAATTTTATTTTTTGTCTGAAAATCAAGTTGATTAAATGGCTCATCCAACAAAACTAATTCAGGCTCATCCGCTAATGCTCTTGCAATAGCTAACCTTTGTCGTTGTCCTCCTGAAATTTCTGTTGCTTTTTTTGATCGATATTTCGTTAGACGCGTTAATCTCAATAACGACTTTATCCGTTGTTCAGCATATTCCCGATCAAAAGACAATAAGCGCAAACGAATATTTTCTTCTACTGTATGATATTCGTCTAAATTAAAATCCTGATTTACCAATTTGATGTGCGGATGACCAGGAACCAATTGTTCGGTAGGATCAGCAACAAGAGTATCCTGAAAATGAATTGTCCCCTGACTACGCTCTAATTCTCCTGCAACTGTTTTAAGCAAAGTCGTTTTACCGTCGCCACTAGCACCTAGAACCACAACAATTTCGCCTGCATCTAAAGTAAAGGAGCACTTTTTCACTATGGTTTTACTACCATAACTGACTGAAAGATTTTTGACATTTAGCAATGACATATTCAAATTTACCAACTAAGGTAAATGCATCTACAAATTGATTTGTTTTATATTAACAAATGAATCTTTACACTAAGCTGTTAACTTGATAAAACGAATTATTCTTCTACGTAGATCACGTAGGTCTCATAGGTACTTTCTGCTACCCAAAATTTAAGTTCGTAAGTTCCCACCTCTTCAAAAATCACAGGGTAATTCAACGCTTTTTCCTCAAATTCACTCACACAATCGCATCCTTTGTAAGCCACATTAAGTTTTACCTCTAACGTATTTCCATCTCTTTCTCCATCAAAAGTCCCAACATCTCCACATGAATTTTCGACTATATAATTCACGCCCAAATTAAAAGCTTCGCCCGTTGAAACCGTATCTGGATAATCAAACACAAAAGCAGCCGTTAATTTTTGTTCATCACAATTATTCTGCGGTTTTTTACAACCAAAAGCGAATAATAGCCCTACTACACCTATTACTATTAATTTCTTCATCTCTAAAATCCTTCTACAATTATTGTACTTGATTTATTGAGTGGACTATTATTTGAATATTTAGGATGCTGAATGTTCATAATCATTGTGCCATCAGCTAAAAAGATTACTCCCGTAGTTTCTGCTCCTCTAGGTGCAACGCAGAATCGCATTAAGTCTTCAACTACTGGATTTTCTATTGACATATCTAAAAAATAAATCTCATTAAAAAAATCCTTCCGACTTTCTGCAGTCGCATCTACTCTTCCTCTATCATACCAATTAATGTCCTCACTTAAAACTAAGTACTGTTTATTTCCTATAGTAACGGAAGTATTACAGTCAGGGTTGGAAAAACATGAAATACTATCTGCAAAAAAGCCTCCCTCAATATAAGATCGCATTTTATTTGTCTCAGGATCAAACTCTAAGATTCGCCCAAATGGATCATCAAAATCTGTTTCACTAATTGCTAAATTCTCACGCGCATAATTAGAAACATGACCTCCAGCAGCAATTGACTCTGCCCAACTGAAATGATCTTCGCCTGTTTCACAGATATAAATTTTACCATTTACTTCTTCAAGCCACTCATGTCTTATAAACATTGTCGCTCCCATAGATTTAGCTATTTTTTCACAATTGATTAACGAAGTTGTATCCATTGGTAATGTTAACCATGAACCTGACTCTCCATCCTCTGATTGTTTATAAGCATATAATTGTCCGTCCGAATAATCATAAGGAGTAACAGTTTCAAATTTGAAAAATACCCCAGGACTCATGTCATCTGACAAATAAACAGTTTTACCATCAGCAGTACACAAAGCATCTTCATGTACAAATTTCCCCATTTTATGATGCTTTTTCACAACTTTACGGGTTTGAGGATCAACCTCAACTATATATCCCATATTTTGCCATACAGACAAACCGTACATCCAACTCGTATCTGTATGGCCTTTCCCTTCTTGATAAAGATACTCCGTATTCCATGCCCAAGATTCTTCACAAGTAAATACAGTACCATTAGGGGTTAAACTTCCACCACAATTTCTATTTGTATATCCTACTCCTGAAAAATCTACATGATCAAACTCTCCTTGCACCTGCCAAGATCCATTTATTTTTTCGATTTCAAAAATGGTTGCTCCACCGCCATCACCCAAATCAGCATCTGCATATTTTGTTTCATGACTGATATATAAAAGTCCTTTAGTATCAGGATTTTCTTCATCTGGAATAAATACACTTAAATCGTGATTTCCTTTTGCAGGAAATTTTTGTCCATCAGCTCTGGTTACTAAATCTGTTTTTTCCTGAAACAAAATGCGATATGTAAATCCTTCAGGCAATATTAAACTGTCTGTATCAAAATTAGATGCAATTGATTCAAATGGAGGAATGGTATCCACCACTTCTGTCACAATTGTGTCCACCACAACGTCAGACTCGTCCGTTAGGTCAGTATCATTTTCAGAGCTTGCTCCACATGAAAGGCAAGACACTAAGATTAAAGCTATTATAGAGAATTTTATCACGGTCGTTTTTATTTGCAAATCTACTTAATTTCAATGAATTTAAATATAGTAAACAAAAAAAGCGCCTCGAAAGAATCGAGACGCTTCATTATAATTTTAAATAGGGCTTATAAAACGTCCATTCCGTCTAACACTCCCATTACGTTTCTTACTGCTGCTGCAGATTCTTCAAGCATTGCTTGTTCATCAGCATTTAGGTCAACTTCCAATATTTTTTCAATACCGTTTTTACCTAAAACTACAGGTACACCTAAGTAAATACCGTTTTGTCCGTACTCACCTTCAAGCCATGAACAAACAGGTAAAACTCTTTTTTGGTCTTTCACAATTGCTTCAACCATTTGAGCAGCTGCTGCACCTGGAGCATACCAAGCAGAAGTTCCTAATAACTTAACGATTTCACCACCACCAAATTTAGTTCTTTCGATAATAGCATCTAATTTTTCTTCTTCGATTAATTCAGTTACTGGAATACCACCAACAGTTGTATAACGAGGAAGTGGAACCATAGTATCTCCGTGTCCGCCCATTAATAATGCTTGAATATCTTTAGGAGAAACATTTAATTCTAATGCCAAGAAAGATCTATAACGAGCTGTATCTAATACACCTGCCATACCCATTACTCTGCTTTTGTCAACTTTAGCAGACAAATATGCAGTGTAACACATTACATCTAAAGGATTAGATACAATGATAATTTTTGCATTTGGAGAATGTTTTACAACATTTTCAGTTACCGACTTTACAATTCCAGCATTTGTTGCAATCAAATCATCTCTAGACATTCCTGGTTTTCTTGGAATACCAGAAGTAATAACAACAACTTCAGAACCTGCCGTTTTAGAATAATCATTTGTAGATCCAGTAATTCTAGAATCATACAAGTTTACTGGAGAGGTCTCCCACATATCTAAAGCTTTGCCTTCAGCAACACCTTCTTTTATGTCCAATAAAACAATTTCATTTGCAATTTCATTATGAGCAAGAACATTAGCGCAAGTTGAACCAACATTTCCAGCTCCTACAACGGTAACTTTCATCTTTTATAGATTATATTAAATAATTAGTTTTTATTCTGATCGACTGCGAAATTAACAAGTTTTTTCGTTTATTCCTTCATTTATATTTGATTCATTCGTTTCTTTTTGTTTCAATCAATGTTAAAAAGATACTGTCAATCACATAAGGTCTTTGTAAAATTATCTTCGCAAAAAAACTTTGATTGAACTCTGACCAATCTTTTATTTTTATCGTTTGATAAACTTATACTAGTCTTGTAATATTCAAAATAATGAGTTAAAAACACATTATTTGAACTGAAATATTAAACTTTTTCTATCTTGGTGGCAACCCTTCATAAAAGGTATCGTTTAGAAAGTGTAAGCAAAGTGGAAAACAAAGAAGAACTACAGGAAATAGTAGACGGTTGTATCCGAGGCAAACGTAAGTTTCAAAAAAAGCTTTTTGAAAAATATTACGGGAAGATGATGGCAATATGCTATCGTTATGCTAAGGATTCAGACGAAGCACAAGACATGGTTCAGAATGGTTTCATAAAAGTTTTTAAAAAACTGGATGTTTACAATTTTGAAGGTTCTTTGGAAGGTTGGATTAGACGTATAATGGTAAATACTGCCATTGATCAAATTAGGAAAAACAAACGAAATCCTTTTTTGATTGAGGATGAAGAGCGTGTTCAAAACGTTGAGGAGGATGTTCCTTTTTCAACCGAAGAAGACGAGTTTTATTCAAAACTTAAAGCAAAAACGGCAATTAAAGCAATTAGTGAATTGTCCCCTGCTTATAGAATGGTATTTAATATGTATGTCATTGAAGGATTTACACACAAAGAAATTGCTGATTATTTAGGAATTAGTGAAGGTACTTCAAAATCAAACTTGGCAAAGGCAAAACAAAAACTGCGAGCGCAACTCACTGTGAAGTTCGCAAACTTGAATGAAAATGAGTGATTTCGATAAAATATTTAAAGAGGCGGTTGAAGGCTTTGAAGCTCCATATGATGCAGGCATCTGGGAGAACATCAGCTCTGAACTTAGTCCTTTAGAGGACGCTTTTAGAGATTCCGTTGAGGGATATGAAGCTCCTTACAATCCTGGCGCATGGTCTGCAATTAAAAATCAGATCGGTTCCTCTTCTACATTATTCCAATGGATAGCTGGTTCAGCTGCAGCAGTTACATTAGTAGTTGGTGCTGTTGCTTTTATCCCTTCTGATGATTCAACGCCTGTTGAACAAACAGCTGCAACTAAAATTGATACAAATTCAGTATTGGTCTTTAATGAAAATAAAACAACTCAAGAAAAAATAATTACAAACGAAACATCACCATTAACAAATAACGAATTAGTAAATAACGATCAAACAGAGGAAAACCAGAATATCGCTGAAAACAATTTGGAACAACCGAATGATAATGTAAGTGAAAACGGTAACACGCAAGACTTAAACGAATCTGGAGATCAAACAAACAATACGAACGAACAAGGAGATGGAATTACAGCCGTTACTCCTAACGATACAGATCCTAACGAACACACTGAACCTTTAGCTGAAATTAAATACTCGGCCGAGTTCTCTCTTAGCGCTGATGAAATTTGTGCTGGTGAAAGAATCTTGTTCAACCCTAAAGTTGTAAAAGGAAACGCAATTCATGTTTGGGATTTTGGTGACGGAACTTATAGCTCTGAAACAACTGCAAGCCATGTATTTGAAACTGCGGGTAATTTTGATATAACTTTAACTGTAAGAGATAAAAACTCTAATAAAGTTCTCGCAACCTCTAACGAATCAGTTACAATTAACGGATTGCCAAATATTGAATTCTCATGGGAGAAAGACAATGCCGCAATTCCTACTGTTGACTTTATTAACTTAACGGAAGAAGGTCAAAATTGGGCATGGAAAGTAAATGGGCGAATGATTTCTGATAAAAATGAATTCGAATATACCTTTAGAGAAAAAGGCATATATACTGTAGAGCTTTCTGCATCAAACAATCAAGGTTGTGAAAACCATGTACAAGAGCAAATCACTGTTGATTCTGACTATGATTTATTTGCTCCAAATGCGTTCTCTCCAAATGGAGATGGAAACAACGAAACATTCCTTCCAAAAGCATTATTACTTGTAGATAAGGAATTTACAATGATGATTTATAACCAAGAAGGTAACATAGTTTATAGTACGCAAAGTGCAAATGAACCATGGGACGGACGAGCTGCAGATAACTCGGCAGCACCTGGTGGCTCTTACATCTGGGCAGTTATGCTGAAAAACGGAAACGGACACATTGAAGAATATACCGGTCAATTAACTTTGATCAGATAAGTTAAAATTAGCTTCTACTAATCGAAAAAAGCGGTTTGGGTGAAACCCCAAATCGCTTTTTTGCGTTAAACCTATAAATTGTAATTCTTAAATTAGGTTGTAACGGGAAGATTTATTAGTTTTACTTTCCGTGAAAAACCCTACTTAACCAACAAAGGCCTTGTAAAAATGTCATTAGAAATCAAAGCAACCCTAAAAACACCAAGAGTGCTGGTTAATTTTGAAGAGGGAATAATCCTGCTAGCAGGAATTTCCATTCCGGAAGACCCGTATGCATTTTATTCTCCCGTTAATGTGGAGATAGATAAATATATGGAATCTCCATTACCTAAAACAATATTAGAATTTAAGCTTGAATACTTCAATACAAGCTCTACCCTAGTCATCCGAAATTTAATTCGCGACCTTAGTCAAAGTGAGGCCAAAACAGAACTATATGTCAAATGGTATTACGAAGAATATGACGAGGACATGAAAGAAGCTGGAGACGAGTTTAGAATGCTATTCCATAAACTTAATTTTGAACTCGTTGAAGTATTAGAATTTGAATAAATTCTTTCCGAATCTAGCGTCTAATTACGCAGAGTTTAAACAGTCATTTTCAACAATTTAATTTTCATTACTTGGCGACTAAAGTGTTCACTTTAGATCGCTTTTTTTTTGTACATTTGCAGCACGTTATTTTACCCTCGAAACAAACGTACGCTACATGAAAAAATTAACTTCGAAATTTACCCTACTTATCGTCTCCCTACTGACAGTTCTCAGTGGATTTGGACAAAAAATTCACACCGATCAAGCTGCCGAAAGGTTATACACAGGTGCAGAACTTGTTCGTGAAAGCAGACATTCAGAATTACCTTCTTTTATTCGAATGAAAGAATCAGATAGAATTCCTGTTGGAATTTTTAATTCTTGGATGGCAGAAAACCTTGAGCTTAACTCAAATATGAACTTTGAAGTTATTCGATCAGAAAATGATGAGCTTGGTTTCACGCATACTCGAATGAGACAAACGTATAGAGGAATTCCAATTGAATGTGCTACTTGGCTTTCTCATGCTAAAGATAACGTAGTGCGTTCTATGAATGGAATGATTTTTAAAAACATTACGGCTTCCGCAAATGCAAGCCTTTCGGAAAG
>CAKZPK010000006.1 GCA_937139035.1 uncultured Crocinitomix sp. | reverse complement strand
CAGATATAATAAAAAGAATAAACAGTCCTCGAACACCATAATAGCCCCAACGTTCTAATATAACAACAGCAAAAAAAGGAATTGCAGATTTAGGGTGTGACATCATGCAACCAAAAATAGGGAAAAGAAGGCTTAAAAAAACCTCTGACGGTATTGGTCAGAGGTTAATAAAACTATGCCTATTTAAAAATTAAACTTAAACCGCGCACTAAAAGTTGTTCCTGGACTCAGTTTTGAAAAATATTGGTCATTCGCATTAAACGATCTGAACACGGCTTCTTTTTTATCGTTTAAGATATTTTGAACTTTGAAACCAACTACAAATTGCTCGTTCTTTCCAAAAACTTTATTGGTATTAAAATTTAAACTGTGAAAAGGGACGGAGTAAATGTCTGGTCGATCAACAATACCAACAAACTGCAACGTTGGTCCTTGCATATTATAGAATAAACCGGCAGATAAACCTTTACCGAAACCTTCTTTAGCACCACCAAAAATTAAACCTGCATTAATCAAATAAGGAGCCTGACCCGCCATATCTCGATAATCGCCAATAATTTGTCCAGTTCGGGCATTTGCTTCTCGGCTTTCTTTCTCAGTTAAACTATAAGCAATTCTTGATGAAGTATAGGTTAAGTTTAAATTGAAACTTAAATTCTGCATTTTTTTTGAAACCACATCTAAACTTTGACGAATTTCAAATTCACCGCCAAGCACTTCTCCATCTCCTACATTTCGAGGTTGAAAAGAACCCGTTTGAGCAGAAAACTGAACAATTTCAATTGGATTAATAAAACGTTTATAAAATCCAGTAACCGAAACGATTCTCCCTGGTTTTGGAAAAATTTCCCAACGAACATCAATATTATGAATGTCTGTACTTGTCAATTGACCATCCCAATATACTTGGCCCGAATTAATATCTTCATCTTTAAACAATCCACCAATAAATGTTCTTCCGGTAACGGGATCATATATCTCGGCATAAGATAATTCTTTAAAAGATGGGCGAGCAGTTGTTCCTCCATATGAAAACCTCAAATTTTGTTTCTCATTTACTGCATAAACCACATTTAAAGAAGGATAAAACCCCAAATCATTTAAGACTACATCATTGTTAAATACGTTCACCCCTAGCTGATCTTGACCTGTATAACGTTGAGTATAATTCTCAACTCTTAAACCTATCACGGTCTTTACTCTTTTCCAAGGATTAAATTCAGTAGAAAAATAACCTGCAACACTATGGATGTTGGAATTATACTTATTAGGATTTGAGGGTAAAAATGATGCTTCGTACGTTGTCCCTTTTGTTATGTCCCCATTTTGAGGCCAAATATTTTCAGGAGCAAACAACTCATCAGGATCTCCTGTTAAGTTAACATCTCTTACATTCAACGCAAAATTTCGGATAATGAAATCACGAACCTTGTAGGTATATGCAGTTCCAAATTTAATATTAGCGTCTCTTTTAAATACTTTAATTTTTTTGGTTGCTCCTACCTTAGAAGCAATGTTCTTTTCATTCAACTCTCGCCAAATTCGTTCTGGAAAACCAGCTTCCGTTCCTATTATTAATGAATCATTTCTATTTTCGTAACGGGTAAAGCGAATATCTGGATCTTTTATCAAAGATAAGGTTGGCGCCACTCTCCATTCGATAGACCAAACATTTGCAGAATCGCTATGTTCTCCTGAAAATAAAAGGTTCGTTAACGAACGCTGGCTATATTCTAAGTTATGCTGATATCCGTTAAAAACAGCACCTTGATCTGAATTCAAATAATTAAAAACCCCTGCCTTAGATTCACCATTTTGCAAGTGCAGTAGATTAAATGTATACTTTGATTTAAGCGTTTTAACAGCAAACCCAGCCATACCGGTCATTAATACATTATTGGTGCCGTAACTTCCTGTTTGGCGCTCACGAACCTGCATGTTGGTAGAATCTGAATTGCCAGCCAAACCGAATCTTCCAAACTCAACATTTTTATAATAATCTGTTGAGTTTTTATAGGAGGCAACTACATTGTATCCAATCGTATATTTTTCTTTGTTGAATTGGTTTCCAAATGAAGTAGAAACTCCAAAATCCATCAAACTCATTTGCTCATAAGCTGCCATTGTTGGATTAAAACCTGCCAACACCTCTTTATATCGTGCTGCTGTTTCTTCACTACCTATTGCTTGAGCAAAAAACGGAATATTTTTTGTTGCAGGAATCGCTCTTGTCCCGTTATCAAATCCTAAAAAATCAAGCTGGCCTCCGTCGTAGGTCAAATATTCTTTTTGGAAGTGAAACGCAGGATTATATGATCCCGTTAGTGAAACACTTCGTTGACGTTTTTCTGGAAATCCCTTTAAAGCTATATCAATAACTCCTCCTGTAAAATCTGCCGGTAATTCTGCAATGAATGACTTATTAATAATGATGTTTTCTAAAATATTAGTTGGGAATATATCCATTTGAATGGTGTTTCGGTCAGGGTCTAAACCAGGAATATCCATCCCATTCAGTAATGTTTTATTATATCGATCTCCCAACCCACGGATATAAACATATTTACCTCCAACAATTGAAACACCAGGAACTGTTGCCAACGTTGTTGCAGCATTTGAAGTTCCTAAAACCGCCATCCCTTTTCCTGAAATTGCATCAATTTGATTGGAACGCTTTTGCTTTATTTTAAGGATAGCATTTTCAGTATTTTTAATCGCTTCAACTGTAACAACAACGGTCCCTAATTCTTTATCTACATTAGATAAAGACAAATTATCCAAAAGTGTGACCTCATCAGCTACCACTATTACATTTTGCACAATTTGCTGATTATAATTTCCTGCAGAAAGTTTTAGACTATAAGTTCCGGCAACAATGTTAATACTGAACTTACCGTCCATATCAGCATTTGCACCTGTCCCCATTCCTTCTACCAATACCTTAGCAAATGGTATCGCCTCTCCAGAATCTTCATCAAAAATAGTTCCCCGAATAGTGCCATTTTGTGCCATAGCACTTAATACTGAGAAACATAAAATGAATAAAAAGAGTTGTTTGAAATTTTTCATTACGAACTTATTTAGTTTAATGATAAAAACTCGTGAGTTCATCAACAAAGAACTCACGAGTCATCAAAAAGAAAATTTGCTTTATATATAAATTAACTTCTAATTAGAAGTCTGCTAAAGCCCCATCAATATCAGCCCAAGACCAACCTGCAAATTCTGATTTAGTTGCTCCAACAGTGTTTGCTCCACTTGCAACAGCAGTTACAGAAGCATCAGAACCGTCCATGAAGTAATCGGTTACAGCCTCACCATCAGGAATTGTAGCCTCTAAAGAAGAGAAAGAACACCCAAAATCCGTTGGGATTTGATCAAAATCTTGACCGCTAGACAATTCAAAGAAATAGATATTCATCATGTCTACATATGAATTCGCGTCTAAATCAACCAATCCGTCAGCATCAGCTGCTTTTACAGATCCATTTTTGATTATATGCTTTGCCTCATAAGCTCCTTCTGGCCCATCTAATTCAAAACACTCATCTCCAGCATTGATAACAATGAAATTGTTCAAAGTACCAGCCCAAGATTGATCAGTATCAATTGCATCATCACCAGCATTCCAAACAACAGCATTGTTTACATTAACTGTACCACCAAACCACTCAATTCCATCATCTTGATTAGCGATAATTTCAACGTGATCAATAGTAGTTCCTGAACCAACACCTCCTAATGTTAAACCATTAATTTCATTTCCTTCTCCAATATTTGCTCCACCGTGACGAATAGAGACATATGAAATAACTCCCGAGTTATCAGTATCTTGAGTTCCTCCGTAAAGCCCATTAGCATCTGATACTGGAATTCCTTCAATTTGAACTGAAGCAGCATCTGCAGAGATAGTTGCGTTACCCAAAACAATTAAACCACCCCATAAACCATCTAAATCAGTTGGTAGGTTTGGAGAAGCAATTTGTCCTGGCTTAATTTTATCTGCAATTGATGTGAAAATAATTGGTTGAGTTGCTGTTCCTTGTGCCATAATTTTTGCATCTCTTGCAATAATTAAAGCAGTTGCATTAGCTCCTGTTCCAG
Source organism: uncultured Crocinitomix sp. (assembly GCA_937139035.1). Taxonomy (GTDB): domain Bacteria; phylum Bacteroidota; class Bacteroidia; order Flavobacteriales_D; family Crocinitomicaceae; genus Crocinitomix. The sequence goes on along the minus strand of CAKZPK010000006.1, from coordinate 11,161 downwards.
CTTCACCTTTTACGATAACACCAGGCTGAATTGTTAAAGTTGCACCAGCAGTTACAGCAATTCTATCTGCAAGAATATAAGTCTTACCAGTTTCCCAAGTTGTATTGGTTGTAATGTTTTCTGAAATTATAAATTCAGTTGGATCGGCAAAAACACAAGAACCATCATCTTTTTTCGCTTCCTCATTATAATTTGTCGCAGTTTCGTCTGTACACCCTTTCTTTTTACAAGAGTTGAACGTAGTTAAACTACCAATTGCGATAGCCATAACCAAGATTACATTTTTTTTCATTTTTATCTTTTTAAATAATATGATGCAAATATCCTTTGGAAAAAGTAAAGACCTGTTAATGCGATATTATTAAGATATTAAGAATGAGTAATCAATTGTTACCGCTACGTAAACGAGTTGAGATGATAAACAACTTAACATTAATAAATCATTAACCACGCAAAATACACCCCTTGTATACAGAGGGTTAACGGTTTAACATTAACTATAGAGATTATAAATTTTGCGGTAACTCCGCAATTGGAAAACAATATTCAATATCTGACTCCTCTAGCTCAAAAACTAACTCAAGTCCTGCCAGCTGGTTAATTTTTTCTTCTTCACCCAAAAGAGCAGTCAACACTAAATCTGCTGCAATCATTTGTGTATCTTCATCTAAATACTCAATGTTTGCTGCCTCTAATGTTAATTCACATTTGCCAGCATCTGCATCCGTTAAAACAACACGCCAAGGTTTAGCGTCAATGCTTTGCACATCCATATTATGATCATAAACCTGCAATTGCAATTTGCCTGTAGCTTGTGCGGCATAAAAAAAAGTCCACCCATTTATATGTGGTGCTTCAGAAACAACTGCATTAGTAACCTCTAATAAATCATGTTCATTATTTGGAGAAAGAGTCAAAGAAAACTGATTGGGTTGTGGATTACCAATTTCCCATTTAATTTTGCCCATTCCTAAAACATGCTGATCCATTTCACGAACAACATCATCCGTTTTAGGATGACCACCTGCTTGAATTATAGCCTCGAGCAATGGAAGGTTAAGATTAAACCATTCCCAAAAATCATCTATTTGTTTGGGTAGATTAGGCTTTTCCATTCTTCATTTCATATTTAACCAATCGCTGATTCGCTTGGGTATTTAATTTTCGTTGAAAAAAATTAGTCCCACCAATGAGTAACCCTTTAAACCCTAAAGCTTGTTTTGCCCAGGTATGCAAATTAAATGTATCAACGTGTCGAATGATTTTACCATCTTTAAAAGTAAACTCGGCATCAATTTTATTTAAAACCAAACGTCCTGTTTGGGTAAAAGTGTATTGGGCTTCCCAATGCGCCTTTCCCGAATTTTCATCTGCAGAAACATTTGAAAATTCTAGTTTTAAATCTGCTCCACGTGCAATTAGCATCCGCCACATGTTTTTAGCATGCTCCCCTTTTAAGTCTCCAAAAGCCGGGTCTGTAAACTCAATATCATCATGATAAAAAGAAACCATTTTTTCGGCGTCTTTGTTTTGGAAGGCGGTATAAAATTCTTCTATTACTTCTTTCATGAGGTTAATTTTCATCAATCAGAAGCAAAGGTATTGATTATTTTGACCTTGGTGACAATTTATATTTAATCCCTAATTGAAATGCGTTTGATGTACCTTTGATATTGATTTGATCATTAAGTACATTACTCAAGTCAGGCTGTTCACTGTACTCAACGTCACCTTGTACAACATTCATTAAACCTAAATTAAATCGATAGTCCAATGAAAGATAAAGAGACTTTGTCATTTGGAAATCTCGACTTAAATTAAGATAAACCGTGGGATAAATATTGCGCTTAGTTGTATAATCAACTCTGAATTGGTAAAGCGTTTCACCATCTTGCCCACCAGAACCGCTTGAATAGCCGGAAGGGCCTTTTTGCGAAGTATGAGCCCCGACACTTAGACCCGCAGATACATTTAAGAAATTGATGTTAGATTTTTTACTAATTAGTCGTGTTCCTACACCAAATGACGCCTGAGCTGAAACAAATTCGTTTCCGCCAAAGGACCAAAAAGTATCTGGACTATTAATTCTTATATAAGACCACGTTTCTGAAACTGACAATCCAGCTTGCCAAAAGAAATTGTTTTTAATCCCTTTTTCGATATTTGCAGAAACTATCCAAGAAGCAAAGCTCCCCGATTTTAAAAGGTGATCTCCAACCCCAACTTGGTTTCGAGCAAACAACATACCAGAAGACAAATCGAAAAAGGTGCTTTTAGGATCAATAAATCTTCTTTCTTTTTTAAATTTCTTTTTTGCGTCTTTAAATGAAATATCTTCCGAATGAATAACTAAATCTTCAGCCAGTTTCATTTTTTTAGCGCGTGTAAAAGTATAACCTAAAGTAAGTCCAATATTATGTCCCTTGCTAGTTAATGTTCCGCTTGATTCATTCGAATACATGCTATAAGTTCCCGTAAAAACAGGTTGTAAAAAATATTCATAAGACAATGACAACCCTAACAAATTGTCATTCTTCAATACACGATCAACCCCAGTTGACAATTTAAGGTAAGGTATCAATCCAAAATCTGCATTATACTGTATTTCAAACTCTTGCGTATACTCACTATAGGAAATTATTTGACCATACAAACCGCCCATTGCTATTCCTCCAACACCAAAAGTTGTCTTCAAATTATACTTATCATTCAACCAATAATTATAATCCACACTCGTATTTAATCCACTATGCAATTGATACTCTGTCAAATTAAAATAACCCCATCCTTCTGTTCCGTAATACCCCTCTTTTGCATCTACCTTATAACGAAAAGGAAACGCACCTAAACCTGCCCCTATATTAACACCAAAATGATCTCCTAAACTAAACCTATAATCAAAATTTAACCGAGGGGCTAATCCAACCCCAGCAAGCGGTTTATCTTCTCCTTCTAAAACGGTAAACTTTATCCTATTAAAACCATTTCCTAAAGAAATTTTGAAGCTATTTTTTGTATAGATGTATGGGTTTCTTCCCACCTCTTCAATTTGGGAATAAACCGGCATTGTTACCAGTAGAATTATTACAATTGTAAATGTCCTTTTGAAAAACGACGTTTTTTCATCTCTGTGAATTGTGCGATCAATATCAGTCATAAGAAGTGAGTTTGATTTGTGAACGAAAAGTATTAAATCTTATTATCATAAACTATTATTTTTTTTGATTTAACAAACTTTATCAATCTCTCCCTTTTCCATAAGATTTAACAGCAATCCTTTCAGATAAAAAAAAGTCTCAAATTATAATTTGAGACAGACAACCTCAATAATTCTCCTATCTATGTCAGAAACCTAAAAATCAAACAATATGGCGTGGAAAGTAAATATAACTGTAAGGGTTAAAAATGATTTATTCGTACAAAACCCTGGAGAAGAATCGGTAATTGAGCCATTGGTTGGGATACGTGTTGTTCTATTTGCCTCTACTTTAAATAATGGAGGTTGGGTAGCTTGGGGGTCAGGTGTTACAGATGCAAATGGAACCGTTAAAATTATAAAAAGCCCAATTGACAAAAGTAGAATTGGTTATAAAAAAGCACGGCGCTTTAAATACGTCGTACAATTTTCAAACTCAAAAGCTAAAATTGTAGACGGCGGATTAGCCTTGCGTAAATCAACCATTATTACAGAAAAATACAGCGGCGACACTGTTGATATCACACACACCTATGATGAGACTGAAGATAGTAGATGGACCGTTAATATGAGTACCCGCTATAAAGACACTAGAAGTGCCCAAATGTTGGTTGGCTATAGCAAAATCTATAATTTACTCCGCGAATGGAATGCCGGCGCTATTAAATTTCAATTGGTTTGGCCTGATGGCAAAGGAACTAACAAAAATAAAGGCTGGTCTCCTCCTGGTGGATTTGTTCGCATCTCACGCAGTTGGTTTTGGCTCTATAAAGATAAACAATGGATTAACCCTTTTAAGAAAATGGCGGACGATCCTGAAGATTCAAAACAAAAAATAAGAGGTTGGATTTTGAGAGAGCTAACACATGAAGCTGTGCACCAATGGTTCTATTCGAGAATATACACACCCGTTTGGAAAGTGCATAACACAGGCGGAACACATGATTTTTTAGAAGACCCTTCTCTTGCGTTTTTTGAAGCCATTGCAGAATTTATGGCCGTTCAAATTAATGACGAACTATTTAATGTTGATCCTACTCGCCGCAGAAGAGTGAGAAGTCGACATGGTATTTATGAAAAATTTAAAGATGCGCGCAAAGCATCTGGAAAAGCTTACTTCATGGACTCACGCGAGTTGAGACCAATGATTGAAGGACATGGCCGTAAATACAGTAATATTCGTGTTTGGCACAAGCAATTTTACCGAGCAGAGGTGGTTGCAGCAAATTATTTAAACCTCTTAATATTAAAAAATTGGTATAAATATGACTTTGGTGATTCCTTTAAAAGTGGTGGAAATTATATTCAATTGTCTGACGGGAAATTTTATAAGAGCACATTGCGCTCCGAATTGTTTAGACCGAAGGACCTTGCACATGCAATTGTGCGTTGGCGCGACCGCTATTCAGATAAAATAATACCAGAAAGAGAACGCGGAATAGTTGGCTTTTATAATTATTTGGAACGCAAAGAACGAACCTATCGCAATAGCTTTTCGCAATATAAACACCTACTTTTAAAACTTGGTGATCCGCATTATGCGGGAAAAGTTAATGGAAAAGATGCAAATAGTTTATAGACCTAGCCTGCGGTGAGGGTTATAACAGAAACCTCTGGCCAAATTCCTAAACGACCAGGATAACCTAAAAAACCAAAACCACGATTGATATACATGTACTGGTTTTTGAGTTGATATAGACCTGCCCATTTTTTATAGCGTAATGTAATGGGACTCCATTTATACTTACCTATTTCAAATCCCATTTGCGCACCATGTGTATGCCCGCTAAACGTGACATCAACATCATGATAGGTTGTGGTAACTTCTTCGTCCCAATGAGTTGGATCATGCGACAGCAATAACTTCACTGGCGCCTCGCAACCTTCATAGGCCTTAGACAAATCTCCAACTTTATGGAATCCAACACCCCAATTTTCAACCCCTATCAATCCTATTTTCTCATTGTTTCGCTCTAAATAGAGGTGCTCATTTAATAAAAGTCTCCAACCAATGTCACCGTGCACGGCTTTTAGTGCATTTAAATTATCAGCCTTGGCTTCTTCACTCGGCCATTGCACATAATCACCATAGTCATGATTACCCAATATGGAAAACACACCGAGTGGAGCTTTAATTCGAGCAAAGATTTCTTTATATGGATCCATTTCTGTTGCATCATCATTCACCAAATCTCCTGTAAAAAACACCACATCTGCTTTTTGAGCAATCACTAAGTCCACTCCTTTATTAACAGCTTTTTTATTGTAAAAACTTCCGGAGTGAATATCAGAAATTTGAACAATTTTTAATCCTTCAAAAGAGGAAGGTAGGTTTGGCAACTGTATTTTAGTTTCTTTTACACGATAGCGATATGGACCTATAAGCATTCCTAATAAGAATAGAATATTTGGAATTGTGGCAAGTACCAATCCAACAGAAATAAGTGTTGGAGAGCGCGTTAAATCATTCGACTGAAAAATCAAATAACCAAGCCTTCTAACATCATCCAGCAGAACAAAAATATCGAAAACGAGCAGTGAGAATAAATTAATAAAAACACCTGCGAAAAGGAAATTTCGAAATGATTTTGACAACTTATTTCCCATTCCAAAAATGACTACTAATGAAATGACGGATATTCCCATAAAGAAGAAATAGACTCCGTAAACAGTACTTTTTAATCCTTCGAGATATGAAGCCACGGTTGATTCAAAACCATTGTAGGCATACAACTCCAATAAAGCGATTAACCCCAATATGATAAATGGTAATATTCTAACACGTCCGTGCATAGTACTTATGAATTTAAAGTCATTACAGTAATCTCTGGCCAAATTCCAATACGCCCTGGATAACCTAAAAAGCCATATCCTCGATTCACATATAAATATTGATCTTCCTCTTGATATAGTCCAGCCCACTTATCATATCGTAAACTAATAGGGCTCCATTTAAATCCGCCTGTTTCTACTCCCATTTGAGCACCGTGCGTATGACCGCTAAAAGTAATATCAATGTCTTTATAGCGTTTTCGAACTTCCTCATCCCAATGCGTTGGATCGTGAGAAAGCAATAATTTCACAGGCGCCTCACATCCATTATAAGCTACAGCTAAATCTCCAATTTGATGAAAACCTGCTCCCCAATTCTCTACACCAATTAAAGCTATTTTATCTTCTCCTTTTTCAATATAAACATGTTCATCTAACAATAGCCTCCACCCCAACTCTGCATGAATTTCTTTAATTCGGTTCAAATTAGCCGCCTTTGCTTCGTCATTCTCCCATTGCCCATAGTCGCCATAATCATGATTACCTAATACTGAAAACACACCAAGTGGAGCCGATAAACGTGAAAACACATCCATATATTCAGTCATTTCTTCCGCAGAATCATTAACTAAATCTCCAGTGAAAAATATAATATCTGGTTGCTGTGCTAATAATAAATCAATCCCTCTATTGACTGCCTCTTTATTATAAAAACTGCCAGAGTGAATGTCAGAAATTTGGACAATTTTGAGTCCATTAAAACTAGCTGGCAAATTTGGTAATTTAACCGTTGGTTGATGCAAGGTGTATTTATATGGTCCCACTATCATTCCTGTTGAAAGCGAAATTACAGGAACCGCAGCAGCTATAATTCCAGATTTCAAAATAAAGTCAGATCTTGAAATTCCTTCATCAGAATTAACCACTGGTGATTTTTTAGGCGACATTTTTTTATAAATCCAACGACCACCTCTAACCACATCATCAAAAATGAGAAACACTGCTAAAACCACTTTTACAATTAGGTTAATAATAACAAAAGCAAAAAAGAAATTAAAAATCCAAAAGGGCAATTTACCTGATAAGAATACTAAAGTAAAGAACCCAATAATTGAAAGTCCCATCAAAGTTAAATGAGCAATCTTTAATGTTCTTTTAAACCACAATTTATAGGTATTCCATCTTGACTTTAATGCCCCATAGGTATACCATTCAATTAAGGCAAGAATTGCGATTAAAATAGCTGTAAATAATAATTGCCTCATGTTTTATTCATTCTGTTTCATATAGTTGTTATAACAACTAAATAGGTTAAGAGTTTTGTCCTTATTCTTTTTACTATTGACGAATCAGATTATAATATATTTCAAAGCGAAATGCTTTTTCTTGCTATCAGCTATATATCAGCAGTTTAAAAACAAGTAACATGATATTATTGTTTGATTTTTGGTGAAGTTTTCATACTTGAAACATCATTTTAAACGATTAAGGTTTAGATCGTTATAATATTTTCATTAAAGTTTATTGAGATTAAAAAAAAAGAATGCATCTTTGTTTTTAGTAATCGTCCGGATTGGCGATAAAAATTTTAAAAAAATAAGATGAAAAGAGTTTATTTGGCAGGAGTAGCTGCAACGGTATTATTATTAGGTTCATGTGGAGACAGATCTTCAGAGCTTTCTGATGCACTTAATGATATTGATATGAGTGATATCCTTACTGAGGATGCTGGTACGGATGATATTCATGATGCAGCAGCAGGTTTTGCAGAAGGATTATCTGGAACAGGACAAGAGTATTTTTCTGGTCTTTTAGCAGAGGTAATTGAGGTTGACGTTAAGTTCAAAGAAGTTGAACGAATGGACGAAATGGATGCTGAAACTGACAAAATCAACGAAACGTTGGATGCTACTTTAGAGAAAATTGAAGAAGGTAGAAAAGCAATTGCTTTATATGAAGATAAAACTTGGCCAAAAAGAGCTGAATTCCATACTTTAACTGAAGAGTGGTTTGCTGCTGTTGAGGATTTAGTAAATGATCATTTATATGATCTTGCTGATCCAATGTCAAGACCAGAAGATACTTGGACTGACGAAGAGTGGACTGCATATGAAAACTACGAAGAAGCACTTATGGCTTATTACGAAGTAGATACGCGTTGGGTAGAATTCCAATACGAGTATGCTGATGCAAATGGATTTGAAATTGGTGGAACTATTGATGAAGATGCAATGGTTGATGACGCTATTGATGCAGATGGTGTAGAGTAATCTACCTCTCATAAAAAATTAAAAGGTCGAGCATTTATGTTCGGCCTTTTTTTGTGGATTAAATTGTCCTAATATTCCTGATGATAAATTGAATACTATTTGCACGCGTTTTTTTGTGCGTAGCAACGTTATTTAAAAACAAAACAGTTTGAACCTTCTTATTCTATGAGACAGAATTACACAGCAATAATAATCGTACTTATAGGCTAGCAAATAAAACCACGCCCAATTGCGAAGTAAAGAAACGTAAAAAAATGAAATAGATCGTTGCGAACTTAAGCTCGAACACTGTCTTTTAATGAGCCGCTAACCAATTGTCAGCAAACTTATAATCAATATCCAATGGCACTACTAATTTTACTGCAGCTTCCATTTCTCTCTTCACAATCTCTTCCATCTGCTTTTCTTCACCTTTTTTAATATCGAAAACCAATTCATCATGCACCTGTAGCAACATTTTTGACGCTACCCCCTGTTCTTTCATTACTTTGTGAATGTTAATCATGGCAATCTTTATAACATCTGCTGCAGAACCTTGAATTGGTGCATTGACCGCATTTCTTTCTGCAAAAGCCCTAACAATTGCATTAGCAGACTGAATATCCTTTAGATATCTTCTACGTTTCATGATCGTTTCAACATAACCGTGATCTCTTGCAAAATCAACCTGATCGCTCATGAATGACTTCATTTTGGTATACTGCTCAAAATAGCTATCGATTAATCCTTTCGCTTCTTTTCTAGAAATACCCAAATTTTGAGAAAGCCCGAACGCCGATTGACCGTAAATGATTCCAAAATTCACCGCTTTTGCAGCGCTTCTTTGCTCTCTAGTCACATCTTCAATATTAGCCACATGAAACACTTTAGCAGCTGTAGCAGCATGAATATCTAATTTGTCATTAAAGGCCTTAATCATATTATCATCTTTACTCAACGCCGCAATAATTCTTAACTCAATTTGAGAATAATCCGCCGCCAATAAAGTATGATTTTCATCTCTTGCAATAAACGATTTTCTAATTTCACGTCCCTTTTCTGTTCGAATCGGAATGTTTTGTAAATTAGGATTAAGAGAACTTAACCGCCCTGTTGCTGCAACAGTTTGCCAATAACTGGTATGAATTCTACCAGTGGTTTCGTTTACCAATTGCGGTAAACTATCCACATAGGTACTTTTTAATTTTTTAAGGGAACGATAATTCAGAATTAGCGGAATAATTTCATGTTTATGCTCCAATTTCGAAAGCACTTCCTCTCCTGTTTTATATTGACCCGTTTTTGTTTTCTTGGCTTTAGGATCAATTTGCATATGATCAAATAGCACTTCACCTAACTGCTTAGGAGAATCCAAATTAAAATCTTCTACTCCTGCTAGCTCCTTAATTTCTTTTTCTAAACGGATTAAATCAACCTCTAATTCTTTAGAAAAAACAGCCAGTCCCGGCACATCCAAATTAATTCCTTCAACCTCCATATCTTTTAATACGCGCGCCAAAGGCATTTCCATATCATAAAAAAGTGATTTTAAATGATCCTTTTCTATTTCAGGATGAAAGATTTGTTTCAATTGCCATGTAATATCAGAATCTTCACAAGCATAATCTGTCACCTGAGTAGGTTCAAGATCTGCCATATTTCCTTGATTCTTTCCTTTTTTACCAATGAGCGTTTCAATTGAAATTGGGCGATAATTCAGATAAAGTTCTGACAAATAATCCATCCCATGTTTCCCTTCGGGAGTGATCAAATAATGGGCTATCATAGTATCAAACAATGGCCCTAAAACCTGCACATCATATTTTTCAATAATCTTGAGATCATATTTAATATTATGCGCAATTTTTTCAATCTCTTCGTTTTCAAAAAACGCCCGAAATTCTTGAACCGTTTCGGCTCTTTCTTCTGGCGCACAAGACACATAATATCCCGTTCCCGTTTTAAAAGTGAACGACATTCCGACAATCTCTGCGATCATTGGATCAATCCCAGTCGTTTCTGTATCAAAGCAAACAGATTTCTCTTTCAATAAAGCATTAAGTAAATCTGTTCGTTTTGCTTTATCATCAACCAACTCATAAATTGGTTTTGTATCTGCAATGGTTTTAACAGCTGTTTCTGTTGCTGCAACCTCTTCCGCTTCTGACTCTATTGCTGGCCCTCCAAATAAATCTAATTGACCTTTAGCAGGTTGTGAAGTTGGAATAACAATCTCCTCACCCAAAACCCTTTTAGCCATAGTCTTGAACTCTAGCTCTGTAAAAATGGCTCTTATTTTATCCGCATCAGGGTCTTCCATAACGAAGCTTTTTTCGTCAAATTCCACATCAACGTCAAGCACAATTGTTGCTAATCTTTTAGAATCAAGTCCTTGCTGTGCAAAATTCTCTACATTCTCTTTCTGCTTCCCTTTTAATTTGTCAGAGTTTTCAATAATTCCTTCAACAGATCCATAAAGCCCAATTAATTTTTTAGCAGCTACAGGGCCTACTCCAGGAATACCAGGAATATTATCCGCACTATCACCACAAAGACCTAAAAAATCAATTACTTGCTCAGGATGTTCTACTCCAAAGTTCTCTTTCACTTCTTCCACTCCCCATATTTCAACTGGCTTTTTACTGCGACTAGGTTTATACATGAAGATGTTTTCAGAAACCAATTGAGCAAAATCCTTATCCGGAGTCATCATATAAGTTGTGAAACCTTCTTTTTCAGCCTGCTTTGCAATTGTTCCTATAATATCATCAGCCTCATCACCAGGACTAATTAAAATTGGAATATTAAACGCACGTACAATTTCCTTAATAGGCTCAATCATACTTGCAATATCCTCTGGCATTGCCTCACGGTGCGCCTTATAATCTTTAAATTCTTCTGCTCGCTTTGTTAAGCCAGGCGAATCAAAAACTACCGATAAATG
>CAKZPK010000005.1 GCA_937139035.1 uncultured Crocinitomix sp. | reverse complement strand
ATTGTCAATATCTCCAAAAAGCCAATACATGATATCTATAAAGTGAGAGAATTGCGTAAATAAAGTTCCACCGTCAAGGTCTTGTGTTCCTTTCCAGCCGTCTTTTTTATAATAACGGTCATCTCGGTTCCAATAGCAATTTAATTGCACCATGAAAATATCACCTAATAGTTTTCTTTCAATAACATCTTTTATCCAAACAGAAGGTGGTGAATAACGATTTTGCATTACACCAAACACTTGCTGTGAATGTTGCAAGGCGGTATAAATTACACTTTCACAACCATCTTTTGATAGTCCCATTGGTTTTTCGCAAACCACATGGTTACCATTTTCTATTGCAATTTTTGCTTGGTCTGAGTGTAGTCCATTAGGAGTGCAAATGTTAACTACATCATATTCTAACCCACTCGCCATTAATTCATCAATAGAATTGAAGAATGGAATATCTTCAAAATTTTCCATTGCTAATTCTGACTTAGGTCGAATATCAACCATGGCAATTAACTCAGATTCTGCGTTACGCTGAACCATTGTTGCATGGCGTTTACCAATATGTCCGCAGCCTACAACTGCAAATTTTACTTTTTGATCTTCTTTGATCATTTTATTCGCGTTACTTTATTATTATCTAATTTATATTGCTCCAAACTTTCTGGGCAAATGGCCATTCCGTCCTTATTAAATTCTAAACGGTGACCATGCGTACTCATCCATCCTATCTGCTTTGCAGGGTTTCCAACTAGCAATGCATAGGGCAAAACTTCCTTCGTAATAACAGCTCCAGCACCAATAAAAGCATACTCTCCTATAGGATTACCACAAACAATGGTAGCATTTGCCCCTATAGAGGCTCCTTTTTTAACGAGAGTTTCGAGATATTGGTTACGTCTATTTACAGAACTTCTTGGATTAATTACATTAGTAAAGACCATTGATGGACCTAAAAACACGTCATCTTCGCAGATTACACCAGTGTAAATTGATACATTATTTTGAATTTTTACATTGTTACCAAGAACCACTTTTGGAGATACAACAACATTTTGCCCTATGTTACAACCTTCACCAATAGTGCAATCAGGCATAATATGTGAGAAATGCCAAATTTTGGTGTCGTCACCAATTACGCATCCTTCATCAATTACTGCTGTTTCATGTGCAAAATATTCTGGCATATAGGGTTGGTTTATTTTTAAGTATTACAACTATTTAATTATAAACTTGTCAAAGTTGTAATGGTCTTTTTCATTAAGCTCAGCATCTGTCAAACTCTGAAAATATTCATAGGTGCGTTTTAATCCTTCAGCTCTTCCAATTTGTGGTTCCCAATTCAAAATTTCTTTTGCTTTGGTAATGTCCGGCTGTCTTTGTTTAGGATCGTCTAAAGGTAAATTTTTATAAATTACCTTTTGTGTAGTTCCTGTAAGTTGTATTATTTCTTCGGCGAAATCACTTATTGAAATTTCATTCGGATTGCCAATGTTTACTGGTTGGGCATAATCAGAATGTAACAGTCTTACAATTCCTTCAACCAAATCATCTACATAACAAAATGAACGGGTTTGAGAACCATCTCCAAAAACCGTTAAATCTTCTCCACGAAGTGCTTGTCCAATAAATGCTGGTAGCACACGTCCGTCATTTAAACGCATACGTGGTCCGTAGGTGTTGAAAATTCGTACAATGCGTGTTTCAACGTTGTGGAATGTATGATAGGCCATTGTAATGGCTTCTTGAAAGCGTTTAGCTTCATCATAAACTCCTCTTGGTCCTATAGGGTTTACATGTCCCCAATATTCTTCTGTTTGAGGATGCACTTGCGGATCTCCATAAACTTCAGAAGTAGATGCGATCATTAATCGTGCATTTTTTGCTTTAGCCAATCCTAAGCAATTATGTATTCCTAATGAACCAACCTTTAAAGTTTGAATCGGAATTTTTAAATAATCAATAGGACTTGCAGGAGATGCAAAGTGCATAATAAAATCCAATTCACCTGGAATGTGGATAAACTTGCTTACATCATGGTTGTAAAACTCAAAATTTTCCAACGGAAAAAGATGCTCAATATTTTTCAACCTTCCAGTGATGAGGTTGTCCATGGCAATGACATGGTAATCCTCTTTAATAAAACGATCACATAGATGCGAGCCTAAAAAACCTGCTGCTCCAGTGATTAATATTTTTTTTCGTGTACTCATTTTAGCCAATTACAGTTTCTCTACCAATACTTTCGTAATAGATTCCTTTGTTTTGCATTTCTTCCAAATCAAATAGATTTCTACCATCAAATATTTTTGGAGAAACCAATGCTGCTTTTACTTTGTCAAAATTTGGATTTCTGAAGGCACCCCATTCGGTTGCAATCAGCAATGCGTCTTTATTTTCAAGCGCATCATATTGATTGGAGACAAATTCAATTTTATCGCCATAAATTGCTTTAACGTTATCCATTGCTTCTGGATCGTAAGCCGTAATATTTGCACCTGCAGCTAATAAAGCATCAATAATGTAAAGCGCAGGAGCTTCTCTAATGTCATCTGTGTCTGGCTTGAAGGCCAATCCCCACAACGCAAAGCTTTTTCCACTCAAATCGCCATAATGGTTGTTGAGTTTATCTACTAAGCGCAGTTTTTGCACGTTGTTAACGCGCAGCACTGCATCAATAATTTCAAACTTATAGTTGGCTTCGTTCCCCGATTTAACTAATGCTTGCACATCTTTAGGGAAACAACTTCCTCCATATCCAATTCCTGGAAATAAGAAGCGCTTTCCAATCCTAGTATCAGAACCAATTCCAATTCTTACTGCATCAACATCAGCCCCAACTAATTCGCAAAAGTTGGCGATTTCATTCATGAAAGTAATCTTAGTCGCTAAAAATGAATTGGCAGCGTATTTTGTTAACTCTGCTGATTTTTCATCCATAAATAAGATAGGGTTGCCCTGTCTTACAAATGGCTTGTATAATTCTTTCATCACTGTTTTGGCACGATCTGATTGCGTTCCAATAACAACACGGTCTGGTTTTAAAAAGTCATCAACAGCAAATCCTTCTCTTAAAAATTCAGGATTAGAAACAACGTCAAAATCAACGGACGCATGTTTAGCGATAGCTGCATGAACTTTTTCAGCTGTACCCACTGGTACGGTAGATTTATCTACAATGACTTTGTAATCAGTCATCATTTTTCCTAATTCATCTGCCACACCTAGAATGTAACTTAAATCAGCAGAACCATCTTCACCCGGAGGTGTCGGTAATGCCAAAAAGATAATCTCAGAAGCGTCAACAGCTGCTTTTAAATCAGTACTAAATGTTAACCGATTTTGTCGTATGTTTCTTTCAAAAATAACATCTAAGTGAGGTTCGTAAATTGGAACTTCACCATTTTGCATTTTGGTAACTTTATCAGTGTCAATATCAACACATATAACTTCGTTTCCAGTTTCAGCAAAGCACGTACCGGTTACTAACCCAACATACCCTGATCCGACTACAGCAATTTTTTTCATTTGATTTAAGCAATTTTATTTTCAATCAACACCAGTTAATTTGATGTTGTTTTAAGGAGCAGAATTATTTATTTAAGAATTCTTTCATTGCACTACAGATGTAGTTCAGTTGTTCTTCATCTAGCTCGGTGTGCATAGGTAAAGAAATAACTGTTTTACAAAGTGCATTAGTAACAGGGAAATCTTCATGATTGAAATTTTCTGCACCATAAGCTTTTTGCGTGTGTAATGGCATAGGATAATAAATCATGGCAGGAACCCCTTTAGATTTCATGAAATCTTGTAATGCAAATTGGTCTAATCCTTCAATTTTTAACGTGTATTGATGAAATACATGCGTTGAATAATCAGCAATGTGCGGTGTTTCTACATTGTCAAAATCATTGAAGAAATTAGAATAATATGCAGCTGCTTTTTGACGAGCAGCAATATAATCATCTAAATGTCCTAATTTGATTCTAAGCACAGCAGCCTGAACAGAATCTAAACGTGAATTTACTCCTAGTCTGTCGTAATAATAACGTTCGCCCATACCGTGATTTACAACAGAACGCATGATTGCAGCTAATTCATCATCATTCGTGAATATAGCTCCACCATCTCCATAACAACCTAAGTTTTTAGACGGGAAAAAAGAAGTGGTTCCAATGTCACCAATTGTACCTGCACTTTTCACAGTACCATCAGGGAAAGTGTATTTAGCCCCAATTGCTTGTGCGGTATCTTCTACAACATAAATGTTATGTTTTTTCGCTAAAACTAGTAACGGTTGCATGTCACATGACTGACCGAATAAATGTACAGGAATAATAGCCTTTGTGTTTGGAGTAATTGCTTTTTCAATTTCTGTTAAAGAAATATTAAAAGTATCCTTATCAACATCTACAATAATTGGTGTTAACTGTAAAAGTCCAATAACTTCAACTGTTGCAGCAAATGTAAAGTCACTTGTAATAACTTCGTCACCAGGTTTTAAACCTAATGCCATTAATGCAATTTGAAGCGCATCTGTACCATTTGCACAAGGGATAACGTGTTTTACTCCTAAGTATTTTTCTAAATCTGCTTGGAATGTTTTTACCTCTGGTCCATTGATGAATTGCGCGGTTTGAAAAACATTTTGTGTGGCCTCGATAACTTCTGGTTTGATTTTCTCATACTGAGAAACCAAATCTACCATCTGGATTTGTTTCATCTAAAATTTTACTTTGCATAACAGATAAAACGGCCTTTTATTGAAAACGGGATGAGTAATTATCCCAACTACCTTTTTCAGCAGGTCGGTTTCATATGTTAAATTTCATTAATCAATTCTATAAACTTTGCGAATATAGCCAATAATTATTGCTTTTAAGCGTTTCTTTGACACGCTTTATTTAAATTCGCAACATGAAAATTTTCTTTCTTTTTTTGTTTTTATCCGTTTTTGGAACTTATGCTCAAAAAAGCTTAAAAGACTCAACTGTCAGGAACATCTTGGTTGGTGTTAATTACAAGGCCAACTTAACTGGTGGCGATTTGGCTGATCGTTGGGGCTTTAATAATCAGCTAGGACTTGATTTTGATTGTAAATTCAAGAATAATTTAACAGTTGGATTAAGTGGTGGTTTTATTTTTGGGAGCAAGTTGAGAGATACAACGATATTCGCTAACCTTTACAATTCTTTTGGTACAATTACAAGTTCTGCAGGTCAGGAGGCTGGTGTGCTTTTCTTGATGCGTGGAGCAAGTGCTTATGGAACTGTAGGGTATGTCTTTAACAAATTGGGGAATAATCCTAATTCTGGATTGTGGGTGAATTTTGGATTGGGCTATTTAGTCCATAAAATTAGAATTGAAAGTTTGTTAGATGTCGTTCCTCAATTAGAAGGGCCGTACCGAAAAGGATATGATAAACTAACTATGGGGGTTTCTAGCAAGCAATTTATTGGTTACTTATATCAGTCTGATTATCGTTTAGTTAAGTTTTATGCGGGCTTTGAATTTTCGCAAGGATTAACAAAAAATGTACGAACCTATAATTTTGATACCGGTGGACCTGATAATGAATTGAAATTAGATTTATTGTATGGATTTAAAGTAGGTTGGATATTGCCAATTAGTCACAGAACCCGCGGAGAATATTATTCTTATTAATGAGTCTTTTTTACACCCTTGGCGTTCGTAGTTATTCGTTTATGATTCGAATAGCGTCATTGTGGAACCCAAAGGCGAAAAAATGGATGCAAGGGCGGCAAGATGTATGGCCTGCATTGGATAATTGGAAAAGAGCGGATAAGCCAACCTATTGGTTTCATTGCGCAAGTTTAGGAGAGTTTGAACAAGGACGTCCCTTAATTGAAAAGCTGAAAGAGGAGGAAGATTGCCAAGTTATTATCACGTTTTTTTCACCATCAGGATATGAAATTCGAAAGAATTATGAAAAGGCAGATTTAATTATTTATTTACCAAGAGAAACAAAACCAAACGTCAAACGATTTTTAGCAAAAGTGCAGCCTAATAAAGTGTTTTTTGTTAAATATGAATTTTGGGCGCAATACATTTTTGAAGCTAAAAAAGCTGGGGCGGCTGTTTATTCTATCTCGGCGGTATTCAGAAAAAATCAGGTGTTTTTTAAATGGTACGGCGGCTATTTGCTTAAAGTGCTAAAAGCCTTCGATCATATTTTCGTTCAGGATGAAAAATCAGCAGTTTTATTAACTAACGCCGGGATTAATTCTACCGTTTCTGGTGATACACGTTACGATCGGGTGATGGGCAATGCTGCAAAGGTTCAGCCATATCAGGAAATAGAAGAGTTCATTGATGGTGAAAAAGTTCTAGTGATTGGTTCGTCTTGGGCAGAGGATGATGCCGTGCTAATGGATACCCTTAACGATTCCAAATTTGATTGGAAAATTATAGTTGCACCGCACGAAATAGATGAAAAAAGAGTGCTTGCATTGGAACGTAAATTTAGTAAGCCTTCTGTTCGTTATTCCAAATTAAAAAATGACAGCCAAGCAGCTGTGTTGATTATTGATAATATTGGAATGCTCATGAATGTGTATCAATATGCAGATGTGGCATATGTGGGGGGGGCTTTTGGAAAAGGCTTACATAATATATTAGAGCCTGCATGTTTTGGAGTGCCTGTTATTTTTGGGAATTCTTATGAGAAATTTCAGGAAGCTTATGACTTTATTGAAAATAAAGTGGGTTTTTCAATCAGTAATAAGGAGGAGTTTCAAAAGCGATTTGATGAATTGAAATCTGCAAATAAACGTAATGAAGTATTACAGTTTATGAATGAAAGAATAGGGGCAACAGAAAAAATATATGCTAAAATTTAGCGCATAAAAAACCCTGACATTTTCAGCCAGGGTCTCAAATTTATTTACGATTTAATTATTTTTTTACCAAAATCGCTTCACAATCAAAAGATGTTGTGATTAAATCTTCTGTGATTGCATCATACTCCTCTTGAGGAACTTCTTCTCCATTAGCGGCAGCATCATCAAGCAAGTGTTTTTGAAAGTCAACAGTTTGCGTGTCAATCATTGTTTCGCCATAAAGAATCGCTTCTGTTCCAGCAGGGGTCTCAGTTGGAATTGTAAAATGATCTCTAAAGAAAACGCGAATTGGCTCTTCATCACCGTTATCGAAAGTGATCCAACAACCTGCCATTTGACAAACTTCATTAATGTTAACCGAAACTTTTCCTTCGAAAGATCCATTGTCTTCCATCCAAGCATTCATAGCTTCCACTGAAACTTCACTTCCGTCTGCATCAATTTCGCTGTGTCCATAAAGGGTGTAATCTCCTTTGTCTACACCGTCAAATGCAAGTTCTTCTGCTTCTGGTTCAATTTCAGTACTGTCAACAGTTTCAACTATAGCTGTAGAGTCAGCATCAGTTGTTTCTTCTGTGTTTTCATTTCCTCCGCAAGAGTAAAGTCCTGCAAAACTTGCGATTGCAAGTCCAAACATAAATTTCTTATTCATAGGTTCAATTTTTCACAAAGATACAGATTTATGATTAATTGATTAATGACTATAATCAGCCAATAGAAAGGCCATTTTTAACAGTGCTAGTGGGTTGTAAGAGAATTACGTCATCACCTTCCACGGCGCCAAGGATCAAACACTCGCTCATGAAATTAGCAATTTGTTTGGGCGGAAAATTTACTACGGCAATTACTTGTTTGCCAATTAAATTTTCGGGTAAATATTTTTTAGTTATTTGGGCTGATGTTTTTTTAATACCTAATTCACCAAAATTTACTTTCAGCTGATAAGCGGGCACACGTGCTTTTTCAAATACTACGGCCTCTTCAATAGTGCCTGTTCTGATATCAAGTTTTGCAAAGTCGCCCCATGTAATTTCGGGTTTATTCATTGACCTCTAGTTTAAATCCAACACCATGGATATTGCTGATACTAACACTTTCATCAGGCTTTAAGTATTTTCTAAGTTTGGTAATAAAAACATCTAAGCTCCTACCTACAAAATAATCATCTTGCCCCCAAACGGCGTTAAGTACAATGTCTCTGGTTAAAACTTTATTCATGTTTTGAACCAGTAGGAGTAAGATTTTTGCTTCTTTCTTGGTTAATTTTTTTTCTTCTTTATCTGCGTATATGAGCTTGAAGTTTTCACTATCAAAAATAATATCACCTAAATTAAAAGAGGTTTTAATTTCTTTATCGTCAATTAGGTTTACACGTTTTAAAATGGCTTTTACGCGTAATAAAAACTCTTCTGTGCTAAAAGGTTTAGTGAGGTAGTCATCTCCTCCAGCTTTAAATCCTGCTACTTTGTCTTCTGTTTGATTTTTAGCAGTAAGAAAGAGTATTGGCATTTTAACATCCACTTTACGAATGTCTTTGGCCAATGTGAATCCATCTTTTTTAGGCATCATTACATCAAAAATTCCCATGTCAAATGGTTCTGAATTGTATCGTTGCAAACCTTCAACTCCGTCGGTACATAAACAAACTTCATAACCTTGAGATTTCAGCTGATCTTGTACTACAAAACCAAGATTGAAATCATCCTCAACAAGTAATATTTTAATTTTTCTATCCATCTCTTATATGCTTACAGTTTTCTATTGTTCTTTTTGTTTACAGGTAGCGTAACGATAAATTCACTTCCTTTTCCTAAAACACTTTTAACTTGAATTGTGCCGTTTAATTCTTCTATAATTGTTTTAACATAGAATAGACCGAGTCCAAATCCTTTTACGTCGTGTAAATTACCAGTTGGCACACGATAAAATTTATCAAAAATGTATTTTAAATTTTCTCTTGAAATACCTTTACCATTATCCTTAAATGAGAGAATAATTCTTCCTTTAATATTTTGGGTAGAGATAAGAATGTTTGGTGTTTTGTCGCAATATTTTATGGCATTATCCAACAGGTTATTAATAATGTTGGTGATATGTACAATATCAGCATTTAATACAGACTCTTCCGCACTTAAATCAATTTTTATTTCTCCATCATTTTCCTCCAATTGGTTGAATTCAAAGTTTTCTTTGGCTTCTTCTATTATTTCATGGATATCGAAAACAGTTGGGTTTAAATTGATTTCATTTTTATCTAAATTGGCAACATTTAATACACGCTCAACTTGCGACTCTAATCGTTTATTTTCCTTATAGATTATGCTTGCGTACCGTGTTAATTTGTCTTGGGCATTTTCAGGATTTAAGTTCATTAATGTTTCACTCGAAATACCTATTGTGGCTATGGGGGTTTTGAGCTCGTGCGTCATATTATTAATGAAATCATTCTTAATTTCAGAAAGCTTTTTTTGTTTAAATATTACGGAGATGGAAAATCCAAAAAAGACCAAAACAAAGAGAATGATTGCAAATAGGTAATACCAAGGGGTGACGTCATTCGGTAATTCTTCAAGTGAGACATTTTCAATCTTTGGAAAAACAACAGAGAAATAATGTAAATCAGAGTTGAGTTTAAGTTGAAGTTGTTGGTTTAAGTCATGTTCATTCTTTATGGTCGCATTCGTAAATGCAGAGTCTCCTTCAAATCGAATATAATCTCCATATACAATACTGTCAGAGAAACAATCATAGATTCCATATTGAAAGTCTTCTTTTATATTATGGTCGTAGAATTCATGTTTTAAAAGCAATTCTAGTAAAAATGGATGCAAAGTATCTTGCAATTCAACTGTGAAATAATTGGAGGTTAGTTGTTTTACGTTTCCATAAAGATCTCCAGGTTGTTGATTTATGCGCTGAATTTCATCTGCAACTTTTTTTAATGCAATTGTAACTTGATCTCCAAATTGAACCTGACTTAGACTGTCTTGTTTGTTCTGAATTGCAATATTTGTTTCTTGAAACTGTATGTTTTTTTGGATCCAGAAAAATTGGATCGTTAGAATACTGAGAATGGATGCGATTCCCAAGATTATGACAGTTCGTAGATTTTTATTACTCATTGATAGATAAATTTAAAACTAAAATTTGTCATAGCTTTAAAAGTCTTAACTTTTCACAACTATTTAACTAAAAATTAAGAAAAATGGCAGTAATGAAAGTAATTGAAGTGTTATCTAGCTCTTCAAAAAGTTGGGAAGACGCAACAGCAAAAGCAGTAAAACAAGCATCAAAATCGATCAAAAACATCCGATCTGTATACGTACAGGATCAAAGTGCAGTTGTGGTTGATGGTAAAGTTTCCGAATATAGAATGGCTTTGAAATTGACTTTTGAAGTGAAATAAGTAATACCCCTAACAACATATAAAAGAGCACACTTGGTTAACGAGTGTGTTTTTTTTTGTGAAGTATTATTGTTTAATGTAAAGTTTGTCTTAGTATGAATGCAACATTATTCTTTTAATGTAATACCCTAATAGGTTAAATTGCATTGATATTGAGCCTTATTTCCTTTACCGTCTTTAGCAGTAATACGTACTACATTTGTACCCTTTACTAATAATGGACGACTATGAGCATCTAACGGAATTATATAGCGTCTCTTTTTACGGTTATATTTCATTAAAACCCATTGGTCATTTAAATAAGCTTTGTATTCCATAACGCCAGCTAAATTGTCATGAATTTCTAATTCAAGTGTGTTGTATTTAGTGATAGTTTTTCCTTCGTTAAAGTCAAGCGGGGTTATTTTTGGAGCAATAGTATCAACCACTAAAACAAAGCGTCCAAAATTTCTTGCACGCGCTTCCACCCATCCGTCTACAAAGTTTCCGCCTAGAAAACTTAAATAGCCACGGTCAGAAATTAACCCTACTCCAAGTTTGTATGCAGGTAAATCTTTATGTACTTCTGGTACTTTAATTCGCACGTCATATTTGCTTTGTACTGGAATTGTGTATTCTGAAAATTGATAAATAGGACTTAAATATTTACTGTTAGAATCTACACTAATTACTTTTTGTAATGGCTCATAAAAACAACCTGGTTCAATTAAAACTTGAAAATCGTCTGTAATATGCGTGTTTACTTCGTCAGGAAATAAATAAGCACCCTCTTTGTTGAGAGGGTTGGCACTTGGTTTTTTCTCGGCGCTTGCTAATGTAAAGCTTATCGCGTGAGCATTCCCGTGCGCGTCATATACGTCAAATTCATAGGTGCCTCCGCAATCTTCCCAAGCTATTTTACCATCATTAAGCGGGTATATAGTTAAAGGGTTGATTACTGTGGTAAAGTTTTTATGGATGTTTTTCTTGTTTTGTTTGAATTCGTAATAATCCTGATGTGAATTAAGAAAACGGTTATGGTCAAAATTGATATAGTCAATTTGTTGTTCGTGCTTTTTTGCTCCGTTATGCGTTAAAACTGTGTGGTGAACTCCGCAAACATTTCCAGCAGCATCCAATTTGTCAGTAGTGTGGAAGCCAATTCCAAGCATTGAGTTTTCAGTAATGAGGTTGTTAATGTCGATAGGTTTATTATCATTAATAACCCATTTTTTGCCAACTAAACGACAGGTATAGTATTTAGATTTGCCAGGAATCATAAACCCTTTTTCCGTAATGGCATATAGTTTTATTCCAGAAACCTTTGGAGGTGTAGTGTCCTTTATTTTTGTTTGAAAAGTTTTAAAAAGTAACGGATTAAGTGCGTGTTCTGTTACTGTTTCTCTAATTTCAAAATGCAAATGTGGTGCATATGAACTACCGGAGTTTCCTGAATAAGCAATTAATTGACCCTTTTTAACAAAAAATGAATCTTGTAAAACAATTTCATCTACTATATAAGATTCAGTTAACGCCTGTTGCGCATAAATTAGAGAATCAATAGCTGGAGGGAACTTACTAAGATGAGCATATAAACTCGTTAACCCATTTGGGTGATCAATATATAATGCATTACCATATCCCCAAGGCGAAACACGAACACGAGAAATATAACCATCTTCAATGGCAATTATTTTTTGTCCAATCACACCTTTGGTTTTAATATCTAAACCAGTATGAAAATGATTACCCCGCATTTCACCAAAATTACCTGCAAGTATTAATGGGATTTCCATTGGTGCTGAAAATTCAATTGATTCAAAATCAATTGTTTTTGGAACATAGTTTTGACTAGTTGCTGCAAGTACAGTAAAGGATAAAATGAAGAAGATGTATTTCATGCAATTCTATTTTTTTTGCGTGTATATAGTTCGGGTATTGCAAAATTAGTTCCATGTATCCTTACTTTCTATTCAATGATCTTTTATTATTAAAAAATCGTTTTTAATAAATCATTCCTAAATCCTTTGAATTTGGCAATCGGAATCGTACTTTTGTCCTACTATTTTGAAGTTGGTTTACAATGTCGGAGTCGAAAAAATTACTTGAAGAATTAGATGGAAAGGTTACATGGTTGCTTTCAAGCTTGAAAGAATCAAAAGCGAGTTCCCTAAAGCTAAATCAGGAAATTGCTGCTCTGAAAAGTGAATTAGCGAAAAAAAACGAAGCCTTCGATCTTTTGACCAGAGAGAAAGAAGCATTAGAAAATGAGCGTCCAAAGAAAAATCAGGATGAACTCAAAAACAAAATAGGAGAAATGGTAAAGGAAATAGATAGATGTATTTCTTTGCTAAAAGTGTAGACAAGAATGGATAAGATAGCTCTAAAGATTATAATCGCCGGAAGGACTTATCCTTTAACAATAAAAAAGGAAGAGGAAAGTGCTATCCGTAGTGCAGCAGATCGAATTAATTCGAATATTCAAAAGCTTCAAGGAAGCTATGCTGTAAAGGACATGCAAGATTTATTGGCAATGACGGCTTTGCAAATTGCCGTGCAACAAAATACTGCCACTGAAGAGAAAAAAACTTCTTTCGACCCTGCTGCTTTTAACGAAGATATCCGTAAAATTATTGAGAAAATTGACGATTAAACGTCATTTTCGCATTCCTTCCTAACCATTTTTCAGGGTGAAATGACCCAGGAAGAGGAGATGGAACTATTAATTATTAGATATATATAATATGGAACTTACGAGTATCATTATTGGATTAGTGATTGGTTTGGTTGCAGGTGGTTTAATTACTTTTTTACTGCAAAAAAGTATTTTAAAAGGGAAAGCTGAAAACATAATAAAAGAAGCAGAGGCCGACGGAGAAGCACGAAAAAAAGATAAGATTTTACAAGCGAAAGAACGCTTTTTACAGTTGAAGGATGAACACGAAAAAGCCGTGCGAAATAGAGAACGCTCTGTTCAAAGTTTAGAAGATAAAACTAAAAGCAAGGATAAAAAATTAAATCATCAGCTAGAAGATATCAACCGTAAGAACAAAAAGGTTGAAGCTTTGAAAAGAGATGTTGAAACTCAAGTGGACTTGATTGAGGCAAAAAAATCAGAGATCATTAAACTACACCAAAAGCAAGTTAACGAATTGTCTAAAATTTCTGGATATTCTCCAGATGAGGCTAAAGCAACCATGATGGATGCTTTAAAGGATGAGGCAAGAACTGACGCAATGGCTTATATTAAAGACATTGTTGATGAGGCGAAAATTAATGCAAGTGGTGAGGCAAAGAAAATTGTTGTTCAAGCAATTCAGAGGGTAGCAACAGAACAAGCTATTGAAAATTCAGTTTCTATTTTTAGAATTGAAAGCGACGAAATGAAAGGTCGTATCATTGGGCGTGAAGGACGAAATATTAGAGCTTTAGAAGCGGCAACGGGTGTTGAAATCATTGTAGATGATACTCCTGAAGCAATCATCCTTTCTTGTTTTGATTCAGTTCGAAGAGAGGTTGCACGTTTAGCCTTGCACCAATTAGTATCTGATGGTAGAATTCACCCTGCTCGTATTGAAGAGGTAGTGGCGAAGACTAGAAAATCATTGAATGAAGAAATTGTAGAGACTGGAAGAAGAACTTGTATTGATCTTGGTATTCATGGATTGCATCCAGAATTAATGAGAATGGTCGGTAGAATGAAATATCGTTCTTCTTACGGTCAAAACTTATTACAACACTCGCGCGAAGTTGCAAACCTTTGTGCGATTATGGCGGCAGAACTTGGCTTAAATGTTAAGATTGCCAAGCGTGCAGGTTTATTACATGATATTGGAAAAGTATCTGAAGACGAGCCGGAATTACCGCATGCTATTTTAGGAATGAAGTTAGCTGAAAAGCATGGTGAAAAACCAGATGTATGTAATGCAATTGGTGCTCACCACGACGAGATTGAAATGACAACATTAATTTCTCCAATTGTTCAGGTTTGTGATGCTGTTTCTGGTGCTCGACCAGGTGCACGTAGAGAGATTGCTGAATCTTACATTAAAAGAATTAAAGAGTTGGAAACAACAGCTCTTGGTTTTGATGGTGTAATAAAATCATATGCAATTCAAGCAGGACGTGAATTAAGAGTAATGGTTGAGAGTGAGAAAGTAAATGACCAACGTGCGGATGAACTTTCATTTATCATCTCTCAAAAAATTCAAAACGAAATGACCTACCCTGGACAGGTTAAGGTTACTGTAATTAGAGAAAGTAGAGCCGTGCATTACGCAAAATAAGCCGGACTATAAAAATACAATCAAATGATAAAAGCGGCCTTTCTAACTAAGATAGGTCGCTTTTTATTTGGAATCAATTAATTTCGCAGAACATATTTGGGCAATTGCCCGTATGAAAGGATATAGAAAAAAGCACAGATGAAAAAAATTCTAGTACTTGCCCCGCATACTGATGATGGTGAATTTGGATGTGGAGGAACAATAAATAAGTTGATTGAAGAAGGTAATGAAGTTTATTACGTAGCCTTTTCTCCTTGCAAACAATCTGTACTTTCTCGCTACCCTTCGGATATTCTGGTAACAGAAGTAAAAGCCGCCGTGAAAGAATTAGGCGTTAAGGATGAAAACTTAATTTTATTGGATTATGAGGTGCGAACCTTTAATTATCACCGCCAAGCTATCTTGGATGATATTATTAAATTAAGAACTAAGATTCAACCTGACATGGTGTTTATTCCTGCATTAACGGATATGCATCAAGATCATAAAACGGTTGCAGAAGAAGGTTTAAGAGCTTTTAAGTTTACCACTATTCTTTCTTATGAGATGCCTTGGAACAATATCTCTTTTGAGACTTCGTGCTTTTTTAAATTGAGTGAAAGTAATTTAACAGCTAAGGTTAATGCTCTAAAAAAATACGAATCTCAATCTCACCGCCCTTATGCTAATCAGCATTTTATTGAGTCATTAGCAACCGTTCGTGGTGTGCAAATTAATGCAAAATATGCTGAGACATTTGAAGTTATTCGTTGGATTAATTAAAAGATAGCGCTTTGCAACCTACTGTTAGTATTATTATTCCTTGTCGCAATGAGGCGAACTATATTGCCAAAAACATTGATTCAATCTTAAGCCAAGATTATCAAGGTGATTTGGAGGTTTTGATTGTGGACGGCATGAGTGATGACGGTACACGAGATATTGTTAGTGCTTATAGTGATGATCGCGTGCGGTTGATTGATAACGAGGCTAGGTTTACGCCGCAAGCGCTTAATCTTGGAGTTGATAATGCAAAGGGAGAAATTTTTATCATATTAGGTGGACATGCCTTTTTAAATGTCGATTTTGTAAGTAAAAATGTTGCTGTATTATTGAATGACGCTTCAGTTGGATGTTCTGGTGGTCAAATCATGAATATTTATGAAAACAAGCCTGGAGAATTGATTTCAAAAGCTATGTCATCTGCCTTTGGGGTTGGTAATGCAACATTTAGGGTAGGCGGGAAAGCTGGATTTGTAGATACAGTTGCATTTGGTGCATATTGGAAAAAAATACATTACGAAATTGGAGGGTTTGATGAAGATTTAGTTCGAAATCAAGATGACGAGTATAATTATAAAGTAACCAAGGCTGGATATAAAATCTATTTTGACCCAAGTATTGTTTCTAACTACTACGTGCGTGGTTCAGTTTCAAAATTATACCGGCAATATTATCAATATGGTTATTGGAAAGTTTATGTCAATAAGAAACATAAAACTATTACTACGATAAGACAAATGGTTCCCTTGTTTTTTGTTCTTGGTTTAATGGGAGGAATTCTTCTTTCTATTCTGTTTCCATTTTTCTGGTGGCTAGTATTAGCAGGTGTAAGTCTTTATGGTTTAATGGCAGTTGCAAGCGGATTAAAAGCAGGAGCATCTTTTATTGAAGGCTTAAAGATTTCAAGAATTTTTCCAGTTTTACATTTTAGTTATGGTTTTGGCTATTTAATAGGAATTGTACAATTTCTATTATTGAATAAAAAACCTTCTAAAAGAAGTAAGGATTCTACACGCGGATAATCAAAGTCAGGTTATTGCATTCTCTTTTCGGCTTTAAACATTTTATCGTGGTTTATTAATTTGCAAGCATTGAATCAATTTAAAATCTTAGGTTAACTTTGTTGGTAATGATTAAACGGTTACTTGGAAAGAGTGAACTACTTAGGCATGTTCTGATATTGCTTCAGGGAACTGTCATTGCCCAGATTATTGGTATTGCAATGCAATTAATTTTGCGGCGAATCTTTACTGTTTCTGATTTTGGAATCATGGCTTTGTATGCAAGTGCAGTTGGTGTTTTGGCTGTCTTAGCAACTGGGCGATATGAAATGGCAATAGTTCTTCCGAAAGAAGATAAGAATGCACGCGCAATTTTTCGTTTATCCCTTATTCTTTCATTGGCATTTAATGTATTGTTATTAATTGTACTGTTATTCACAGCTGATGGCATTTTGAACCTCATACAAGTTCATGAGTTGATTGATCCAAAAGAAGTGACAGACATAAACCTTGTCAAGTATCTTATCTATTGTTTGCCAGTAGGTGTTTTCTTGTTGACTGTTTATAATGCATTAAACTACTTGTTTACGCGCCAAAAGGCATATAAAACATTGTCAAAGAATAGAATTGCTCAAGCGGTTGGAACAAACGCAGTTTATGGCGTGTTAGGTGCGGCTAATTTTGGTTTTTTCGGATTGTTTTTTGGTTATATAATTGGATTTATTACAAGTATTTTATTTTTGACCGCCTCAAAACTAAATTTGATTAAAGGTGAGGTTGGTGATACGCGTGAAAATTTGAAGAAATATGCTGATTTTCCTTTTAAAAGTTTACCTTCTGGTTTATTAAATATGCTAGCCTTACAGTTGCCAACATTTATGATTTTTGGATTTTATGGATCATTTGTTTCTGGTCTATTTGATGCAATTACACGAGTGTTAAATGCTCCGATTACCATGATTGGTAGATCAGTCTCTCAAGTATTTTATCAAAAAATATCGAGTGATTTAAATGAAGGTAAAGCCATAAGTGGTTACATTAAAAAGTCTAGCATTCGTCTTCTATTACTCATGTCATTTCCAATGGCGGTGATTTTCTTTTTTGGAGCACCCTTGTTTGAGTTTGTTTTCGGTGCTGATTATCGCGTTGCAGGTCAATTGTCAAGCTATTTTGCTCCATTTTTCCTAGTTCGCTTTGTGTACTTTTCTCAATCAACATTGTTTTCTGCCGTGCGCAAAATTGGAGTCGAGTTTAGACAGAACCTTATCTTTTTATTTAGCCAAATAACAGCATTGCTTCTAGGATATTACTATTTTAAGGATTTTGAATTAACCTTTATGTTATTAGCAGGAAGTGGCTTTCTCTGCTATTCATTTTTTATTTTTGCCCTAATCAATACAGCAAAAAAAGCTGACCAATGAACGCATTGATTATCATAACCTCTATTTTGTGTACGCTTGCTTCTATAAGCATGTTTCGTATCGCGTGTGGGTCAATGTCATTACTGAAACTCAACACTGTTTCATATGTGTTCTACGTACAAATTGTTACATCAGGCCTAGTTGCTTCTGTGCTTTTAGCAATGGGACGTTTAGATTATCATCCAGATGTAGAGGTAGTATCAGATGCTGTTAAATTAGAGGCTTGGGCGTGGACTATGTATTCCATATTAATCATGCCGTTTGGGATGATTATGCTCAATAAGCTTTTCAAAGTAAATGGGCGTCAATTGTTTAATACCTACCTAAAAGCACCTATTGAGATTGTAGGTTCTATGAATCGAAATAAGTTAGTGTTGCTTGTATTAACCTTTTTTGCAGTTTCAGTATTGGGTTATATTTTGTTAAACACTAAAAACGTTCCGCTGTATACTCTTTTGGTAGAGGGGGATGCTAATCAGGCCAATATTGACAGGATTACAGCAAGGCGCGATTTTGGAGGAATTATTTATATCAAAAATTTACTGGGCTTAATAATGATTCCTGTGGTTTCATATTATTCTTACATTTTAATGCGAAAATATAAGAGCCTGTTTTTCATTGGGATCTTTGTAGTCAATTTATTAGTAGCGTTAATCCTTGTCAGCCATGATGTGCAAAAAGCACCCGTTGCATTTTACATTTTAGGCTTTGCTATTTTAGAGGTTTTTATTGCTGGCGGAATTTCTAAAAAAACCTTTGTAACATTCGTTGTTTTGCCAG
The DNA here is from genome assembly GCA_937139035.1 of uncultured Crocinitomix sp. Taxonomy (GTDB): domain Bacteria; phylum Bacteroidota; class Bacteroidia; order Flavobacteriales_D; family Crocinitomicaceae; genus Crocinitomix. The sequence goes on along the minus strand of CAKZPK010000005.1, from coordinate 13,880 downwards.
TTGCAGCTATTTTAGTTGGCTATAGTTTAACAACCGATCATGGAATTGCTGATCAATTATTCCGAACCAATTCTGGTTTTTATGGACGAACCTTTTTAATTGGCTATTTTGGTTTTCCGCTTTCACTTGAGCTGTTTCCTGATGTTATTACGGTAGAAACCTATGGCGTTGGTATTCCTAGTTTTATTATCGATCATACAAGCATGAATGCTGTGGAGTCTGCACGGCTTTTAAAAATGTACATTCATCCAGAAACGGTTAACGCCGGAACAGGAAATTTATATTCTGGCTTTTACATGGGTGAAGCATGGGCTAATTATGGATACGTAGGTTTAGTAATAGCTCCTTTAGTAGTGGGGTTTGTAGTGCAGTCTGTGCATTTGTTTTTATTGAAAAATGCAAAGGAACCTTGGTTATTGGCCTTTTATGTAGCATTAACTGTGAAATGGGTAGTTGGCTCGGGCTTTGTAAATTTCTTATTTTTGAAATTATTAATTTGGCCACTTATTTTATTTGCAGCAAGCAATTTTTTACTAAAAAAAATGTTAAAGGTTAATCGTGAAAGTAGTATTCATTAGTTATCTTTTTGATCCTTATCCAGGTGTAGGTGCTAAACGCACAACGTATTGGGCAAATAACATGCTTAAACATGGAATTGAGGCGCATGTAATCACGGCTACAGAGCAGACAGTTGTTTCTCCAAATATTACTTATTTGCCAGCTTCTCAGTCGGGCGGATTGCTACGGAAATTGATTAAAGATCAAGGTTTAAATTGGAAAATAACCTTGAAGGAATATTTTGCCAACTTGTCAAATTTTGATTATGACATTGTTGTTTTTTCTGGTGGCCCATTTATGCACTTTGGTGTAGGGGCATTTTTAAAAAAGAAATTTAACTGCAAAGTCATTTTGGATTATCGCGACCCATTTGGGTATAATCCAAGACATGGCGATAAATGGTTAAAGAAGACTGTGAAAGGTTATTTTGAAAAACGTTTCAATCAAATGGCAGATGCTGTTACTACTGTTAATGATATTTGCAAAAATCAGATGAAACATGCAGATAAAGTGACTGTTATTCCTAATGGTTTTGATGATGCAATCTTAAATCAAAATGAGCAAAAATCTACAAGTGTAGTTCAAGGTCAAATTTTGAATGGTGGTAAACTCTATGCTGATTTTAAAATGGATCATTTATTAAGCATTGTTTCTGCAAATGATAATCTTTCTTTTAGACAGGTTGGAAAAGAGTATGAAGAGTTAGACGCAATGAATAATCCGCGAATTTCTTCGCAAGGTTTTATTCCCTATAGTGAATTGCTTAATAATATAAATACATCTCAAATATGTACTGTATTGACGGGGGGTAAACCATTTGAAACTCCCACTAAAACATATGACTATATAGCCTTGAATAAAAAGGTGCTAGTAATTACCGAAGGAGAAAAGCAAACAGGCGGAATTCAGTCTATTTTGAATAATTACCCTAATGCTGAATGGGCAATTAACAAGCCTGAATCAATAAAAGAAGCTATAACAAAATTGCAGGCAAGAGAAATTGAAATTGTTGATACACATCCTTTTTCAAGAGCAGCAGGTCTAGAGAAATTAGTAGCTTTGTTCAATACCATTTAAGTTATCATGAAATTATTACTCTTATCTGATTTAAATTCTATTCACACTAAAAAATGGGTGCGCGCATTAGCTATTCGTGGAGCAGAAATTCAGGTTTTTGGATTTGGTAAACCAACGGATAATTTTTATGATGATTTAGAGAATGTGAAGGTTCATCATGCCGAATTTACCAATCAATACGGTAAGAGTGGAGTCAAGAAAGTGAAATATGTTTCAGTTTATAAACGTATCCGTAAAATAGCAGCAGAATTTAAGCCCGATTTAGTACACGCGCATTATGCGACTAGTTATGGCTTAATTGGAACATTTCTAAATCATAAACGGTTTTTAATTTCTGTTTGGGGAGAAGATGTTTTTTCTTTCCCTAAAGAATCTGCTATAAAGAAATACTTATTCAAACGAAACTTACGAAAAGCAAAAGGAATCTTTTCTACAAGTAAAGTAATGGCAAAAGAGGCAATGCTTTACACTAATAAAGATGTTCATGTCGTTCCTTTTGGAGTTGATATGAAGGTTTTTAAACATAAAACTGTAGAGCGAGATGAAAATAAAATCATTGTAGGAATTGTTAAGACATTAGAAGATAAGTACGGAATCAGTTATTTGATAGACGCATTTAATGTACTACTAAAAAGAGATGATTCTCAGCAGTATGAATTGTTAATAGTTGGAAAAGGAAGTAAAGAAGAAGCATTAAAAAAACAAGTGTCTGATTTAGGCATAAATGATAATGTGACCTTTACTGGCGCTGTCCCGCATGACGCTGTTCCTGATTATTTTAATAAAATGGATATTGTAGTTGTTCCATCTGTAAAAAGTGGTGAGAGCTTTGGTGTTGCAGCAGTTGAGGCATCAGCTTGCGAAAAACCTGTAGTAGTTTCTAATATTGGAGGATTACCAGAGGTTGTAGTGGAAGGGGAGACAGGATTAATTTGTCCTCCGCGCGACACAGCTTGTTTGGCAGAAAAGATTACGCTTTTAGTGAAGGATAAAGCACTGAGAGAACGCCTTGGAAAAAATGGACGCCTAAATGCTCTTAAACATTATGATTGGGAACAAAATGCAGACCTAATGATGAACCACTATTCACGAATTTTAAAGGAAAAAGTATAGTGTTAACTATTTGTTGTAGGTTCTTTCTTGCTAAGCAAAAGAAAAATGAATCCTACTAAAACTAGGTAAAGCGCAATGTAAATAGCAGCTGGCTTTTTATTCGTTTTAATCTCTGTTACTGGCTTAATAATGTCAAACTTCCCCGTTGAATTAATTTTTTCTTCTAAATCCAATTGCTCAATATACAAGTCATAAGAATCATTTAAGATGTCGTTTACGTCTGTATATTCTGTTGGATTCATAACCAATGAATCCAATTGATTCATTTTATCTTGTAAAAAAGCCAATTTTTTCTCCATCATAATCATGTCATCCTCATATGAATTGGTGATAAAACGGTTATGGTTGATTAATTTCAGAATAGACTCTTGCAGAGCTTTGTGGTCTGCATCAACAGTTTTAGATACAACTGTGAATGAGATGGATAGTGTTGTTTCTTCTAAAAATGAAATGCGGTAATCTTCTAATTGGGCCGTTATAGCATTAATCTCTTCGGTAGGTAAATCATAAACATCTTCAGAAATCTGAGTGAAATCCGTCAAACTTTTAAATAAAGAATAGTCAACAAAACCATTATTGGTTTTAAAATTTGAGACATACGAAATGGTTTGCAAATTGTAGTGAATTATACCTCCAACAACGGCGAGCACTACCAATATGATAGCCATGGCCATGTTTTTTTTCAAAGTGATTATTGCAAGTTTCAGAAGATCCATTTAATAAGGCTTGGTTTCTACAAATATAACAAAGTTTTAATGCCAAGTTCTGCAACAACTATTGAGAAAATAGTAGATTTGTCGTAATGCTAAATGAATTCAAAAAAAGAAACTTCTTTGAAGCTGCCGAGTTTGTGCTCACCCTCTTATTCGCATTTTTCTTATTGGTTGATCAAAAAATCGCTGTTTTCATTATTGCAGGATTAGGGTTAAATGCCATTATTAATGGGGTGCGGTTTGGATTCCAAAAACCTTCTAAAGCCTATTATCCATTTGCAATTCTTTTTGTCTGTTACTTAATTGGTCTGCTTTTTACAGAAAATTTTGACTACGGAGGAAAGGATATAGAAACTCGTTTAACCTTTTTACTTTTCCCTCTCTTTTATGGAACATTTAAGCGGAAAGTTCCACTTAACAAGTCTTGGGTAATCTGGACTTTTATAGCTGGAGCATTTGTTTATTTAGCCGTGGACATATACTACGCCTATGAGTGTTTTGATGTCGTTCGAAATAGAACTTGTTTTGAATCCTATGCACTTTCAAGATGGATTCACCCAACTTATGCCGCTATGTACTTAGTGGTTGGTTCAGCTCTTGTTTTGGCAGATGCTTTTGGAAAAAACGGAAACACGATTAAAAAGATTGGTGCGATCATTGTCACATTTATATTCTATTATTTCGTTTATAAATTCTATTCATTAGGGCCTTGGATTAGCTTTGCTGGTATGGTTGCAACTGTTTTGTTTGCCATTTTCTATTTTCGAAAAAAAATGGTTTTATTCTTTGTTGGAATTGCTATGATGGCAACAGTCGGAATTTTAGCAATTAAAAATTTGGATTTATTAGAGTCAGATTACAGAGCTGTTAAAACAGAATTGGGCAATTATTTTAATAATCGAGAAGCCTATATTGAGGCTAATAGGAATAATGCGAGTAGTATAAATGCAAGGTTGCTGATTTGGAATACAAGCTTTGAAATGATTATTGATCATCCTTTTGGAGTTGGAACTGGTGATGGAAAAGATGTGTTAATGGATTATTATCGTGAACGTGGTATGGATGTTTATGTTGATAAAAAACTAAATCCGCATTGTCAATATTTGCAAACAGCAGGGTCAATTGGAATCGTGCCAGCACTTTTTCTAATTGCTTCCTTTATTTATTATTTAGTCTTAGGTTTTAAAAGAAGAGACTATTTCTTAATCATTCTAATTTCAGCCTTTGCAACAGGTTGTTTATTCGAATCAATTTTAGAAAGACAATGGGGCATTTTATTCTTTCTGTTTTTCTTGGTTTTATTTATCGGTAATGACCAAGAGTCGAAAGAAGAGATTACTGCACCATAGTTCAATAAACCCCTTTTTGCTCCCAATACATTTTGTATCTTTGTGTAAAAACTGAATAGACTATGATTCCTTTCTCTCCGCCGCGTATGGATCAACAAATTGTTGAAGAAGTAGGCAAAGTATTATTATCTGGTTGGATAACTACTGGACCACGCACAAAGGAATTTGAAAAACGCCTTACAAGCTATATTGGTTGTCGTAAGGTAATTTGCCTTAATTCTGCTACAGCAGGTATGGAATTGGTTTTACGCTGGTTTGGTATTAAAGAAGGTGATGAGGTTATTATTCCTGCTTATACTTATTGCGCTACGGCAAACGTTGTAATGCATTGCGGTGCAACACCTGTAATGGTGGATGTTGATGAAAAGGATTTTAACATTTCAGTTGCAAATGTTCGCAAGGCTATTACTTCAAAAACAAAGGCAATTATTCCTGTTGATATTTCTGGTTTTCCATGCGATTATGAAGCGCTAAATGCTTTAGTGAATGAGGAAGGTATTAAAGCTAATTTTAATCCAAATTCTGAAGAACAAAAGCAATTGGGACGAATATTAGTGATGGCTGATGCAGCACATAGCGTTGGTGCGAAATATCAAGGAAATATGAATGGCAGCGTAACGGATGTGGCTGTTTTTTCTTTTCATGCAGTTAAGAATTTAACTACGGCAGAAGGTGGTGCAGTTTGTTTAAACTTGCCTGAACAGTTTGATGTAGATGAAATTTACAAAGCGTTAAATATTAAGTCACTTCATGGGCAGTCTAAAGATGCATTGGCAAAAGTAAAAGCTGGTGGAGGTAATTGGCGTTATGATGTGATTGAACCTGGCTATAAATGTAACATGATGGACATTCAGGCGGCTATAGGTTTGGTTGAGTTGGAGCGCTATGATTCTAATTTGGGCAGAAGAAAAGAGATCTTTGATTTTTATACGAAGGCGTTTCAAAATGAACCTTGGGCGATTCAACCTGCTTTTTTAAATGATGAAAAAGAATCTTCTTATCATCTATACATGCTAAGAATTAATGGCGCTACTGAAGCACAACGTGACGAAATAATTAATAAAATTTTTGAAAAGCAAGTTTCTGTTAATGTGCATTTTCAACCTTTACCACTTTTAACAGCTTATAAATCTCGCGGATATGATATTAATGCTTATCCAGAAGCTTTCAATAAATACAAGAATGAAATCACCTTGCCGGTTTATTTCAATTTAACCAATGATAATTTGACTACTATTACAGATGCTGTTATTACATCTGTGAATGAAGTAATGGGCTAGGGGATGAAGATAAAAATTTTAACCGTTGTTGGGGCGCGCCCTCAATTTGTAAAGGCTGGAGCGTTAAGTCGAGCTTTTGAAAAAAATGATCGGATAGAAGAGGTTATTGTACATACTGGACAGCACTTTGATGAAAACATGAGTGACGTGTTTTTTGAGGAAATGAATATTCAAAAACCTAAACACAGTCTTCAAATAAATAGTCTAGATCATGGGGCTATGACAGGTCGAATGCTAGAAGGTATAGAGAAGATTATTAAAATTGAAAAGCCAGATCTATTATTGGTTTATGGAGATACGAATACAACATTGGCAGGAGCGCTCGCGGCTAAGAAATTACATGTAAAAGTGGCGCACGTTGAGGCGGGCTTGCGTAGTTTTAATATGGAAATGCCTGAAGAGGTTAACCGTATTTTGACAGATCGGATTTCAGATTATTTATTCTGTCCTACCGATACTGCAGTCGAAAACTTAAAGCAAGAAGGATATAATAATATTGCTTGTGATATTGTGAAATCAGGTGATGTTATGCAAGATGCCGCTTTTTTTTACACAGAAAAGTCAGCTGAAAAATCTACCATCATATCTGAATTAGATTTGAATAAATTTTGTTTGGTCACATTGCACCGTGCTGAAAACACAAATGATCCACAAAAATTAAAAGACATTGTTACCGCCCTAAATCATGTTCACGCAAATGTTGTTCCCATTGTTTTGCCTTTGCACCCAAGAACCGAAGGGAAATTGAAGGAAATAGGATTAGATTTAAAAGTGAAAACAATATCTCCTGTGGGGTATTTTGACATGATAGAGTTGATCAAACATTGTAATTTGGTAATGACTGATAGTGGTGGCTTACAAAAGGAGGCTTTCTTTTTTAAAAAATATTGTATAACCATGCGCGAGCAAACGGAATGGGTTGAGTTAATAGCTGAAAAGGTGAACGTATTGGTTGGGTCTAATCAAGCCAAAATTATTGAAGCTGTAGAGTCAATGCTTGATAAAAAATCAGATTTTGAAAAAGATCTATATGGCAATGGCAAAGCTTGCGAAAATATTATTAAACATATTTTGCAGCATCATTAGAAATGTATTTATTTTCAAAACGCATATTTGACATTGTTTCTTCGCTAATAGCATTAGTGATATTTTCACCCTTAATCATTATTATCTCTCTTTGGATTGCGTTAGATAGCCGTGGAGGGGTATTCTACAGGCAAATACGTGTTGGGAAAAATCAAAAGGAATTTGGTTTGTATAAGTTTAGATCTATGCGCCCAAATTCTGACAAAGCAGGTCAAATTACAGTCGGAAATGATTCTCGTGTAACTAAAGTAGGAAAGTTTATCCGCAAATTTAAAATTGATGAAGTTCCTCAATTAATCAATATTCTAAAAGGTGATATGAGCGTAGTAGGTCCGCGTCCTGAAGTTCCCAAATACGTAAATATGTATTCTGAAGAGCAATTAAAAGTGCTCTCTGTTCTCCCAGGTTTAACCGATTATGCTTCTATTGAGTATCTGGATGAGCAAAAAATATTGGGAGCTTCTGAAGATCCTGATAAAGCTTATATCGAGGAGGTAATGCCTGCTAAATTAAAGCTCAATTTAAAGTATATTGCTGACCGTGGTTTCTGGTTAGATATCAAGCTTGTTTTCAGGACTGTAGGGAAAATAATTCGCTAAGGAGTATTTTTTTTTAATTTCTTTTAAACCATTTGAAGATGGCTTAGTCTATTAAAATAGTATACTTTACTTTTTAATGCTTAAATTAATACTGTTTAAGTGTTTTCTCATGCGATCAATTTAGTAATTATGAAATATCTTTCTTGGCTTACCTTTTTAATGCTTTCCTTTTCTGGATGGAGTCAACTAGCACCAACTTATAATGATATATGGATTCCAATGCGGGATGGTGAATTGCTTCAAGCAGACATTTATATTCCGGATGGTGTTACAAATGGAGAGGTTGTTTTAATTCAAACACCTTATAATAAAAATTTCTTTTCATTTGGTTTGCCAATGGGAGTTGGAACGGATTTAGATGATCAACCTTTTATTTGGGTGGTTGTTGATTGGCGCGGATTTTATGGATCTTCTGGAGCCGATTTATCTGATTTTGAACGAGGGGAAGATGGCTACGATATTTGTGAGTGGATTTCAGAACAGAGTTGGCATGGGAATAGAATTGGAACTTGGGGACCTTCAGCTTTGGGAAGTGTGCAATATCATACTGCGCGCGAAGAACATCCAAATCATACTTGCGCAGTGCCAATGGTAAATACGGGAGAGCAAAGCTATGAGGCTTATTATTATGGTGGTGTTTTAGAAGAGGCGCGCTTGTTTCAGCTGGATGCATTGGGTTATGGGCTTTCACCTTTGGTATTGTCTAATCCATATGATAATTTATTATGGCAAGTAGCAGAGGATGGTTCTTATTTTCCAAGTGAAATTCATATTCCTACATTACAAATTGGTGGTTGGTATGATCATACAATTGATGCTATGATTGATTTTTATAAAGATTCTAGAAATGTTGCCGATCCAGCAGTGAGAGATGAACAATGGTTGCTTGTTGGACCTTGGGTTCATGGAGGAACAGGAGCTGCTTATGTAGGTTCTGCAATTCAGGGCGAATTAGTTTATGATAATGCTGAATTCAAGAGTGATTCTATGGCTTGGGATTTCTTAAGCTACTATTTGTTAGATGCAGATAACGGTTGGGAGGATACTGATTTTATTACTTATTACGAGCTCGGAGGAAATAATGTGTGGCACACTTCTAATGCTGATGATATTAGCGCCGCGGAAACTAATCTACTTTACCTAGATAATGATGGCAAGTTGGGTAGCTCAAATGGTGTAAGTTCGAGCGCATTTGTGAGTGATCCTTCTAATCCAAGCCCTACAATTGGAGGCGCGACTTTGAGTGAGGATTTAGAACAAGGTCCATTTGACCAAAGTAGTTTGGATACAAGGTCTGATATTGTGACTTTTGAAACAGCTGTTTTAACGGATCAAGTTGCAGTTGCTGGGCGCATAAGTCTTAGACTTTATATTGAATGTGATCAACCAGATGCAGATATTGCGATTCGCCTAGTAGATGTTTACCCAGATGGACGTAATATGTTAATCACTGATGGAATAAAAAGAATGCGTTTTAGAAATAATGAATATGCTGAAGAGGATGAGGTTTTCATGATTCCAGGTGAGGTTTATACGGTAGATGTTGATTTGCCATTTACAACTTATACTTGGCTGGCAGGACACGCAATTAAAATTTATGTCAGTGGTAATCATGCCTCTCGTTTCAATGTTAATTTACAGGATGGGGGAGAGATGTATGTGGACGGAGAAGGGAATGTAGCCAATATTATTGTTCACCACACTGCAGCTTACCCTAGCGTAATTACTTTGCCTGGCGATAATCCAATACTTTCAATTCAGGAAGATGCAATTGATTTTGAAGTTTATCCAAATCCAACAAAATCTGAACTAGCTATACAAGGACAAGAGTTTAGTACTTATACTATTTACAATAGTGTGGGTAAATTATGTGTCCCGGCGTCAATATTGACTAATCAAAGAATAGATGTTTCGGAGCTAATGAAAGGATTGTATATTCTACAATTAATTACTGCTGATGGAGTAATGATTCAAAAGAAATTCACGAAATTATAATTGAAGGGAAAAGGGCCGGTTGCAAGAGAGTCATTCAAAGATAAAACAAGCCAAATACTTAATTGCCCAAAAAAAATGATCCCGCTCTGGTAAAACCAAAGCGGGATTTTATGTTGCCGTTCCGCGCTATCCTAATTCTCTTGCGAGCAAGGGAAGAGCAGATCGTCTAGAAAACAATTTAAGTTTTCATTGAATGTATTAGCGAGCCTACATCATTGGCATTCCACCAGGCATTCCTCCGCCACCCATGTGTGCTGGCTCATCTTCAGGAATATCAGCAATAACACATTCTGTAGTCAATAACATAGATGAAATTGATGCAGCATTTTCAATTGCAATTCTTGTCACTTTTGTTGGATCAATTACACCTGCATCCAATAAGTTTTCAAAAATTTCAGTTCTAGCATTATAACCAAAGTCACCAGTTCCTTCTGTTACTTTTTGTACAATTACAGCGCCTTCACCTCCTGCATTTTTAACAATTTGTCTTAATGGCTCTTCAACTGCACGTCTCACAATTGCAACACCAGTAGTCTCATCATCATTGTCTCCCGTCAATCCTTCTAATGCACTAATTGCACGAATTAAAGCGACACCTCCACCAGGTACAATTCCTTCTTCTACAGCAGCACGAGTTGCAGATAAAGCATCATCAACACGGTCTTTCTTTTCTTTCATCTCAACCTCTGTTGCAGCACCTACATAAAGCACAGCTACTCCACCAGAAAGTTTTGCCAAACGCTCTTGTAATTTTTCTTTATCGTATTCAGAAGTTGTTGTTTCAATTTGCGCTTTAATTTGGTTGATGCGCGCAGTAATTGCTTCTTTATTTCCTTGTCCATTAACAATAGTTGTATTGTCTTTGTCAATGTCAACTTTTTCAGCTGTTCCAAGGTGCTCAATAGTTGCATTTTCTAATGTAAACCCTCTTTCTTCTGAAATGACAGTTCCACCAGTTAATACAGCTATATCTTCAAGCATTGCTTTACGTCTATCTCCAAATCCAGGAGCTTTAACCGCAGCAATTTTTAAACCTGCTTTAAGTCTGTTAATTACTAAAGTAGATAATGCTGTTCCGTCAATATCTTCTGCAATAATCAATAATGGCTTTCCTGATTGTGCTACAGGCTCTAATACAGGTAAAATTTCTTGAATGTTAGAAATCTTCTTATCATAAATTAAGATGTAAGGATTTTCTAATTCAGCAATCATTTTTTCTGCGTTAGTCACAAAGTATGGAGAAAGGTATCCACGATCAAATTGCATTCCTTCTACTGTTTTAACTTCAGTATCTGTTCCTTTTGCTTCTTCAACAGTAATTACACCTTCGTTTCCAACAACTTTCATTGCTTCTGCAATTAATCCTCCAATAGAACCGTCGTTATTAGCAGAAATTGTTGCTACTTGTTTGATCTTGTCATTGTCTGATCCAACCTCTTGTGATTGTTCTTTAAGGTTGCTAACAATTGCAGAAACAGCTTTGTCAATACCTCTTTTTAAATCCATTGGGTTTGCACCAGCAGCAACGTTTTTAAGCCCCGTTGTTATAATAGCCTGAGCTAAAACAGTTGCTGTCGTTGTTCCGTCTCCTGCAATATCTGCAGTTTTTGAAGCAACTTCACGCACCATTTGTGCTCCCATGTTCTCAATTCCGTCTTCTAGTTCTACTTCCTTTGCAACAGTAACCCCATCTTTTGTAATGTGCGGTGCACCAAATTTTTTGTCAATAATTACATTTCTACCTTTTGGTCCTAATGTAATTTTTACAGCGTTTGCCAAAGCATCCACTCCTTTTTTTAATCGATCTCTAGCGTCAATATCGAAAACTATTTCTTTTGCCATTTTTTTTGAATTAAATTCTGTTTAAACAATTTTTATAATACCCCGTAAACATCTGATTCACGCATAATCAAATAAGTGTTCCCATCTAATTTGATTTCCGTTCCTGAATATTGTCCGTATAACACACTGTCACCTACTTGAAGTGTCATTGGTTCGTCCACCTTTCCAGGTCCTACAGCAATTACTTTACCTTGTAATGGTTTTTCTTTTGCCGTATCAGGAATGATGATTCCACTTGCGGTCTTCTCTTCTGCTGGAGCAGCTTCAATAAGAACTCTGTCTGCTAATGGTTTTAACATAATTATATTTTGTTTGTTCGTTTATAATCTTTGATTTGGATAGTCATAATTTGTGCCATTCTATAAAAGTGATTTTTAAGTGTCAAAATGGCTAAATTATCCAAGTTTAGTGCAAAAAAAATGTCAGTATGAATGACATACTGACATTTTTTTAATGCTTTTATTATGTTTTACTCAGGGTTACCTGTTGGGTTTAAACCTTCAGGTAATGTTAATCCTGTGTTTGGATCGCTTTCTTCATCTGATCCAATTTCTGAAATATCTGTTTCAAATTCTCCTGGCTCACCTTGTGCTGGTGCATCATTTCCACCAATAGCCATTCCTAATACTACCACAGCAATTGCAATTGCTAATCCCCATGTTCCTTTTTCTAATATGTCGGTCGCTCTTTTTGCTCCTCCTAATTGTACTGCTGAACCAAATTCAGAATTTAATCCTCCACCTTTTGGGTTTTGAACAAGTACAAATAAAATTAGTGCTATACAGGCAATTAATATGATAATAGTTAATAGAGTTCCCATTTTATCTTTTTTTAGATTCTTCTCTTATTTTTTCAATTCGACTTGCAAAGAAAGTCTTTTTTTCTGGATATAACAAGATTAATTTCTCATAAGCTGAAATTGCCTTGGAATAATTTTTCTGAAGTACATGTATTTTGGCCAATGTTTCGGTCACCATATCATCTGATTCTTCAACACTTTTTTGTGCGTTTTTTGCAGGGTTATAGAAGTCTTTCACAGGTTTCGAGATTCTAGGTTCTTCTTGCATAAACTTGTCCAATAAGGCGTCAATTTCTTCCTTACGTCCTTTTGATTTTTCTTCAATTTTTTCGGTTTCTTCTCCCGTTTCTGTGTTAGATGTTGTTGGAGGAATGATAGAAGTTGTTTCTGCTATTGATTCATTGGCTTCTGTTTTACCTTCTTGTTTTAAACGCAACCATTGAATAAATGTGAGGTTACTTCGGTCTATGTCAGAATTAGCTTCTGTTTCAATTGGAGCTTCAATTTCTACTTGCTCGGTTGCTTCAACCTTTTCATGAATTTCCTCTATGAACTCTTTTTCGTTGGTGTTAGTAGTTTCTTCAAGTGTTTCTTTTGTATCAACTTCAGAACTTACGTAAGCAACATCAATAGCTTTATTTAATATTTCAATGTCAAGTTCAGATGTTGTTTTTGGTTCAACTGGCTGCTCTTCAATAGGTTTTTCCTCTTCCTCAACCTCTACTGTCTCTTTGGCATCCGCATGAATTTCTTCATCCGAAACTACCTCTTCATTAATAATTTCTGGTTCTGCTTGCGTTTCATTCTCAATTTCAACAGTTTCAGATTCGAGTTGACTTGCATCAACAACTTTAGTTTCCTCTTCCGCTACAATTACTTCTTGTGTTTTTACAATGGTTGCAAAGGTTTCTTCTTCCTCTTTAATTTGCGGTTCTGCTGTTTTCACTTGAGCTCCTGAATGTATCAAGGCATATAAATGACTCCGGTCAGGTGCGTGAATAGCTGTGCTTTTTAATTTCTCTTCAAACTCAATGCTGTTTGCAAGTGCAAGGCCTTTTAATTCTAGCAAATGTAAACTGCTAGAATAAGGATATTTTTTAACCAAATCAGCTAAGGCTGAAAGGTCTTCCTGTTTAACCCTTTGGGGATTAGAAATGTATTGTGCTATGTTTTCTCCTGAAATCACCAGTTACTTGTAAGGCGGTTAATAACAGCTTGAGAGAGTTTCCCGTTGATGTCTTCTAATAATGCGTCTTGAACGCTTGCAAGATCCAATGCTGCATCAAAATCTGATTGTTGTCTGAAAGACTCTTCAAAGCTTTGATCTTCTTCAATATTATTGATGACAGTAACATCAATAGTAACGAGTAAGCGGTTGAGTGCGGCAAGCTCGTCCGATTGAACTGAAACTGGAACTGTATTGAAATAGGTAATTTTACCAGATATCTCAACGTCTGCATTTTCGTTTT
>CAKZPK010000004.1 GCA_937139035.1 uncultured Crocinitomix sp. | reverse complement strand
AGCTAGGAGAACGATTTAATATTGATTTCCACAACCTTTATACGATCACAAATTTACCTGTTAGTCGCTTTTTAGAGTACTTAGAAACAGAGGGAAAGCTGAATGAATATGTTGAGCTTTTAGCCAATAGTTTTAATCCTTTCGCTGCAAAAGAGGTGATGTGTACGAACACTTTGTCGGTAGATTGGAATGGGAACTTATTTGATTGCGATTTTAATCAAATTTTGAAAATGCCCGTTGCGGTTAAAAATTCTAGAAACATCATGGATTTTGATGCAAAAGAATTGGCCAGTCGAAATATTGTATTCAACCAACATTGTTTTGGATGCACGGCTGGAGAAGGTTCTAGTTGCCAGGGAGCATTGATATAATCATCTAATGAAAATTGTAGGTTTACTCAGTTTACTTTTGATCTCAGTTCTTTCTTTTTCGCAAGGAAAAACACAGACTGAATATGATCAGATGTTGGATAAAGAGTATGATAAATCTGTCCCTTTTATTCAGCCTCAAGAGCTCTACAAAAAGATTTTAAATGGACAAAAAATGCACTTGCTTGACACGCGTGAAGGAAGGGAGTATCAAGTTTCTGCAATTAAAGGAGCAATTCATGTTGGTTTTCTGTTTTTTTCAAGAAGAAAAGTTGAATCGATCAGTAAAGATGATTTGGTGATCGTGTATTGTACAATTGGTGCCCGAAGTGAAACCATAGGTAATCGTCTTAAAAAGCACGGGTTTCAAAATGTATATAATTTATACGGAGGTATTATTCAATGGGTAAATGAAGGATTACCCGTTTATAGAAATAACAAGAAAACAGAAGAGGTACATGTCTACTCTAAAAAGTGGGGACAGTGGCTCAATAAAGGAAAGGGGCAGTATTAATGTTAAAGAATCTATTAATCGTATTTGCTAAGAATAAACTATTTGGCAAAGTTAAAACCCGATTGGCAAAAACAATTGGAGATGATGCAGCGTTTGAAGTTTATGAAGCATTATATCATATTACTGAACATGAAAGTTGTGCTGTAACCAATGCAGATATTCATGTACACTATTCACATTTTATAGATGAAGAAGCGTGGTTAAATTGCCCAAAACACATACAGGAGGGAGAGACATTAGGAGATCGAATGAAAAATGCTTTTGAAACAGGTTTTCAATTGGGGTACTCAAATATTATTGGTATTGGTGCAGATTTACCTGAAATTAGACATGAACTAATAGAGAAGGGGTTTGATGCATTGAATGATAGTGATTTTGTATTTGGTCCGGCAGAGGATGGAGGTTACTATATGGTGGGCATGTCCAAGGCGGATGGGAAATACATCTTTGAGGATAAGCCTTGGAGTACAACTGAGTTATTGAGAATTACAAAGGCCGAAATTTCAGGAAAAGGAGATTCTATTCACCTTTTTGAAACACTAAATGATATTGACACAATTGAAGATCTTGAAAAATCGACAATTGGGGAGCAGTTTAAAGTGTATACTTCAAAGGCGAAAACTAATTAATAAGTACTTTTTTATAAACAACAGATTCACTGTTTACACCAATTCTAATGAGGTAAACACCTGTTGGAATTGTTGTTAAATCTAATAGGTCTTTACTTCCAAAGGTTTGAATAATGTTTCCGTTAAGGTCAATCAGTTCAATTGTATTAATAACAACAGATGAATGATTGTAATCGATTTTAATAAAATCGCTTGCGGGGTTAGGGTAGAAGTGAATGCTAAGCGCCTCATTGTCCATTAAAGAAAGTTCTATAGCATACTCATAGGCACCAATGTCAAATGAATCGCCAATTGGTCTAGGATTGTCGTCAATATCATTTTCAACAACATCTTCGACTAAAGCCGTTCCAGCATCAATAGCTTGAGAATCTTCAATTAACTGAAGGTTGTATAAATCAGGATCAATAAATATTAGATCTAAAT
This sequence comes from uncultured Crocinitomix sp., assembly GCA_937139035.1. Classification (GTDB taxonomy): domain Bacteria; phylum Bacteroidota; class Bacteroidia; order Flavobacteriales_D; family Crocinitomicaceae; genus Crocinitomix. Next base: position 24,008 of record CAKZPK010000004.1, on the reverse strand, counting down.
CTTCAGCAATTTCAGTGTTTTCATCTAAGCCCAATACTTGCCATTCCGCCAAAGTTATTGCAGCGCCGTCACCTACATTGCTCATTTTGTCATTGACAATATTAAAATCAGAACTTAATTCAGTTGTGTTTTCTGCCGAGATGCATCCGCGCCACGCATGTTGGTTTATTATAATGTTATTATAGATTTCAGTGCCAATATTAGCGCCCTCCATCAAAAGAATGCCCCATCTCCCGTCAGTAGGAACAATAATGGTGTTGTTAAAAATCTTAGCGCCATTGGTAACAATTGCTCCATCTTGTTGAAATAAGGCAATACCTTGACTAGAATGATTGTTATAAATGAGGTTATTGTAAATAGTAGGATTCTTAACTCCATCCATATTAATTCCAGCCGCGCCATTATTATCATGCAATACGTTTCCGTAAAGAATTGGGTCACTAATTATGCCGTCACCTCCTGCAGATAGATCTCCATTCATGTGAATACCAATAGCGTTATTGCCGTAACACTCATTATATCGAATAATTGGTCTGTCAGAACTGTTTGATACATAAATGCCATGCTCATCAATTGAATTAGAGCAAACATTGTATTCAATTATTATATCGTCTGTAAATGCTGTGAAAATTCCTCTTTCTGCATTATTATCACAAGAACAATTGCGAACAATGCAGTTATTAGCAACAACTACACGAATTCCATTTCCACTGCCCTCCATATTGTTGACAATAAAGCCGTCCAATATGATGTAATTTGCTTCTTCTATATTGATGCCGTCATCTCGAATTGGGCCACTCGCGTTTATTGAAACACTTCCGCCCATTGCTTTGTAAACAATTGGGGCTTCGCTTGTCCCACTAACATAACGTAAATCAAAACCATCATAACCTCCATTTTCAACAAAAACGGTGTCACCTGCGGCTACTATATCTGTTGTGAAATGTAGTTTTAGAAAGGCAGTCTCTAAACTTAATCCATCATTCGTGTTATCGCCACTGTTTGAGACGTAATAATTAGTAGCATGAGAAAAGTGACAAAAAGTTAAAACGAGAACAATGAGGGAGCATTTAATGTATTGCATAGTTTGAGTTTTGGATTGCGACAGTGAATATACAATAGATTTAGTATCAAAAAAAACGAATCTACCTTTTAGCTATTTAGAATATTCAGAATTAGTTGGTTGATTTCAACTCCTCTCGTTAAAGTCATCATATGCGACCCACCTTCGATTAAAAAGTTATCGTCAACATTTTTAATGGGAATAGTGTTGTCTTTGTTGCCGTGTATATGAACAATATTTGTGTTTGTTCTTTCTCTATCCCAGTTAACTATCATCCGAATAGTTCTGCTTAAGAATTTAGGATCCTTTGCATTTAGCATGGCTTTGAATGTCGTCTTTTCCTTGTTTCTATCAGGTTCAACCAGAGGTTGTAGAATTTTAGCGCCCAATTTAACCATACCCGCCGGAACTATTTTGTAAACGGGAAACTGCCTTTGAAAACGATACTTAAATGGCAGTTCACCACGGTGTTTGGCACTAGAGATGATTATAGTTCGTAATGGTTTTAGAAAAGAATTCATTTCCGTTGCTAGCATACCACCTAGTGAAGTGCCAACAAGAATAAAAGGCTTTGTTTGATCTATTTGTTCAGAGAGTTCCTTTGCGTAAGAGAGCATTGTGCTATTCTTTTTTGGTGTAGAATAGATAATGTGCTGCAGATTGAAACGTTCATCAAATTCGAGTTGCTTAAAGAGTCGTTTGTCTGCTCCTTGTCCAGGAATTAGATAGATGTTCGTTACCGTCATTATTAGAGCAGTTCTATTATTCGCGTTTGTTTTGTGAAATTACCGCCTTCTCATTTGTCTTTGCTTTTGTAATACGCCAGCAACTTCATTAAAGGTATCTAAATTTTCAATTTTACTCAATGCTTTCATTGTTTTATCTGCCAAACTGTATTTGATAAATTGATTGAATACAGTTTTGTTTTCTGTGTCATCAATTATGATAAGGTCATAAGTTGTTAGTTGGGCAGGATCCTCTCTCCATGCCATGTTTCGAACAGGAATAGCGAGCTTTGAATCGTATCTATTCATGACCAATTTTACTTTTAATGTATTTTTTAAAGAAGTATATGCTCCAAATTTAATAACAATGAATTGCTTGTATTTACGAAGTTGTTGATTTTCAAGGTCAATCTCAATCCCTGTTTTAACTCCTATAATGGCTACTGCAATAATTAACACTACAACAGCTGGAATCCAATGCACAGCTAATAGCGCCATTCCAATAATTAGAAGGGCAAATGCATGTGGTAAATAGTCATAAGTAGCGCCTTCATTAATGCTAATAATACTTTTCATAAATTCAAATATACTAAAATTATTAGCGAAAAACTAATTATTACAACATGTTTTAAATGTTAGAATATGATTATAAATAGTACAACGTAGACTAGAAAGCCAAGAAAACCAGTTAAAAATCCACCAGCTTTATAATAGTGTCGATATGTTTTATTGGATCCATTTAATTTGGAGATAATCCACCGAACGAATGCACCCGGAACCATAAATAACCATGGTATGATGATTTCAACTAGTAATTCTCCTGCAATCTCTACAAAATCCATTGAGAAAATTTTAATTTATAAGTTAATGCAAATAAGGCATTTTATGAGGTAAGACAAAAATGTTTAATATAATTCCTTTAGCATCCAAATATCACAACCAAAGTGTCCTGAATTTCCAAGTGGTTTTGTCAAAGTTTTGTAGCCTATTTTTTTATAGATTCTAACCGCTTGATTGAAATCTGGCGTAGATTCAATGTATAAATTTTTATACCCTTGTTCAATAGCATATGCTTCGCATTTTTCATATAATTGGCGCCCAACTCCTGTTCCACGTACATCTCCGGACACATAATATTTTACCAACTCAGCGCAGTCCTCAGGAAGCCCTTTAGTAGGGTAAATACCGCAACATCCTTTAACCTCATTATTATGAATCGCAAGAAAAAAGACTGCCTGATCAATTTGGAAAAGCTCGAATAATGAATCTGTTGTAGGATCTGTATAGACGGTTCCCTTTGTTACGGCTTTGTATTCATCAAATACATTCCTAATCATTTGGGCAATTTTAGAATTGTCTGTTTTTAATATTTTTCGATATTCCATTTTACAGAAGGTGTATTATTTGTATTCATAAAATTTTGTATCAACCAAACTGTTACGATTGTCGTGATGAATTCTCTTTTTTAATAATCCTCTATGATCATATTCGTAATAAGCTTTGTTGTAAATGCTAGAGTTTATTCCGGCTAATGACCAGGTACTATCAAGTTTATACGGTTTACTATAGTAATAATGCAGATCAACCCCAATCCGACCGGAAGGATAGAAATGAGCAAATTTCCGACTTAAATTCCCGTATTTATCGTACTCAAAAGTGTATTCGGATTTAATGACGTGATCATATCTATTGATGTTTTTAACTGGTTGACCATTTGAATTGAAAAAAGTTTCAGTTGTAAAAATAGTATCCAGTGCTCCATAACCCTTAACTCTTGTTAAATAGGAAGTATTGTTGATGGTATCATAATCCGTGTGTTCTGTCCAGGCAGGTTCCCCAAAACGATAAGTAGCATAGTCTGTTAAGCGGTTTAGAGAGTCATATTGCCAGGTTTCTTTAAGTTCATAGGGTGTTAAGTTTCCAGAGGTTAATTTTTGAGTTAGCAACCCTTTTCGGTAGACGTAAATGGTTTGTTCGCTTTTAATTCCGGTACATTCAAATTCAAAATAGGTGCGTTTTAAAATTTCACCTTTGTGGTTGAATTGCTTGATATTCATTAATTCACCATTACTGCAATATTGAGTAATGCTTTCTTTTAAACCTTTGTTATTTATCACCGTAATAAATTTCGCTAGGTCGAATTCGTCACTTAGTGATTCGTTATGGCGAATAATGATTGAGTCTATATCGTAAAGTTGGTATAGTTCTTCTTGATTATAGTTTATTTCACCAATGGAGTCGGCAGAAATCATAGAAAACAATCCAATTAAGATGATGAAAAAAAAACTTTGGTATAGTAATCGGTTCATAGTGATACTTTATACCGACTAAAATACGATAAATGTAAAAGGTAACACAGGTATGAAAAAAGAAGCTTAAAAGAATTGTCCTAAGCCAAAAGTAAACGCCATTTTCTTGTCATTTTGAATGACTTTAGTGCTTAAATCGAGTCTGAAAATGGTTTTATAAATAAAGCGCGAATGAAGGCGGAGACCAATACCTGCGTAAAGGTTTGTTTTTTGTTCTTGAAATATTGAGCCAATAGAAGCGCCAGGTGATCTTAAAGCACCATAGTCACTAAAAGCAGCTAATTGTGCAATAAAGTATTTCTTTTTGAGGACTGTGTGCAAATACTCGGCGTTAATAATGAACTCGGCCGTACCTCGTTCCACGCGATTACCAATTCCACGAACATTAATAAAACCGTCTAAAACAAAAGGTGCAAAAGGACTGTCATTATTCGTTGAGATTCCTAATTGATTTTGTAGTCCAAGGTTTCCGTTTTTTCCGAGGCGCTTAAAGTATTTAAATCGAGTAGTGGCTTTGAAAAAACTGGCTTCAGGTACTCCTTCTGTTTGAATCATCTCGGAGAAAAAGGAGAGCGAAGTTCCTTCTCTAAACTCATAATGCTGGTTAATGCCTTCATAATCTGTTCTAAACCGAACTTGATATTTATTAAAATTGAATTCTTTGTCTTGGTAACCTATGTCGGCGTTGTCAATTTGTTCGTATTTCTCCCACATATACATTCCGCCTAAACCTAGTCGTAATCTATTTCCTAACCAATAAAAACCACCTAATGAAACAGAGTAATTATCAAAATTAAAGCTAGAAACTGTATCTTGAAAATAGAGAGGTTCAACGGTAGAATATTTTGCTAGAGCTAATTCATGACCTGTTTTTCTGTTTGCATGTTTAGGTGCTGTATAAAACACCGAAAGAGAGTGTCTGTCGTAATATTGGTAAAGTATTCCTAAAGACTGCGCTCTGCCTAAAAAGTTAATTTGATTAGCACCTGCTTGAAACTTAAACTGGTCTTTAAATCCAGAAATTGAAATGATAGGATAAAGGTAAACGGCTTCTTCTATTATGAAGGTTAGATCTGCTTTGCCTGTTTCATTAATCTTTAAAGAATGATCAACACTAAAAAATAAATTTAAGTTTTTTAATGTTTGCAAATCTTTAGCTAAAGTTGCAGAATCTAGCTGTTCACCAACTTTACAATCAACTAATGCTGATAGATAGGAGGGGTCAGTTTTTGTTGCACCTTCAAAGCGTATTGTTTCCAATATTTGCCCATAACCATTTGAAAAATGACTTATAGAAAGACCAATAAAAACAAGAAATCTAATCACCTTTTGCGATTAACGCGTTAAAAATTTCACTCCAATATTGAAGGTTTCACCAAGCCCACTATTACTTCCTCTCCAAAAGTTAGTGTATAGCGCCTCAATGTTAAAGTTAGAAAGAATCTGGTATTTGAATCCAATTCCTGATGCTGTATAATTCATTGGAATTACCCAATCCGTTACAATAGGATCATGTCCGTTAATATTGTTCGTAAAGCGTGCAACATGTTGCGTCATTGCATAAAGAGTAATTTTTTTAGTAGGAAAATAACTTACAAATACACTTGCAGGCATGTCTAACATTCCAATTTGACTATCATAACGCTTAAATCGGAATAAGAAGTCGAGTTCAGCAAAAACTTGAAAGTTGCCAAATGTTTTGTCCATAAATAACTGATTCCACCAAGTAATGCGATCCCAATCGGCCCAATAAAGGTTGTTAAGCCCTTCTGGATCATTAAAGCCTTCGGGGTGTTTTATCGTTGGTAAGAATAAGGTGCTCTGAATTGAAAAATTGCTCACAGCTTTAAAAGGTTGTACTTTAATTCTTGCTCCAATTGATGTGATACCAACACGAGCAGAGTCATTATTGGCATAAGCAAATGCATTTGAAATGCCTCCATAAGTAGAGTCAACTGAAGATCGACCTGAGTTTTTGAAATTAATATCTAGCCCTACATTAATTCGCTTTGATTCAGTAATTCCATATGTTACTTGTGCCAAATGCGTAACAAAAGTCGAGCGGTACCCAGAGAGCTCTTGTCCTTGCCAAACTTGGTGATTCTCAGTATAAAGTGTATTGAATAAAGTAAAGTCAAATTTTCCTTTACCTAATAAACTACCTGCTGTAAATGTTTGTAGGTTAATTCCATCATCTGTAGGAAGAGGGATTTCTCGCAACTCTTCTTCTTGACCAACTTCAATTTCTTCTGCAGTATCAATTACCTCAACAGTTTCATGTTTGTCATCAGGTTCAATAGTTTCATTGTCTTTATTCTCTCCATTTGAACTGTATACTAAATCTTTATGAGGTAATTCAGGTTCTTCAATTACTACGGGTATGATTTCAAACTCAGCATTATTTGTTGTCCAGTCGTAATCATAATACTTTACCTTATGATCAATGTTAAAAGGTTCAGCTTTGTACTTGTTAATATAAGTAACAACAGCTTTTGTATTTGCTCCGAAATCACTTTGGTACCAGTCAAAAATTTGTGAAAGGTAAATACTTTTTTTGCTCACATCTGCATAAACAAAGTCACCGCTATTAAAGGCGAGTTTGGTTTGGTGATCCATTTGAGCATCTAAATTCTCAGGGCGATATGCATAACTAGCAATAGGAGGGCAGCCTAAACCACCACAAACTAAAACAAAATGCACACGCGGATCATTATAAACGGGGCGTATCATTTGATTTTCCAATTCGTTTAAAGAGATTTTTTTCCCTTCAATCATTCCAGATTTATTATCGAAAAACCCTGAAATTTTCATGGGAGAATCCACCAATTTAGAATGATCTACAAGTTGATCAATAACCAAAATATTGTAGGCATTAATTAAATATGCTTTACGTGTAGTTTTCTCAATGGTCTCAGTAGCTAAATAGTCTACTAACCAGTCTAGTTGCTCACTGTTTGTGCGTAGAGCGTTGTAGTTTACTCGGCCATCTTTGGTGTACATTTTAAAAAAGACATCAGCCCGATTAAAAAATTCACTGTGTACTTGCCCAAAAGCTGAGGTCACAAATAATAAGGTAATAAATAAAGAAATTTGGCGCATTATATAATGTATTGAAGCGTAAGATTAATTGTTTTTTTGTGTGTAGATAGATCAAATAAGAGATCTTCGTAATTAGGCATTGAAAGAAATGGCGAAACATTATTTGAAAAGCCGTAACCCTCTAAGGGCAATCCAAGGAAAAAGTCAAGATCCTCATTGGCATTTTCGTCATCTAAAACAGAAACAGCATAATTACCTTTACTTAGGTTTTCGGGTATTGTAAACTTAAGGGTGCCATAGTCAGAAACTACCTGTTTATTTATTTCAAAATTGAGATATGGATTTTCCGGATATTGATTTTCATAATTATAGATGAATACATATATCTTACCTTCTTTGTTTCTAATATTGTCAAACAATACGGTTAGTTTAGAGTCCGCTTTTTGACTCGCTTCTTCCTCAAAAGAAAACAAAACAAAGCTGGAAACACCTACAAGTAATATACTAAGCAGTTTGACCATAGGTAACAGTTTTAGTTGATTTTTTCCAATGAGAAATTGAGCTGTAAAAAACAATGCTATAACCAATAATTAAAAACGCAACCATTGGCATCATTCCATAATCACCGTAATTTATACATTCATTAAATGTGAATATAAAGTAGATTAACAATGCAGCTTCAAAGTAGGTGAGGAGTCCAATTTTTTTCACATTGTATTTATTCTCTTCCCAATTAGTGTTTTCACTATTCAAATTAAATTTAGGTGTTCTAACAAAAGGTGTTTTACGACCTAGCCAGCCTTCAATTACTGCTATGCTATTGTGTAGTGCAAGACCCATTGATATTGAAAGAAATAGTGGGAATTGTACAAAAAAGCTCAATAGTAATTTCCCCTTGTCCTTTTTTCCATAAGAATGAGAGATCCAATAAAAGGCAGCCAATATAAACCAACTTAACATAAAGAATGATGAAAGTCTATAAAGAAAAATGTATTCGTCTAGCTCTGGTTTGATTATAATGACAGGCATTGATAATAAAGAGAGTAGCATAATAAAAACAAACACAGAGCTATTCATTAAATGAAAAGTTGCATGTAATTTAGTTTTTAAGGAAATTCCTTTGGCACGAAGAACTTTAGGTAGGTTTTTACCTACGCACTCAGCCGCACCTTTTGTCCAACGATATTGCTGCGCTTTAAGTGCATTCATTTCAACAGGAAGTTCCGAAGGAGAACCTAAGTCTTCCAAATATTGAAATTTCCATCCTTTTAGTTGAGCACGATAACTGAGGTCAAGGTCTTCGGTAATTGTGTCTGATTGCCATCCTCCGGCGTCTTCAATGCAGGTCTTTCTCCAAATGCCTGCAGTACCATTAAAATTGATGAAATGATCACCTGCGTTTCTTCCTACTTGCTCAATAGTAAAGTGGGCATTTAAACCAAAGGCTTGTACTTTCGTTAAAAATGAATAGTCTGCATTGGTATACTCCCATTTGGACTGTACAACACCGATATTAGGATTGGCAAAGTGTGGAACTGTTTTTCTTAAAAAATCAGGTTCAGGTAAAAAGTCAGCATCAAAAATGGCAATGAACTCACCTTTGCAAATTGCTGTTCCGTAAGCTAATGCACCTGCTTTAAAGCCAATACGCTCAGGTCTTTTAATGTGTTGGATATCTATCCCCTGCAATTGATAAAAGTGTACTTTTCTTGCAGCGATATCAAAGCTCTCATCATCTGAGTCATCTAATACTTGAATTTCTAATTTATCTTTAGGATAATCAAATGCGCAAATACAGTCTATAAGTCGCTCAACAACATAAAGCTCATTAAATAATGGTAGTTGAATAGTGACAACAGGTAATTCGTCGTCAGTTAGTGCTGCAACAGTTTTTTTTGCTCTTCTCTTATCAAGTAAATAGTTGATGATAAGACTCAATTGTATCAAGCTGTAAATGAATATGAAACAGATTGATAATGCAAATGTTATAAGTATAGCGACCTTCATAGGTAAGTGTAAAAACCCTTTGACGGAACTTTCTTTTTAAACTTACATAATGATACAATTAAAAACTTGAAGTGTTGCTTCTGTTGATTCTGCGGTAATCGAACTCAGGTTATTAAGGTGCAATTGCAATCGCTCCTTTCATGTTATCACTAATCCGTATTGAGATATCTTCATCTTCAGTACTTCCATGATAAAATGGTTCGGTAACAACATCAACTTCATTGCCCGGTTTTTCTAAAAGTTGGTAAAGGTCTATTGTAAAGTTAAGCGCATTATCCTCTTTTTTAGAAATTGTAAATTCGTGCGGAAGGGTTAGCGTTCTATAGCTTAGTTCGCGCCCCGTATGGTAAGCAAATATACCTTCAAAGTCACCGTCTAGATCTGCATCAAACCTTCCTTCGTTCATCACAAAACGATACATGCCTGCCCATCCCCAATAAGTGTTTTCAACTGTGTTAAGCGGATGTCCTTCAGCTGAGTAATTGGAAGGGTCCGCTTCGTTAAGCTCTTTTTTTACCCCAATTCCAAACTGAATGGACTCATATTCTCCATGAGGAACACGAAAATCTAATTTAGAATGACCAGTTGCATCAAACTTGAATAGCTCAATTTCACTTACAAGCCTTCCTTCTCCATCTGAATTTACAATTGTAATGTCAGATAAATAAAATTGAAAGGATTCAAATTTAATGTCAATGTCGCTCGCATTTCTATAAACATCATTAATGGCATAATTAGAACCTCCAACTTGTGTTTGAAAAGCAATACTTAAATCGGAGTTAATTTTTTCTCCATTTTTTTTACAAGCCGTAACACCTATTAAAAGGAGTGCGGCGAAACTCAGTGCGGTGATTGATTTTATTTTTTTTATCATAATTCAAGTTTTTTAAAGGAGGAGGGCTGATTTATATAACCCTCCTCAATTTAATTAATTTTTTCTATTCATCAAAGTGTAGCATCCAAGTTAATGTTGCTGTTTTATCTTCTGCGTCTGTTACATTAAATTGTACCCAAGCCATCATTGGAGCATCATCTGGAACCATGAAATGATCGTGAAAATCATACGTTAATTCAGATGTTGTTCCTGTTTTCATAAAATCGAAATCATGTTGGTGGTTTCCGTCTGCATCAACCATCATTACAGTGTAATCTTTTAATCCGCGATCATCTGCAAAACTCGCTTCAATGTGAACTTCTTCACCCCAGTTGAAATGAGTGTGTTGCTCTGGTGTTGACACCGTGATAGTCGGATCTTCTTTATCTTTCTTACAAGACGTTGAAGTGAATGATAAAGCTGCAATTGCTATGATAACTGATATTTTTCTAGAATATTTCATTTTTTAGTATTTAAAAGGTATAAATAATACCCGTGTTAATTTTGTTTTTTGTTAATAATTGAGTGTAACCGTTTAGGTTGTTTTTTAATGGTGTTTGATATTCGGCAAAAACCACAAAGTGGTCCGTAAATAATTGAATTTTACCATTGCCAAACCATACATTTCCTCCCGTGTCATAATGTTGAAACGGGAGCTCGTTTGCAAATAATTGGGTTTCATCCATTCGAGCAAATTCAAAATAAGTTCCTGCAGCAATGCGCACAGTAAAGTGTTTCAAACTTAAATCTGCAAATAGATTCATTGTTCCGTTTGTAACTGCACCATATCTGTAGTTTTCTGCATCCCATCCGTTTCGTTTGTGATTTAAATTGGAGGTTATTCCTGCAAAATTGAATTTGGCCGTGTAAGCTAAAAACGCCAATACATCCCAACTTCCGCTTCCAGGTTGTAAATCTAAGTTAGGGACTCCACGATCGTATGTTAAATTAGTTTTACCTAATGGAAGTTTAAGTCCGGCACCAATTGTAAGTCTTTGCGAAAACGACTTTTTAAGCGTATCTCTTTTAGTGTTGAACACTTGATAAGACTCCATAATAATTGGATCAGCAAGCCCGGTTATATCATAACGGTGATCATCCCCAATCCATTGATGGTTATTGACTAAAGGTAGGATAAGGCTTGTCTTCCACTTTTCACGGAAATAAAAACTTCCGCGCAATTCATAGGTAAAGTAATTTTCTTTGACTTTCTCACCCCAAAAAGCCATATCGTTTCCGTGTCCAGCATGCTTAGTTGTAATCATCTCACCAAGGAGATTGTATTCTCCGTACATCTCTCTATGTCGCATAAAAATTCCAATGGAGTTTTTATAGTCATTAGGAGATAGGTTAAGATATACATTACAATTGTCGCAAGCGAAACTTAAAAATGGAAACCAGAGCATAATGCTCATGATTAAATGTTTCATTTATTTGTTTTGCTTTTCCAAACGTGTCGATTTAAGGACGAACACGCCTTGTACTTAATTTCAAACTGTAAAATTTACCGACAATGCGGCATGTGAAATTATGTGAATTGCGGAGGGTTGAATACTTCAGAAACAAAATCGCTTGTTTCATTCACTCTGCTAGGATATTGTTTTTCTTCATGCACTGGGCAGTCACAAGAAACGGTTTCATCCGTATCCGCAAAAACAAATAATAAAATCGAAGCTTTAGATGATTGAGTAGTTTTAGAAAGGTCTTGATCAGGAACTGCGGCGTCCATTTGTTTCTTTAAATGACACTGACCTTTACAGTTTAAATCTGGTTTGTCTTTATTGATACAATGCGCCTCAATAATTTCATCCTGATTCATGTAAAAATGAACAACAGTAAAGGTTTGCCAAACCATACCAATAAGCATGGCGGTTGTTAGAGCAATACTAATATGTTGTTTAAACTTTGACATTTAGTAGTACAAAGTTAGGTATAAATCTAAAGTTATTGGTGATAAAAGTCATTTCACAGATAAAATAATTATTATTGCATTGAACTAATCGAAACAAAATGAGAATGAGAAATTTTTCACTATTCTTAATCGCCACAGTATTTGTGTTTTCTTCTTGCAAAATGTTTGGTAGAGCAGCCGCTAAGCACTGGACTAAAAAACAGATTAAAGAGTTTGTTGCAAATTGTGAAACCAATGCAGGTAAATTAATTGGAGAAGAAAAAGCCAAACAATATTGTGATTGTGCTGTTGATGTAGTTGCTGAAAAATACCAAAACTACGAAGACGTAAAGAAGGCTTCTATTCGTGAGGTGTTAAAAATTGCGAAAGACTGTAAGTAGAACTAAATTAAGTTTCTCTTTACAATTGATACAATTACATAAAGGGCTTTGATAGCTTTTTTATTGAGTTCAATATCATCAATTGATTTTTTGTTGGAGCAAAGTCTTATGTTTCTTTCGTTTGTTCCCTTCTTTAGCGTTCTCACTATAATTTGCTCTTTTGTTGCTATGGCATGTAAGCTGCCATAATTAAAGAATGATAAGTCAGATACTCGGCGAAGTGCTATCCAGTCGCCATTTTCTAGTTGTGGCTCCATTCCACTGCCGTAGTATGTCATCAAAAAACTGGCGTTTAAACCTGGTAAGTATATAAAGTCTTTAGGTGCAAGGCTGCCATCATTATTCCAAATTGCTGAAAGGCCTACATGTTGATCCAATTCGTAGAAGGGGATTAGCTCGTCTGAATTGAATGAAAGTTTTTTACCGTAAATGGTAAAAGGTTCTGAAATATTATTCTCAATATGTAATTCTGTAACTTCTGTATCTAATATTTCAGCTAACTTTTCTAGTTTATTGTAGTGTGGGAAAATGCCTCTAAACATCCAGTTATTAAAATCTTGCGGGCTCACATCAAGCTTTTGGGCAACATCTTTTTGCTTGAGCGATTTTTTTTTAATCAATAATTTGATTAGTTCTTTGTTGATTTTCATCTGCGCGTTTTAGGGTTAACGAAAAGGTGATTATGCCTAATTCAGTCTCTAAAAATAGAAAAATCAACCCAAAAACACGACTTTTTTACACGATTGTCTGTAAAAAATCCTTAAAAAGGAAAATAAAGTGAAAGAATTTACTTGCTTATAAAGCTCTACGTTTAATAGTTGAAACAACTAAGTATATGGCTTTAACTTTTGATAATGAGATCTCTACGAAATCGTTATCGTTTCTCTCTGCCTTTAGTACAATTTCAGATTCTGTAGATGATGAGTGGATGTAACGTGCAAACATTTGCTCCTTCGTCACGATTAGATAAATGTCTTCATAATTGAAAAACGAAAAATCGTTAATACGTCTTAATGCTATTAAATCACCATTCGTTAGTACAGGGTCCATTTGTTTACCGTAAAACGGAATAACTATATCAGCACTTAAGCCAGGTATATAAATAAAGTCATCCGTGGCAAAATCGGCAACTTCATCAATAAGCATTGGAATGAGGTTGTTACTTTTTTGGTTGTAAAAAGGAATTGAAATGTTTATTGGAGGCAGAAGTCCTTGTTTGTAGTAGATTCGTGATTCTGTAATATTGTCATCATCAATTAATTCAGAGGTTTCTACACCAAGTATTTTGGCCAGTTTTTCCAACTTATCGTAATGCGGGAAAACACTTCTAAACATCCAATTGTTCCAGTCTTGTGTGGCTACACCAATTTGACTGGCTACTTCTTTCTGCTTTAAAGATTTAAGCTTAATTAAGTTCTTGATTTGGGTCTTTTTAATTTTCATTTATTGAGAATAGTGGGATTGTCAATGGTTTCTTGTGCTTAATAGTTGGGCAATATACTAAAAATTCGACCCGATTAGGGTAAAATTTTACATTAAAACATAAATATTGTACAAAACAGTTGAGTTATTTTAAGATATATTGACATTTATTTTATGTTTGAAATGTTCTTGTTTTACCTTCTGTATCTGTATTTGTTGACGTTTTGAGAGGTTGTGTGATTTTTATATTTTAAATGTTTTTATTTTATATTTAACATTTATTTTAAATAGAATAAAATAATGTGTTATATTTGGAGTAGATAAAACTCAAGATTTACAAACCCAACTCGCCCAAATGAACGCAAAAAAATATGATGCAAAAATGGATGATAAGTATAAATACTTATTGTATAAATTTATGAATGAGCTACCTCATAACCAGTACAAGATTACGTCAAAGCAACTTCCGAAAAAAATAGGTGTTAGTGCTGAGACGTTTCGGAAATGGAAGTATATAAAGAAAGGGTCACGTGCGACAATTCCGGCTGATAAGCTTGCTATTATCGCTAATTTTTTTGACATTCGCATAGAAGCAATTTTCAATTACGCGGTGCCCAAAATTACCTTTCAAGAGCTAGAGATAGCGGAGCATCATGAAAACGAAAATTCTTAAAACTTATGAAAAAATCGGTAAAAGAGACGCTTAAACTAGCGGTTGAACAGCTATTCGTGCGCATACATGGAGATTTGTTTACAAAAATTTACGCAAAAGAAAGTGTAGATTTTGATGTGACGAAGTTGTCTTTCGACGAAGAGAATGAAGCGCATGTGGAGTTGGTGAGGCTTTGTAAAGAGAAGATTGGTTACGAGCCTGTAGCAACTCGTCAGGATATATTCTATTCTATTATGAGTGTCTATTGTGATGCTAAAGAAAAGGAGAGAGCAAAAGCTAAATTAAATCAAAAACGCTAGTCCATTAAATTTTTTCAAACACGCTATCAGAGAAATACTTTCGTGAATCAGTAAAATGCTGGAGGGTTTTGAAGCCTGCGTTTTGCAGCAAGGTTTTTAGTTCAGACAAATCGTATTTTTTCGATAACTCCGTCCATATAGTTTCTCCTTCCTTAAATTCAACTTCTAATTCAATTTTTTTGATTTCAATTTTTTGCTGAACTAAGCTTTTTAAATAACTTTTAACTTCTCCTGTTGTTGGGTCGTAGTTGATTTCAAAATCAAAATTGTTTTCATTAAAGTTGCCGCCTAATTCTCGATTAATCCGCGTTAATAGATTTATATTGAATCGTTTCGTGATACCGTGTGGATCAAAATATGCTTGATGAATTATGTTTGGATCCTTTTTTAAGTCTACGCCAATTAATAATTTGTCGCCCGCTTTCATGGATTGGTTAAATAAGTCAAATAATGCGGCAGCTTCATTTGTTAAATAATTACCAATATTACTACCAATAAATAAGAGTAGGGAAGGAGTGTCGTCGTTTTGCATGTCCTTCAGAATTTCAAAATAATCACCCGTTTTTGGCGATATTTTTAATTCTGGGAACTCCAATTTTAACTTTGCAGAAAGTAATTCATTTGCTTCTTGTGAAATATCTATTGGTGTATAGGTGAATGAGATTTTATTCGCAGTTAAATATCGAATTAGTTCGGCGGTTTTTAGTCCGTCACCAGCGCCAAGTTCTATCAGGTTAAAATGGGATTGAAAATTAAGCGTGTTAAAAATTTCCTCACTTTGCTTTTGAAAAATTTCAAATTCACAATTCGTTAAATAGTATTCAGGCATTTCCATTATTTCTTGAAAAATCCGGCTACCAATGTCGTCGTAAAAATATTTTGATTTAAGTGATTTTTTTGAGGCTGACAATCCTTCAAAAACATCTTTTTCAAAGTTGTTCATCATTTTTTATTGTGCTAATCGAATTCCTGAGAAAAGCCATCTCAATTGGGTTGAAAAAAAGTTTCTGTAAGTATTTCTAGAGTGGTTTGGTGCAGTGCTAATGGAAGCGCCTCGTAAAACTTGCTGGTTTACCATGAATTTCCCGTTGTATTCGCCAATAGCTCCTTCCTTTTTTGTGAAGCCCGGGTATGGTTGGTAGGCGCTACTTGTCCATTCCCACAATTGTCCCCATCTAAAATGGTTTGATGCCACTTCCCATTCAAATTCAGTAGGTAATCGCATGCCTTTCCATTCTGCAAAGGCAAATGCTTCAAAATAACTAACGTGCATCACGGGTAGATCCTTGTTAACAGGTACTAATCCTGTTTGGTCGTAATAGTGCCAATTGCCATTTACTTTGTGCCAATATAATGGGGCTGTTAGTTTGTTGTTTTGAATAAAATCCCAGCCTTCGGCATGCCAATAATTAAAGTTAGTGTATCCTCCAGCTTCTATAAATTCAATGTATTCAGCATTTGTCACGAGTTTATTTGAAATGGAGCAAGTGTTTAAATACACTTTGTGTGCTCCCAATTCATTGTCGAAACAAAATGTGTCAGAGCGGTGACCAATATTGTAAACGCCTTCAGCAATATTGATGTACTCCAGATCGAAATTTTCTACCGATAATTTAGCTTTGGTTTCATATGATGGAAAAAATGGTTGATTTCCAAGAATGTATTTAATGTCGTAGGCCAAAAGTTCCTGATGCTGTTCTTCATGGTTTATTCCTAATTCTAAAACAGGAATTAATTCTGAAGGGAATTCAAAGTCTAAAAAATCAAGCATTGCTGCTGTAACATAATTACGGTATGCATACACTTCTTCTACAGTTGGGCGTGTCATTAATCCTCTATTAGGTCTTAAAACTCTTGTTCCAACATTGTTGTAGTAGCTATTGAATAAATAGGCAAAATCCGTATTGTAAACTTTGTAGTTTGGTTGGTGCGGTTGAAGTATAAATTGTTCAAAAAACCAGGTTGAATGTGCTAGGTGCCACTTCGGTGGAGACACATCAATAATTGGTTGAATAGAATAATCTTCAATTTTTAATGGTGCACAAAGAGCTTGAGTTTGGCTTCTCGTTTGTGCAAATTTTTCTTTTAAGTTGGTCACGCTTGTTCTTCAATGGTTTCAATAATAACTTGATTCTGCAGGGTTTTATGTACAGGGCATTTTGATGCTATTTGCAATAGTCTTTTTCGTTGCTTATCATCTAAGTTACCAATAAAAACGATTTTTTTTGCGATATGATCAATATTCCCGGTAAGATCCGTTTCAAGGTCTAAATCGTCCGAATGTTTCTTTTGGTAGGATAGGTAAACAAAGACTTCTTTCAAATCCCAACCTTTGCGTTCTGCATACATTTTAATTGTCATAACGGTGCATGCGCCTAAAGCTGAATTTAACAATTCGTAGGGTGACGGGCCAAGATTGTCCCCTCCCACAGAGGCAGGTTCGTCTGCTGTTAAATGGTGGTGTGGGGTGTGAATTTCAGTTGTAAATTTGTTTTCCAAGTTAAGATGTGCTACAACTTGTTCTCCTTTGGTTGACAGTGGTGCAGTTTCTTCTGGTTGCGGAAAATATTTCGTAATCCAGGTGGCAATCATATTTGCGGCATAAACCGCGTCTTCTTTTTTCGAAAGCAAATGATCTGCGCCATCAAGCGATATAAAGCTTTTTGGATGGAATGCACTTTGGTATAGTTCTGCAGCGTTTTTAATTTCTACTATATTGTCTTGCGGCGAATGCAGTATCAAGTATGGACGTCTTAGTTTTTTTACAATTTGCTGCAGGTTGTTTTTTTCAAGGTCTTCAATAAATTGTTTTTTAATCAAAAACGGTCGTCCGCCAATATTTACTTCAGCCTGTCCAGATTCTTCTATAGAGGGTAGGTTGGCGTTGAATAAGTGACTTACATGCGTTGGGTCAGATGGTGCGCCAATTGTTACTATAGCTTTGATGTTGTCCAGTTTTGAGGCTGCCATTAATACCGCGGCGCCTCCTAAAGAATGTCCAATTAATATTTCAGGACTTCCGTAGTTGGAGGTCATGTAGTTTGAAACAGCAATTAGGTCGTCTACGTTGCTAGAAAAGTTTGTCTCGGCAAATTCGCCTTCGCTTCTGCCTAGTCCGGTGAAGTCAAATCGTAAAACAGCAATTCCTTGTAGGGTGAGTGTTCTGCTAATGTGTCTGACTACGCTTAGGCTGCTACTGCAAGTAAAGCAGTGTGCAAATATGGCGTATTGTCTAATTATTCCGTCTGCGGGTACTTCTAGTTTGGCGTACAACATGCATTGACTGCCTTGTATTTTTAGTGTTTCTAATTTCATGTGATTGTTGGTTTGATATAGGGTGATTATTCAACTCTTACACCTTTCCAAAAGGCAATGTATCCTTTAATATTTTTTGCTAATTCTGATGTCTCTGGGTAATACCAAGCAGCATCTTTGTTGCGGTCACCGTTAACAACTACATCAAAATAGGAAGCTGTCCCTTTCCAAGGGCAAACAGTGTGCGTATCATTTTTTTCAAATAATGATTCGTTAATAGAGGAAGGTGGAAAGTAGTGGTTGCCTTCAATGTTAATTGTTTCGTCACTTTCGGCAAGTATAGCGCCGTTCCAAATTGCTTTCTTCATGATTGTTGATTTTAGTTCTTTACCTTTTGACGAACGCAATATTCAATGCTTTCAATCTGGTAATAAAAAAATCTTAATCATTGAGTAGATGTGCGAATTTTGCCTTTAGTTTGCTGATTTTAGGAGAGATTACCGCGCTGCAATAAGCTGCGTTTTCATTGTTGTTATAATAATTGTGGTGATAATCCTCTGCGGTATAGTAGATGTCAAGTTTGCTAATTTCTGTAACAATTGGGTCATCATATATATCAGTAAGTTCTTTTATTACCGTTTCTGCAATTGCTTTTTGAGCATTGTTGTGATAGTAGATAACTGATCTATATTGTGTGCCTCTATCTGCTCCTTGGCGGTTTAAAGTAGTGGGGTCATGTGTTGTCATAAACACAGTGAGTAAATCTTTGTAGTTTAAGATTTCAGAATCAAACTGTACCTGAATTACTTCGGCATGTCCTGTTAGTCCAGAGCATACTTCTCTGTAGGTTGGTTTTCCGGGTGCATTTCCTCCCGTGTATCCTGGTTCTAATGCTGTGATTCCTTTTAGGCGTTGAATAATAGCTTCAACGCACCAAAAGCATCCTCCGCCAAATGTGGCTATTTCAATTTTGCTCATGATTGATCTAGTTTTAAAGATTCTGAGTTAATGCAATAGCGCAGTCCGCTTGGAGCTGGTCCATCTGGAAAAACATGACCAAGATGAGCGTCACATGTATTACAAATTGTTTCAACACGAATCATTCCGTGTGAATCATCTTTAATGTAGTTGATAGCATTTAATTTGATGGGGGCTGTAAAACTTGGCCATCCTGTTCCTGATTCGAACTTAATAGTTGAATCAAATAGTGGAGTGTCACAGCAAATGCAATTGTATTTTCCTGCTTCGTGGCTAGAGCAAAATTCTCCACTATGCGCCCGTTCTGTAAATTTTAGCCGCGTAATGTTAAATTGATCTAGTGTTAGCAGTTCTCGCCATTCAGCTTCAGTTTTTTCAACTCTTTTGTCAGGGGCAGGTGCTCCGTGATTAGCAAATTTTATAATATCATTCCAGTTCAACATCTTTATAATCTTTTTCTTAAAACAATATAGTCGACTTTTTTGTTCTAAGATTACAAATAATAGAAATTTAAGAATAAAACGTTTGTTTTTTAACGTTATACTTTTGCAAAATGATAGTATTACTATTATATTTGCAAGCAAAGAATGATTGAATGCAAAATTTAGCTATATCAATACGTATTAGTGATGATCTTTTTATCAAGGATCCTGAGTCTACAGATTTAGGTAAAAGAATCATATCTAATAGTATTGAGTTGTTAGATGAATTAGGTTTTGAAGCATTTACATTTAAAAAGTTAGGAGCAGCTATTGGTTCTCCAGAAAGCTCAGTATACCGTTATTTTGAGAGTAAACACAAGTTGTTGATTTACTTAATGTGCTGGTATTGGAGTTGGATTGAATATAAAATTGTTTTTGGTACCATCAATAAATCATCAGATGTTGATCGGCTGAAAATAGCGATAGAAATTTTGACTAAACCAATTAAAGTAGATAATGCATTTATTCATGTAAATGAGGTTCTACTAAATAAGATTGTTATTTCTGAAGCAACAAAAGTGTTTCATACCAAAGATGTTGACAAGGAGAATGATCAAGGATATTTTGCAGTATACAAAAGAATTGTGCAAAGAGTGTCTGAATTGATTTTGGCCATTAACCCTTCTTATAAGTATCCAAACATGTTAGTTACTACAGTAATTGAAGGAGCGCACCAGCAAGGTTATTTTGTTGATCATTTGCCATCAATTACAGATAAAAAACGCGGAAAAAACCGTGTCTATAATTTTTACTCAGATTTGGTAAGTAAAATGATTTCATGAGTAGAAGCTTAAAACATATCAAAGGTATTGTGGAGCTCACATTAAAAGGGGTTCTATTATTCTATTTTGCTTGTTTTTTTCTAGGGAAAAATGTGGTTACGAACTTATTGTCATTTGAAAAGTCAGAATACGAACTTTACGAAGAAATGGAGTCGCAAGACGCCGAAGAAGAGAAAGAAGTAGATGACAAAGAGAAAGAAAAAGAAGATAAAATTAAAGATTACATATCCTTAGAAGAGGAGAGTGATCATTATAGTATAATTCGAATCGAAACTTGGAATAAAAGCCTCAATTATGAAGGCTTTCAACGTGAAATTCCAGACCCGCCTCCGCAAGTTTAACGCGACAATCAAATTTATATTCAGAATATTCATCAAGTCCATTGCGTGCGCTTGATGTTTTATAGCATTGTCCTTTTCCTAAGCGTGCAGTTGAATGAAACAATGTATTCATTCTTTCCATAAAGTTTAATAGAGTAAAATTTGAATTAATGAAAAACGATAAGTTAAATCCGTTTAAAAACTTAAATAAAGATATACCTGCAAGTATAGTAGTGTTTCTGGTAGCGCTACCATTGTGTTTAGGTATTGCCTTAGCATCTGGTGCGCCTTTATTCTCAGGCTTAATTGCAGGAATAATTGGAGGAATTATAGTGGGGGCATTGAGTGGGTCGCCACTTGGCGTAAGTGGACCAGCTGCAGGTTTAGCAGTAATCGTACTAAACGCCATAACAGATTTAGGCGGCTTTGAAATATTTTTGGTTTCGGTGATTTTAGCAGGTCTACTGCAATTACTAATGGGGTTTTTAAAGGCCGGGATTATAGCCTATTATTTTCCAACATCTGTTATTCATGGTATGTTAGCAGGAATTGGGATTCTCATTTTTTTCAAACAAATTCCGCATGCGTTTGGTTATGATAAAGATCCCGAAGGTGATTTTGAGTTTTTGCAACTTGACAACGAGAATACTTTTTCTGAGCTATTTAATATGATTGATTATATCAATCCAGGAGTCATTATCATTACTGTTGTTTCATTAATAATCCTAATTGGTTGGCAAAGTAAATTTATTCAAAATGTAAAGTTTTTAGCGTTGATTCCAGGGCCTTTATTAGCTGTTTCCGCAGGTGTTGCATTGAATTTGATTTTTCAATCGCAGCCAGGGTTGGCAGTTGGAGCTGACCATTTAGTGAAACTACCTATCGCCGAAACAACAAGCGACTTTTTAAATAATTTTACTACTCCTGACTTTAAAGCGCTAGCAAATCCGCAAGTATATGTTACTGCAATTGTAATTGCTGTTGTAGCAAGTTTAGAAACACTTTTATGTGTTGAGGCGTCTGACAAGCAAGATCCGTTAAAACGAATTACGCCAACAAATCGCGAATTAAAAGCACAAGGAATCGGTAACGTAATTTCTGGTTTTATTGGAGGTTTACCTGTAACGCAAGTAATTGTTCGTAGTTCTGCAAATGCGCAGGCCGGGGGATTAACTAAAACATCTGCAATAATTCATGGTTTTTTAATTTTGATAAGTGTAATTACAATTCCGTTTGTGTTAAACTTAATTCCGTTAGCAACCTTAGCGGCAATTCTTTTTGTAGTAGGATTTAAGTTGGCAAAGCCGGCATTATTCAAAAAAATGTTTAGTGAAGGTTGGGGACAGTTTTTACCATTCTTAGTTACCGTTTTAGGAATCGTATTTACTGATTTGTTAATGGGAATTGCTTTAGGTTTAGTAGTGGCTGTTTTCATTATTCTTCGTAACAACCTACGTCTCCCGTTCAGAATTGAAAAAGACATTTTAGATGATCATGAATCTTACACGATTGAAATGTCGCAAAGTGTTACGTTTTTGAATAAGGCTGCAGTAATGACAACCTTGAATAACTTACCTGACGATTGTAAGTTAGTGATTGATGCTAGCAAGACGCAGTTTGTCCATCATGATATTATTGAGATTGTAGAAGACTTTCAAGTCAATGCCAAAAATAGAGGAATTGAAGTGGAGTTAATCGAATTGTCAAAAGATAAAGAAATCAGAAAGTACAAGGATGTTGAGGTCATTGATCAATCATTTGATGATTAAAAAATAATCTATGAGATATATTATTTTAAGCTTATTGTTTGCACCAATTTCCCTGTTTAGCCAAGATGAATGGGGGAATTGGTTAATGTACTTTGGAACGAATAAAGTTAGTCAGGATTGGAGTATACATTCAGAAATTCAATATCGTAATCACACAATTGCTCCAACTAATGTTGAGCAATTGTTGTTGCGAACAGGAGTGAACTATCATATCAATAAGCATGCAGTAGTTACTGCTGGATATGGGTATGTAGCTAATCATGTATATGAAAGTCCACAGACTAATGCAGAGGTAAATGAACACCGAATTTTTGAGCAATTTATCCTTAATAATTATGTTGGGCGAGTAAAGTTTGAACATAGATATCGCGTAGAGCAACGTTGGGTCAATTCAAATTATAAGAATAGGTTTCGATATAGGTTGATGTTATTTGTTCCGATAAACAAACCGAAAATTGAAAAAGGAACTGTTTTCTTGGGGCTTTATGATGAGGTGTTTTTAAATACAAAAGCTGCTTTTTTTGATAGAAATAGATTATACGGAGCTGTTGGATACCAGTTCTCAAAATCAACAAGTTTACAAGTAGGTGTACTGCAACAGCAGGTTTCAACTACAGGAAAATTTCATTTGCAATTTGGATTGACATTTAATCCTGATTTGACAAATAAAAAATAATAAAATATTGCTGAAATGATGAATTCATTTCAGCTTGCTATCGTTGTGTTTTACTTCTGTTTAACAACACAACGAAACTTCTGCCACAATTATTAAATCATTAAAGATGTTTATCATCTGAATTTAGTTGTTAAATTAGCAACAATGGTCGATCTTTTATTGACCAAATAGTTGTGTAATGAATTCAGATTCTAAAAATTGTTTTTCATGCTTGTTTATTCTGAAAAATTTGACGTTTGTTTATATCGTCATTTTTTTTGCAACACCAACAATTTTGAGGACACTACTATCATCTGATGATGTAGATTGTGATTTAATCGAATGGCAAAGTGAAGATGATTCTCCAGAGGAGGATTGTTTTGATGATTTCGTACATCTTTTTAGCAATCAATTCATTATGGAAAATGTGGACGCAATGGAAAACCCGTTGTTAAAGGACATTTTTTCAGCCCATTCGGATTATGATCCGGATATCTTGATTCCGCCACCTCGCTCGATATAGATTTTATTGGAAATAGCCCTTATCTAGAAAAGGAAAGATAAATCATTTTCGTTCGTCAAAAAAAATGGAACGAATTAATAAATCGAGGAAGACATGTTCAATTTTAAGCATTTGAGAGGAGATATATTTGGTGGATTAACGGCAGGTATTGTTGCATTACCATTAGCGCTGGCTTTTGGTGTTACATCAGGTTTAGGGCCAGAGGCGGGATTATATGGAGCTATATTTGTAAGCTTTTTTGCCGCATTATTTGGTGGTACAGATACGCAAATTTCTGGTCCAACTGCACCAATGACAGCGGTGAGTATGGTTGTTATCGCAGGAATCTTAGCAACGTTTGAAGGAGATAAAATACAGGCCATTCCTGCCATAATGATGGTCTTTTTCCTTGCGGGAATGATGCAAATTGGATTGGGAGTGATTGGAATAGGAAATTATATCAAATACATTCCTTACCCTGTCGTTTCTGGATTTATGACAGCAATTGGGGTGATCATTTTAGTGACACAATTATTGCCACTTATTGGTTATTATCCAACAG
>CAKZPK010000003.1 GCA_937139035.1 uncultured Crocinitomix sp. | reverse complement strand
TAATCACAATAATCAATTTTAAAACCTAACGAAGCAACATCTAAAACCCACTGCTTTACCTCGCCTTTTTCATCCTCCTTAAAAACAGTATGCAAAATCTCATGACGTTCTATTGTAGCATATATAGCTTGTTTAAAATATTCTATATTATAATCGCCTGAAAGCATTATAGAACCTGGTATATTATACGCTAAAGATTCCATCTCAAATTGAGACAAAACCCATAACCTTCTTTGGGCTGATGACAAGACATATGATTTGTCCTTTTCCACATTCCTGATAACTGAAAAATTGGATTCCTGCGCTTTTAAATATGCTACAATTTCTCCTCTATGATGTTTTATTGAGTTTTTCAATTCATCTGTTAACAATCCTCGTTGAATGTCAATTTTCAAGATATCATGATCCAAATACAATCTTGCATCTAATTCTTTCAAGGCTTTAAGCAATCCAAAAATATCTTTATTCATTATCGTTCAGAGTTTATTTCTCGTTCTTCAAATTTTATAGCATCATAATTTCTAGAGCATAGAAAATCCGGTCTATCCTGATTAGAAGGAAGGTTCTCAATATCATTATAGGTTATTATTGCAGTGTTCCGATCGATAGGGGACAAATTTGAATTTGAAGCATGAAATAAGTTTGGATGAAAAAATATACATGTACCAATCCCCCCTTCTCCAACAGCTATATTTTCTTCATTAGATATAATTAGATCTTTCTTCACTGTATATTTCAGATCATTATTTAGAGAATTGATTAAATTGTTTTTTTTATTCTCATTTTTTCTAATTTGAAGATGTTTTTTCTCTTCAAAATCAACGACTCCATCCTTATGGGACTTGGGTATAAACAATAATGCCCCATGCAGTATTGTAGTATCTTGGAATAAGATCATTATGGATACCATGTCCGGAAATCTCACACCATCATCCAAATGCCAATATGGAAAATCTTGGTGCCACTCCCAACATTCGTCAGACAATGCCTTTTTGTTATTCAATTTAAATTGATACATGTAAACATCATTCCCTATAAGCTGCCTAGCTGGTTCTACCAGCCTTTTTTGTTTGCATAGCCAATCATAAGAATCAACTTTATTATTCGGTGAAAAAACTGACCTTATCGATCCATTTTTTTCACAAATAACATTGGGTGAAAACTTCAATTCTTCAAATATTTTAGCTGATTCTTTTAAAGTATTAATCTCTTCTTTAGAAAAAATATTTTCAACTATTAGATATCCTTGATCTTTATAAAATTTTATTTGAGTATCTGTTAATTTCATTTTAAAATTCTAATGTTTCTATTCCCGATTTTTGATCTTTTTGATCATCATTAATCCACTCATTGAGTTTCAATAACTCTGCATGGGATGACAAAGTTGTGTGTAGAAAAACGTCTTTCAATGCTAATTTCGTATTGAATACTTTACGATATCTACTTAATAGCTTTGTAACAATAAGACTATGTCCTCCTAATTCAAAAAAATCATCTTTTACTCCTACCAGTTCTCTATTTAATACTTCCTCCCAAATCGCTACCAACTTTTCTTCCATTTCATTGTTTGGAGCTACATATTGAATATTTAAGTCCATTTCTGCGCTTTCAATGGGTGGTAAAGCTTTTCTATCGACCTTTCCATTTCTTGTTAAAGGAAGTTTTTCTAGCTCCTTGTAATAGAGAGGGATCATATAGAAAGGTAGATTTTGCGTTAAAAAGCCTTTTAGAAAATCTCGTTCCAATTCAGTATTTGTTACATAATAAGCTATCAATTGATTATTACCTTGTGAATCAACAATGACCGTTACCACTACCTCCGTTATCGCCTCTTGTTTGAGAAGAACACTCTCAATCTCTCCAAGTTCAACTCTGAAACCTCTAATTTTCACTTGATGATCTGTCCGACCTAAAAACTCCATTTCACCATTCGGAAGCATTCTACCTAAATCCCCAGTACGATACATCCTACCTCCCAATTTTTGGTTGAAGGGGTCGGCTATAAATGATGTCATTGTTTTTTCTTGATCATTAGCATATCCTCTAGCAACACCTACTCCTCCGATAAACAAATTTCCTGCAACTCCATTGGGTACAGGATCCAAATTATCATTTAATATATAAAAGAAATTATTAGATATAGGCTTGCCATACGGTATACTATTCCATAATTCTTCAACCTTATTTATAGGATAATAATTTGACCAAACGGTTCCCTCAGTAGCTCCTCCTAAGCTAATAATTTCAGAATTCGGAAAATATTTCTTTACTTTTTCAGGTAATTGGACTGGAATCCAATCGCCGCTCATAAAAACTAGCCTCAAATTATTTTGTTCGAATTCGGGAGCATTTTCTTCTAACTCTCCTATCAAATAATTCATTGTACTTGGAACAGAGTCCCAAAATGTAATCTTTTGATCAATAAGGATTGCCTTTAACCTATCCACTTCTTGAATATCTTCCCGCTGGGCAATTACTAATGTTCCTCCTGCTGATAAAACACCAAACACATCATAAACAGATAGATCAAAACACATTGATGTTATAAATAACAACCTATCTGAAGTACTTATATTAAACTCTCTATTTACCCATTCAATTAAATTAACAGCCGAATGATGCTCAATCATTACTCCTTTTGGATCCCCTGTTGAACCGGAGGTATAAATAGTATAGGCTAAACTATTTGAAATAATATCAAGGTTCAAATTATTAGATTCGTATTCTTTATCTCTGAATTCTGAAATACTCAAATACTCAACGTTCTTATTTTGACTTTTGATAAAATAATGTTT
Source organism: uncultured Crocinitomix sp. (assembly GCA_937139035.1). Lineage (GTDB taxonomy): Bacteria > Bacteroidota > Bacteroidia > Flavobacteriales_D > Crocinitomicaceae > Crocinitomix. The sequence goes on along the minus strand of CAKZPK010000003.1, from coordinate 2,091 downwards.
GTCGCATAAAACTTTTTTTACATTAGAGTTTTTCATTATATATTCCTGCCGTTCCTTAGGATAATCTGGATCTATTGGGACATATGAAGCTCCTGTCTTTAAAATTCCATACATCCCTATAATCATATCAAAACTTCGATCAACTAACAACGCTACATGATCTCCAGCAGATACCCCTTTTTCTAATAAAAACCTTGCGAGTTGATTCGCTTTTATATTCAAGGTTTGATATGTTAAACTGATATTATCTTCAACCAATGCTGAATGATTCGGGGTTTTCCTTACTTGTATTTCAAATAATTCAGATATTGATTTTTCTTTTGAATAATCACAAATCGTTGAATTAAAATCATATAAAACATTCTTACGTTCCAAATTACTTAACAAGGAATAAGAGCTAATTGGATGTGATAAATCTTTTGTGAATTGTCTTAAAATTCGAATATAAAGCTTCAGAGCATATTCAATTTCTTTTTTCGAAAAATAAGCCGACACGTACTTTATTCGAATTGAAAGCGAATCATTTGTTTTATCAACTTCTAAGTCAAATAAAGTGTTAGTCATTTCATTTGAAATAACATTTTTTTTATTGAAACTTTGACTTTCAGACTTAACCACATCATTAGATTGCCATTTATTATCAGAATGAAAATCCGTAAAATTTAATATCGTATCAAATATTGGATTTGCAGAAGTTGTTTTCTCACCTATAATCTGAGCTATACTTGACAAATGGATTTCCTTTGGTTTTACTTCTATTAAAGAATCTTGAACGAATTTAATTAAGGAATAAGCATCCTTTATTTTTTCAAATTTGACTCTTACAGGAAGAGTATTCAAAAAACATCCCAAAATTTTATCTCCATCTTTTAACTCTGGTCGGTCATGAGTGACAACACCGGTGACCACATCTTTTTCTGAGCTAATAAGGTGTAACAAATAAGTATGAGCGGCTAAAAATATCGATTTCAATGAAAACTGATGCTGTGTTGATAATTCACTTATTTGTTCAAGTAAATCACCCTCAACAAAAAGGACCTCTTTTTGCATTCCTTTCGTTTGTGCTATTTTGCTTCCTCTGAAATTAAATGGCAATTTATTACGAGAGTAATTGTTCAATATATTTTTCCAATATTCTTCTATTTGTTCCGAGTTTTCTCTCCCTAAAACAACGGCACAATAATCTTTATAACTGTGTTCTATTGGCACTAACCCTTGTGGTTGTTCTTCAGATAAAAACAAGGATAATTCTTTAAGAAACACCTTAAGGCTCCATCCATCTAATAAAGCGTGATGAACACAAAAAACAACTATGCATTCGTCTTTTGAAACCTTGAATAGATTAAGTGACCATAATAACTCTGATTCAAAACTGTATTTCGTATCTATCAATGATTGCGCAGCTGAGCTTATTTCTCTCTCTTGTTCTAATAAAGTTAAACTTGAAAAATCAACTATATTTAAGGGAATGTCTACCTCTTTAAAGACAACCTTTAAAGGATCATTATAACTCGTTAGGTAATATTTTGTTCTTAAAACTGAATGACGATCTACTATTTTAGTAACAGCTTGTTTTACCCGTCCAAGATCAGAAATACTAACGGAATAAATAAACTGGTCATTATATATTGGCTCACTTGGACGTATTAACGAAGCATATATCATTCCTTTTTCTATAGGAACCATTGGATATACATCTTCAAATAGTTCTTTACTTCCAATATCAGTCTGAGCTAAAATTTTCTCTTTGAATTCTCCTATGATTTTTAAACCTTGATTTAGAGCGGTATCTTGTACTGAAGAGACACTTTCAATCAAAAATGTAGACAATTCTTCTATCGTTTGATACTCGTATAAATCACTTACACTTAATTGTTTTTTTAATCCCTCTTTCGCTTTTACAACGATTTGAATAGATTTTATTGAATCTCCTCCAAGAGAGAAAAAATTTTCTTTTACTCCTATCTGCTCTCTATTAAGTACTACCTCCCAAATTGCGACCAACTTCTTTTCTATCTCATTTCGTGGTGCTACATACTCGGTTCCAGTCTCTATACCTAAACCTTCGGGATTTGGTAAGGCCTTCTTATC
>CAKZPK010000002.1 GCA_937139035.1 uncultured Crocinitomix sp. | reverse complement strand
ATTCACTCATCTACTCGCTCAAATAACAACTGCACACTTCACATTCACTCCCCTTTGACGTTTCCTTCCCTCTTCACTAGATTCTTCATACTTCCTCCTGCGATAATTCTCATTTTCTTCTTCATCTTCATCATCCTCATTATCAAAAGCTGATGCTGAACTATCACGACGATTCCTTGAAAGACGATGAGGTGGAGACTCTTCGTGATTCTCATGTACACCTACACCTACACCTACATCTACACTCTCACTTATACTTGTATTTAAAGTGGTATCCAAATCAACAGAAGATCCTGATTCTAAATAAGATCCATTTTCAATTGCTTCAAATAATCGATTTGTAATTTCCTGGAAAGTACCTAAACCGTTTATTTTAATGAATTTATCCTGTGCTGCATAAAACCCTTTTACTGGCGCAGTCTCAGCTTTATAAACATCAATTCTTTTTTGAATCACATCAGGATCTGCATCATCTGCACGACCACTTGTTTCTGCTCTTTTCAAAAGCCTGCTCTTCAATTCCTCTTCCTCAACATCTAATCCCAACATCATTGAGATTCCAGTATTGCGCTCAGCTAAAATTTCATCTAAAGCTGCAGCTTGAGGTTCTGTTCTTGGAAATCCATCAAAAATAAACCCTTTTGCTTCTGGATGCTTTTCAACTTCTGAGATCAACAATTTAATGGTCACTTCATCAGGAACTAATTGTCCTTTATCCATGTAGCTTTTCGCTAAAACACCAAGTTCTGTTTCTCCTTTAATATTAGATCTAAATACGTCTCCTGTTGACAAATGAAAGAGTTCATATTTTTCTACTAATCTTTCTGCTTGAGTCCCTTTCCCTGCACCGGGAGGTCCAAATAATACTATATTTAACATACTATCTTTTTCTTCTTGAATTTGAAAAATTTCTCCGTAGTTTCTGCCCAATTGATCGTAGTCAAGACCGAAACCGATTACAAATCTATTGGGAATATTTTTACCAACGTAATCAACTGGGTAATTTTTATTAAAAATTGCTGGTTTTAAAAGTAGTGTAGCGATCTTAACGCTACTCGCACCCATTGATTCGAGTATGTTCAAAACTTTTTCAAGTGTTTGCCCCGTATCAACAATATCTTCTAAAATCACGATATCCTTTCCTGCAATATCATTATCAAACCCTATCAACTCGTTTATCTCGCCAGTACTTTCTGTTCCTTGATAGGATGAAAATTTGACAAAACTAAGCTCACATGGTAAATCAATTTTTTTTACAAAATCTGAAGCAAACATGAACGAACCATTCAGAATTGCAACGAATAACGGCTTTTTACCCGCATAATCGGTGTTAACTCGATTGGCCAAATCTGATATTATACTATCAATTTCTTTTGCAGAAATATAAGGCTTGAATATTTTGTCGTGTACTTTAACCAAGTCAGTAAATTTTATACAAAAGTATCAATAAACTCGGTTTTGCTCTCTTGTTCTGACGGAAATTCTGATTCACTCACTTTGCCCTGAAAAATTGACAGTTCAAGAGGGTTAAACATGCCATTTTTTCAGTCTTTTGGTGCTAAAATCAATTTGGTTCTTTATTTGAGTAAGTTCAATCAAATACAAATAGGAAGTAAAATGAACATTGATAAACTAACAACAAAAACACAAGAAGTCATACAAAAAGGGCAAGAAATTGCTAAAAGTATGGGACATCAAGTGTTAGAGCCAGGACACTTGCTAATGGGCATGTTTCAGGTAGATAATCATGTACTTCCATTTTTAATGGGAGATATGAACAAAAACTTCGACCTAATGACGAAAACCGTAACAAGCATTGTTAAGGCTTACCCAAAGGTTGAGGGAGAACAAATTTATATGTCCAACAATACAAATAAGTTGTTTACAACGGCATTTAAAGAAATGGAACAATTCAATGACGAGTTTTTGTCAATGGAAATCCTATTCTACAGTTTGTTGGATGGTAAAGATTCTATAGCTAATTATTTAAAGGATAGCGGAATCACAAAAAAAGAACTTAAAAAGTCAATTATGGAATTAAGAAATGGACAAAGTGTTAATTCTCAAGGACAGGAAAGCACTTATAAAGCCTTGGATAAATATGGGCACAATTTAAATGAAATGGCTCTTTCAGGAAAGCTCGACCCAGTTATTGGTAGAGATGAAGAAATTAGAAGAGTTTTACAAATTTTAACTAGAAGAAGAAAAAACAACCCAATCTTAATTGGTGAAGCCGGGGTAGGTAAAACAGCCATTGCTGAAGGTATTGCCCATAGAATTGTGAATGGTGACGTTCCGGAAAATCTAAAATCAAGAAAGGTTTATTCCTTGGACATGTCTGCCTTAGTTGCTGGCGCAAAGTTTAAAGGGGAGTTTGAAGAGCGTCTTAAAGCGGTTATAAAGGAAGTAACAGAATCAAGTGGAGAGATTATCCTTTTCATAGATGAAATCCACACACTAGTTGGCGCAGGAGGAGGACAAGGAGCAATGGATGCTGCTAACATCTTAAAACCTGCACTTGCAAGAGGTGAATTACGGGCGGTTGGTGCTACAACCTTAGATGAATATCAAAAGCATTTCGAAAAAGACAAGGCATTAGTCAGACGTTTTCAAACCGTACTTATTGATGAACCAACAAATGAGGATGCGATTTCAATTTTAAGAGGTGTTAAAGAAAAATATGAAACACACCATAAGGTACTCATCAAAGATGAAGCGATCATTGCGGCAGTAGAATTATCGCAACGCTACATAACAGAACGACACCTGCCAGATAAGGCGATTGATTTGATTGATGAGGCTTGCTCCCGTTTACGAATGGAAATTAATAGCAAACCGGAAGAATTAGATGAAATTGAACGTAAAATCATGCAATTGGAGATTGAACGTGAGGCTATCAAACGTGAAAAAGATGAACGAAAGCTAAGTTTGCTTAAAGAAGAGTTAGCCGAGTTAAATGACAAGCGCACTGATTTTTTAGCAAAATGGCAAGCTGAAAAAAACGTAATTGATTCTATTCAAACTGGAAACGAAGAAATTGAGCACCTAAAATTTGAAGCGGATCAAGCGGAAAGAGAAGGGAATTATGAAAAGGTAGCTGAAATTCGTTACGGAAAAATTAAAACTTTAGAAGCAGAACTTCTAAAACTAAAAGATGAGTTGATTGAGATTCAGCAAAATTCTAAAATGATTAAAGAGGAGGTAGATGCAGAAGAGATTGCTGATGTTGTATCACGTTGGACGGGTATTCCGATCTCAAAGATGATCGAAAGTGAACGTGAGAAATTATTGCGAATGGAAGATGAGCTAAGTACTCGCGTTGTTGGTCAAAAAGATGCTATTTCAGCTATTTCAGAAGCCGTGCGAAGAAGCAAAGCTGGATTGCAAGATGAAAAGAAACCAATAGGTTCTTTCATTTTCTTAGGAACTACAGGGGTAGGTAAAACCGAATTAGCAAAAGTTTTAGCGGGTTATCTGTTTAATGATGAGCAGTCCATCACTCGAATCGATATGAGTGAGTATCAAGAGAAACATTCTGTAAGTCGTTTAGTTGGAGCTCCTCCAGGTTATATTGGATACGAAGAAGGCGGGCAGTTAACTGAAGCAGTTCGACGTAAACCGTATTCCATTATTTTAATGGATGAGATTGAAAAAGCACACCCTGATGTTTTCAATGTATTGTTGCAGGTTTTGGATGATGGACGATTGACGGATAACAAAGGAAGAACGGTCAATTTTAAAAATACCATTATCATAATGACTTCTAACTTAGGTGCACATATCATTCAAGAACGTTTTGAGCATTTAACGGATAAAAATAAGGAAGAAATAGTTGCAAAAACTAAAGTTGAAATTTTCGAATTATTGCGAAAAACAATCCGACCAGAATTCTTAAACCGAATTGATGAAACAATTATGTTCCAACCACTCACTAGAGCAGATATTTTAGAGATCGTGAAAATTCAATTCGGCTTACTACAAAAACGAATTAAAGGTTCTAAAATTGAAATTGAAGCATCAAACGAAGCTTTGGAATGGCTTGCATTAGAAGGATACGATCCGCAGTTTGGTGCACGCCCTGTTAAAAGAGTCATGCAAAAAATTGTTATGAACGAATTATCAAAAGCACTCCTGTCTGGCAGCATTGGTCCGGATAGCAAGGTATTGATTGATTTAAAAGAAGGGAAATTACATTTCGAAAATCTT
>CAKZPK010000001.1 GCA_937139035.1 uncultured Crocinitomix sp. | reverse complement strand
AAGATCAGAAAAAATCTTGCAAGATAGGCTATTTGCTAATGAAAAGATCGAATGCGTATGGGGTAGCCAGTTAGACGAAATCGTTGGCGAAGAAGGTCCTATGGGCGGCGTAACGGGGGTCCGCATCAAGAATGTTAAAACTGATGAATTAAGTGAAATATCTGCTCATGGTGTTTTCATAGCAATTGGCCACGCGCCATCAACCTCGCTTTTTGCCGGAAAAATTGATATAAATGAGCGCGGTTATATTAATACTGCCCCGGACAGTACAGCAACGGATGTACCAGGCGTTTATGCAGCAGGTGATGTAACCAACACCCCTGCATTTGTTTACACAGCCGCTTTTGAAGGTAAAATTGCCGTTGAAAATGCTTTCTCAGGAACAGACAATAAAGCCGATTATTCTTCTTTGCCTTGGGTGGTGTTTACTGACCCACAAATTGGAGGGGCAGGTTTAGATGAAGTACAGGCAGAAGCCAAAGGCATTCCGTTTGAAGTTTCAAAATTGGAACTGAAAGACGTGCCGAGAGCCATAGCAGCAAACGACACAAGGGGTTTTATCAAACTCATTCGCAATACCGAAACAGACAAACTGATAGGTGCAAGAGTAGTCGCACCCGAAGGCGGAGAACTCATCCAGCAATTAAGTATGGCAATCAAATACGGAATAACAGTGAAAGATTTAGCAGACAGTTTCTACCCGTATTTGACTTTGGGAGAAGGCATCAAATTAGCAGCCATAACTTTCGGAAAAGACGTGTCGAAATTAAGTTGCTGTGCCAGTTAGATTGTTTTATTGCTACTCAATATTCTCTTTCGTGAGTTTTGTTGAGTAGCGCAATAAATCATAAGTTTTAGAAAAATGTTTATGGCTCTTAAAGACCTCTCTGTCCACCTACACAAAAGACAATCAAAATTGTTGTTAGTATAACCAATCTATTAATTTAGCGTATCAGTACTCTTGTAAAATAAAATTGAAGTGGAGCAAATTCAAAAATCAATAATTGATGGAGACATTAGTGAATGGGTTTCACTTTATGCAGATGATCTATATCGTTGGGCTTTACACAAAACAAGTGATAAAGAAACAGCAGAAGATTTAGTCCAAGAAACCTTTTTAGCTGCTGTTAAATCCATTGACAAATTCGAAGGCAAAAGCCAACCCAAAACATGGTTGTTTTCCATTATGAAGAATAAAATAATGGACCACCATCGAAAGAAATATCGAGAAGCAACTATTAATCAATCTAAACTCAGTAAGGGTTTAGATGGAGCAGATATTTTGGAAAGCTTCTTTGATCATAATGGTACATGGAAGCCTGAAAATAGTCCTGCTAATTGGCATGAAATGGATGAACATTTGTTAGATAATACTGAGTTCAACGAAGTATTAGGAAATTGTATGAAGAAACTACCCTCAAATTGGTTTTCTGCAATAAGTTTAAAATACCTTGAAGAAAAAGAAGGTAAAATTATTTGTCAGGAATTAGGAATTACTCCGTCCAATTTTTGGCAGATCCTTCACCGAGCAAAAGTTCAGCTAAGAGCCTGTATAGAAATGAATTGGTTTAAGTCATAATTGAATGAAGAAATTGATGAACATATTGATGCTGTCGTGCAAAAGGTCTTCTGAGCTTATTGAAAAGAAATTATTCTCCAAGTTAACAGTAATTGAAAAAATTCAATTAACCATGCACACCAGTATGTGCGATGCTTGTAAGAGTTGGGAAAAACAAAGCGAGGATCTAGACCATTCCTTAAAAAATCATTTTCACAATCATCCGCCAAAAGATGATTCTGAGCAAGTATCACTTTCCGAAGAGGCTAAACAAGCTATTATACGCAAAGTGGAGGATCAAAAGTAGATTCTCCTTATTTAATTTCCTCACTTCTGGGAAAGCCTTTTTATACTGTTTTCAAAAAAATATTCCGAAAAATTACATTTTTTATTTCTTCTTGTCAGGTTTAACTTTTAGTCCCGACTATACTTTCAAATCATTAATTAAAATAAAATTTGAAAAGTATGAAAAAGAAAATCATCAAATGGGGCTTGATTGTTTTAGTGGGAGGATTGGTTGTTGGTGGAGGAATTGTACTCTATCTGTTTAACATGCCTCATCGAGACGTTCAAGCAGCTGTTGCCGATTATGAAATCTCTGCAAATCAGCTTGTCAGGGAATATCTTGATGACTCCCAAGCTGCTAACAACAAATATCTTCAAGAAGAAGGTGAATCTAAAATTCTAGCGGTGAGTGGAACGGTAGCCTCAATTGATGAGGATATGAACCAACAAAAAGTAATTCTTCTAAAAACTCCTGAATCTAAAGCCGGGGTAAGTTGCACCTTCATGGCAACAACTAATATAAATGCTGAAAAGTTAAAAGTTGGCGACCAAGTTAAAATTAAGGGGGTAATTCGTTCAGGTGCTGGGTATGATGAAGACCTAGAGCTATATGAGGATGTTATCTTGGAAAAATGTGATGTAATCAATAATTAAAATAATAACTATAAAATCAATTAAAATGAAAAAGACAATCTTATCAATGATGGTAGCTGGACTTGTAGCAATAACCACTGCCTTTACTCCTGCTGGAGGTAAATTAATTAGTAAAAATGGACATATTAGTTTTTTCTCGCACACTGATGTTGAAGATATAACCGCTAATAATTATAAAGTAGTAAGCACAATTGATCCGACAACTGGTGATGTGGTTTTTTCGGTTCCTATGCAAGCATTTGAATTTGAGAAATCGTTGATGCAAAAACACTATAACAGTTCAAAATTTCTTGATACTAAAACATACCCGAAATCAAAATTCAAGGGAAAAATAGTTAACCTATCTGAGGTGAATTTCTCAAAAGATGGTGTTTACAAAGCAACCGTAAAGGGGGAATTAGAACTTCATGGAGTTACAAAGTCTGTTACTGAACAGGGAACTGTAACCATTAAGGGAGAAAAGGCAACTGTTGATTTAAAAATGAATGTTACACTGGCTGATTATAAAATTGCATTTGAAAAGGGAAAACCTTCAACAAACATTGCAAAGACAATAGAAGTTACTGTAAAAGCAGAACATAGTCCAGAAAACTAATAGATTGGTTTTAGTTAATGATTGGAAAAGGCTTCCTTGATTTTAAATCTCGGAAGCCTTTTTTATTGCCCTAGTCTGCCCAAAAAGAAGACTATATTAAAAAATCACTCCATTTTTTTGTCAGGTCATCTAAAAACCACCGACTGTATTTGAAAATTAAATTGAAACATCCTTTAAATGAAAAGGAGATGGTAATTAAAAATAAAAGCTATGAATACAAAAATTAAACAATCGTTGATTTCCGGAATAATTGGTACAGTTGTAATGACTGCTATTATGTTTATTGCTCCAATGATGGGAATGCCAAAAATGAACCCAGCTGCAATGCTTTCAGGTATGATGGGTACTCCAATTGTTATCGGTTGGTTAATGCACTTTATGATAGGGGTGATTTTTGCTGCCTTTTATGTCTATTTGTTCCACCCAAAAGTAAATATTAAGAGCAAGATACTTAAAGGAGCTGTATTTGGAATTGCTGTTTTCATTTTCGCACAGGTGGCTATGGCTATCATGGGGGCTATGATGGGAGGAATGCCTAAGCCGGAAGGCTCAATGTTATTAATGGCAATTGGAAGCATCATGGGGCATGTTGTTTTTGGGGTTGTTGTTGCATTATTAATTAAAGAATCGAAATAACATGACACTTATTCATCACAACATATTGAAGCTTGAGGAAATAAGAGGACTAATAAATAAGCTTCCCTCAGAATTATATACCCAACCAAAAGAAATTTTAAGTCAATCTACTATTGGTCAACATTTTCGACACATTTTAGAATTTTATATCTGCCTTGAAAACGGCTTGAGTACTGGTACTGTATGCTATGACAACCGAGAAAGAGACATTCTTATAGAAACCAACATTGATTACGCCACGGGAATTATCGAAAAACTTACTCTATTTCTGAGTAAAATAATGAGTGATAGTCTATTAGCATTAAAGGCGAACTATTCTACCACTTCTGATGAAAAAATGTCAATTCAAACCTCCTTGTTCAGAGAGTTAGCCTATGCACTTGATCATACCATTCATCATCTTGCCATTATTAAAATCGCTTTAACAGATGAAAACTTAGAAGTGGATAGCAATTTTGGAGTTGCTCCTTCTACAATAAGACACCGAAAAGTATGTGTACAGTAACTTATATACCCTTTGAAGCTGGAAAGTTTGTGCTCACAAGCAACAGAGATGAACGCATATTCCGACCAACAAGCTTGCCAATAGCTGAAAGTATTGGTGATACAACTGTTTTTTTTCCAAAGGATGAAAAAGCAGGAGGAACATGGATAGCTGCTGGAGATAATGGTCGTGTATGTTGTCTTTTAAATGGGGCATTTGAGAAACATGAGCGAAAACCAAATTACCTAAAAAGCAGAGGAAAAATAATATTAGAATCCTTTGAATTTGATTCCCTCCCTAACTTCTTTCAGAGTGTTTACTTAAATGAAGTAGAGCCGTTCACTCTAATAGTCTCAGATAATACACAAGAACTGAAACTTTATGAATTTCGGTGGGATGGCAATAATAAATACCTAAAAGAATTAGATGTATTAGGCCCCCAAATTTGGTCATCGGCAACTTTGTATTCAAAAAAAATCAGAGAAGATCGAGAAACCTGGTTTAATAACTGGCTCAACTCACAAACTCAAATTGAACGTGATAGCATCATGAGTTTTCATTCATTTTCACATGGAAACGATCCTGAAAATGATGTGATAATGGAACGAGCTGATGGCTTAAAGACTGTGAGTATTACACAAATTGATTTTAGTACGGATAGCTTTAATATGCATTATTGCGACCTGCTAAAAGAACAAAGAAGTTCATTAACAAAAGGAATTAAAAGAAACAGTTATGCGTAATGGATTTGCAATAGCATTGGCATGGCCGGAAACTTTGTGTAAGCGAGCTGGTGCTTGGTATGATTACCCTTTACACTACTTAAAAATTAGTAAAAAAGGGTATTACAAGGTCGGACATGCTGCTGTGGTACTTATAGATCAGGATGATCCAACCTGTCATTATTTTGACTTTGGACGTTATCATGCTCCTCATGGACACGGACGTGTCCGCAGTGTTAAAACTGACCATGACTTGGCGATAAATAAAAAAGCTATTTTCTCGGATGATTTTCAAATGCTTTTAAATCTTAAAGAAATCCTCCAAGAACTTTATAACAAGCCTTCTACTCATGGTGATGGAGCAATATACGGAACGATTGTTAAGATCAATTTCGACCAAGCTTTTGATTTTGCTAATAATCTTCAAAATCAAGAATTTATTCCTTACGGACCATTTTTACAAAATGGAACTAACTGTTCTCGCTTTGTTAGTAGCGTCATTCAAATGGGTAAACCCTCCATAAACCAAAGATTAAAATTGAAATTCTCATTAACAATTAGCCCAACGCCAATATGGAATTTAAAAGCAATTGGTGGAAATATTATGTGTTATGGTGAAATTGAAAAAGGTGTAATTAAAAAGAGTGAGCAATTTGAACCTGAAATTATTATTGTATGATACAATTACCTAAAATATTGCCTCCTCCACAAAAAAAGATAAAAGGTTTGCCCGATACCATGAAATGGTTATCTGGTGAAGGAGCCGGCTCTTGGTTCTTAATAGAAGAGTACAATTCTGAAGATAGTTATAAAGTAAGCCGCTTTTCTCCTGACGGAACCATTGAATGTGAGGGGCAATTTACAACTAATCAATCCTTTGAAATCAGTAAAGAATATTCAATCACATACCCATCTCATTGTGCAAAAGTGACTCTTTCACAATTTGGTAAAACAATAACCCTTCATAAAAAATAGAGATATGAGACTAAAACAAGGAAACAAAGCACCAGAGTTTAAGACTAAAGATTACTTAGGTCGTGATGTGGATTTATCATCCTACAAGGGGAAAAAGATACTTCTGTCCTTTTTCAGAGGAGCTTCTTGTCCATTTTGTAATCTTCGAGTACATCAGCTTATTAAAAATCATAGTGAATTGGAAAAAAAAGGAATAAAGATTATTGCTTTCTTTTCAGCCGACAATGAAGAAATAAAGCAATACGCAGGTAAACAAACTCCTCCTTTTTCTATTGTTGCCGATCCGGATTTTCAGATTTATAAACAGTATGGTGTAGAATCATCTATGTCAGGTATGTTCAAAGCAATGCTAAGAATGGGCACTATGATTAAAATGATGGTAGATGGTTTTTTCAACATGAAATCTATGTCCGACAAACCATTATTGCCGGCAGATTTTCTAATTGACGAAAATGGAATTATTAATGAATCCTTCTACGGATCCGACTTTGGAGATCACATTGATTTAAATAAAGTATTAAACTGGTAAAATGAATATTCGGATATACATTCTCGTTTTACTTTTTATTGGTTCGTTTTGTTCCTTAAAAGCACAGTCTGATAGTTTATATCACCATTGTCTTTTTCCTGAATCAAGTTTTACCATAGGAGGATCAGCAATTTATGGTTTTGATTTTGATGGAATAGGTATTAACGCAAGGGTTTATTACAACATAGACGAACGTATTTGCTTTGGGCCAGAATTTTCATATTTAACTTCTTCGGACAAATCCTTGTATGATGTAAACCTGATTGCACATTACATATTTGATGTAAAAGGAATAGGGATCTATCCTGTTGGTGGATTGAATTATTCAAAAGAAAACAAAACGACTGTGCTTCATGGTACAGAATCAGAGGAAGCTTGGGGTATTGTAACGGGTGCTGGAGTTCACCGAAATTTTAATAGGATAACAGTATTTGCTGAATACAGTCACCATTTTAGTACTATACCAGATAACTTTCTGAATTTGGGCTTCCTCCTTAT